>JAGGZV010000060.1 GCA_021161835.1 Thermotogae bacterium | reverse complement strand
TTGGTGCGTTTATCTATATGTGGACAATATTCCTAACAGGAGAGATTGGCGGTGAATCCAAGGGCAGCGGGAATTCTCGCGGGTGTGGGGATAATCGTTGAACTTCTAGGTTTGGCACAACATGGGGCCTCAATATTTGCGGTTATAGGAGCGGTGCTTCTACTTGTGGGGAGCTATCCTGGGTGTTGTCCTTGTGGGCTTTATTCTGTTATTGATCGCAGATATCATAGCGATGGTAGCTTTCTTCACGATACCTGACGAATCGAAAGCAGCGCCAGCACAGTGAAATCATTTCTCGATTTCGTGCAGCCATAATTGCCCGGCTTCTTCGCACAGAATGGCGAGTTTGTTTTCACTGATTTTTTCAACGTCCACGGGATATCGTCCGGTGTGGAAATGAAAGCGGTTTTTAAAAGATGTGGGATCAACCACATCCACGCTGTCATCCAGAACGTTCAGGACGACGAGCCAATTGTCGAAAACCTTTAACCTCACCGGTCCACGGCCTTTAAGTTTCAAACGCCTGACCACTTTCAGAGTTTCGGGATCAACTGCCAGGAGTTCGCTGGTGTCGAAACTAAGAAGATAGACCGTATTTCCCACAATCACAGGCGAGTTAACCCTGGCGTTGAACACCATTCTTTTGGTGTTCATGTTTTCATCGAAGGCCGTTATCTGACCATCCCAGTAGGAGATCACCAGCAGTTCTTTTTCGAACGTGAGGATATAGGCGGGAATTTTTCCTGCATATTCACGGAAAGTTTTACCTGTGCTCAGATCGGAGAATACCACCGCTTTTTCTTCTGTGAATTTGTGCCATATAGGATCGTAATTTTCGCTCTTTAAAGATACCAGGAAATTTCTCCACAGTGCTGCGTCCAGCGAATGCGATGATATGTAGAAGATCTTCGATACTTCGAGGTTCTTCGTGATCACCAGTACTCTACCATCGTACGAAAGCACGGCGTATCCGTTTTCAACGGGCCAGGTTCTGAGAAACCTGAATATCTGAGCACCCAGCAGTTTACTCTTGTCGATTTCGAAATCACTCAGGTTCACCTTGACGAGAGCACCTTTTTCGATGCATGTTATCAATGCTTCGTTATCTTCCATGTAAATATCGGTGGGGAAACTTGGTAGCTCTATGACTTTTTTCTCTCCGGTGTTCAGATCCAATATCACGAGAGAAGATCGTCCTCTGTCGAGAATGAGAGCATAGGTTTTGTCACCTGCGTTGTAGATTTCAAAGTTCCAGGGTGCTTCACCCACATTGTAAATCTGAATGCTGAATAAAGATATGGTGGCTATCACCGACATCAGCAGAATGAGGTTTCTCATCTCACAGCTCTCCTTTTTTCACCAGGTAAACTTTGAGAAACCTGGAGAAATTCTTGGCCATTCCCACATCATGAACGAACACGTCTATTCTCTTTCCCTTAACGGCACCGCCGGCATCCTGTACCACGAAAAATCCTTTGTTGTACCAATCTCTGAAGTACGGTATGTAAACGATGGTGCCAGGTGGCAATAGATCGGGATCGGCTGCTATCGTTTCACCCATACGCGTGTAACGTCCTGAACTTGTCCTCTTGAAATATGGATGAACGAAGGGTTTACCATCATCCCACTCGGTGTACATGGTAACCTTGAATTCCCCCAGATCTGTGAAGAACACCGTGAGTGGGTCCAGAGGCTTTCCATCGAACCACAACTCCAGATGAAGATTGGGAAAACTGGTTCCCGTGTATCCTACCACATCTCCCGCTCCCAGCATTTCCCCTTCCTCGACGTTTACCTTCTCCAGTCTTCCGAAAACACTGATGTAACCTTCTCCATGTTCTACCTTGACGGTGTTTCCGTATTCAGCGTTGAGGTGACCAGCGAAAACGACCCTTCCTCCAACAGGTGTCAGAACGGGAATACCCGGTTCGAGTTTGAGATCAAGCCCGGGGTTGGCATATCCCTTGCGAACTTCCCCAAATGAGGTGTACACCATATGTATCAGGTTGTCCCATTTCAGGGTTACCCCCAGATGCATTTCCAGTACTCTGGATATGCTCATAAGCGTTTCAACGCTCACAGGAATCTTTATCCTCTGATACGCATATATCCTCGAAGGATCTTTTATTTCAGGATTGACCTCCATTATCTTCTTCACGGTAATACCGTACATACGTGCTATTTTGCTCAGAGTTTCGCCAGGTGCCACAACATGTGTCAGCATTTCGAAGGTCTGACCTGTCTGTGGAATCAATTTACCCAGTGATTTCATGAGCATCTTCAGTTCGGTTATGTCGCTTTTCAAACTTCTGGTATCCGCCAGCATCATGAAAGTGTCCAGATCTTTCTTCAAACTCTTCTGCAGGCTGCTCATTGTGTCGACGGTGCTCTTCAATCCACGCATTTCCGAAAACGCTTTTTCTAACCTGGATACTGATTCTTCAATCTTCGATACGGAGCATCCCATATCCACGAGAGTATCGCGGATATCCTTCATTTCTTCCAATTTCCATCTCAAAATGTTGAGGGCACGCTTCACGCTCTCGAGACTTTCAGATGTTGTGCTGGATTCCGCCTCCACATTTTCCAGTCTTTTTTCTATCGTTTCCAGTCTCGCGTTCAGATCTTCGAATCCTTTCTTTACCATGGTGTAGGGTGCGCAGGAAAACAGGAGAAACACCAATGCAACAATCCACATTGTTGTGCGCACGTTTTCACACTCCTTATGGGTAAAAGCACCATTGAAGATTATAGAACAATTTCAGATAGTCCCCATTCATGGGTGATGGAATGTCACGCAACCACAACGTGGGACAGAAGAATCATTGCATCGAGGGAATTTGCGAGTTTTCCCTGGTTATAATTGAGAAGCACGGCTGTGAGGAGGGGATGGGATGAAACTAACAGAGGAGCTTGTCAATCTTTCCTTGACCCTCGTTTTTTCACTCATGCTTGCCCTGTGCGTGAGCGGTATATTGGGTATCATTGGGGCGTGTGAAACGTATACCCGGGAATTGAAGAAAGTACAGATCCTGGAATTCATTATGGAAGACTTCCACGGTGAGGAAGTTTCCCGGTGTGAAGTTCTATCCGAGAATACTCTTTTCTTCAACACGGAAGTAGGCTACCTTAAATACGTACGCAGAAGTGCAGGTGGCATGTGGCGACTCTATAGGATACGCAAAAACTATGATAGACCAGGTTACAGCCTGATACCGCTGGATGATCACCTTCTCTCTTTTTCAGAGGAAGCATCCTGGATTCGCGTGGAGCTCGATGATCTATCATTATGCCTTCCATATACCAGATGATCGAGCCCTTTTCCATGGAGGTGTAGAATCTATCGTGGAAAGAGTTCTACGTTTCTCCATCGAATGGTAGGGGGTGGGGAAGGATGAGGGGGAAGGTTGTCATAGTTACCACCGGTGGCACGATAGCCATGGTCAAGTCACCAGGTGGAGGGGTTGTACCACTGGAAGGCGGGAATCGCTTGATAACAGCTATCGAAGGGTTGCGGGAGATAGCAGAAGTGGAGTTGGTCGATTTTTCCAACATACCGAGTCCTCACATGACTCCCAGCAGGATGTTGAAGCTTTCGGAGAGAGTGAATGAGATTCTCAGGAGAGAAGATGTGAAGGGAGTGGTTGTGACTCACGGGACGGATACACTGGAAGAAACGGCGTATTTTCTGGACCTCACTGTGGATTCGGAAAAACCCGTTGTCATGACAGCGAGTATGAGGAACATAAATGAACTGGGAACCGATGGTCCCAGAAATGTGCTTTCCGCTGTGAGAGTAGCTGCATCCGACGAAGCCTGGGGACATGGTGTACTGGTCTGTTTGAATGATGAAATACACGCCGCACGGGAGGTCACCAAGACGTACACGAGTAACGTCGCCACTTTCGACTCACCAGGATATGGTAATCTAGGTATAGTAGACGAAGATGCGGTGATCTTCTTCCGCCGATCTCTCACCAGAAGCGTTTACAGGGTGGATCGCATAGAGGAGATGGTGTACCTGCACAAGACTTTCACTGGTGACGATGGTCGTGTGC
>JAGGZV010000061.1 GCA_021161835.1 Thermotogae bacterium | reverse complement strand
TATTCAGCCTCCAGTAGAAATTCGTACACTGGGATAAGCTTTATAGTTTTGCTACCTTCTTTTATACTCTCTCTGAGGTCCCAGGTCAGGATGATACGTCTGCCGTCTGGAAGGTCTGGCTGGAGCAGGGATTTTATTTCTCGTGGGTTTAGATCTGACATCTTGGATACGTAGCTCACGTTTATGAGATAAGTTTCGCTTTTCCTTGTGCAGATGAAGTCCACCTCTGTTTTTTCTGTAAGGTAATAATAAACTTGATCGCAGGTCCTTTTCAAATGGAGAAATACGATGTTTTCAAGGATTCGACCAACGTCACTTGTTGGAGAAGGATACAGAGCCCTGCGAAGGCCTGTATCAACTATGTAAATTTTGAATGGTTTTAGAAGTTTTCTTTTTTCTGATAGGGCTATGTGCTCCACTTTGAAGAATATAAATGCTTCCTCAAAGTAGGAAAGGTAGTTCGCAACAGTAGTAGTGGATACTTTCTCTCCGAAAGCTGCAGAGTAAAGATTTTGAAGTTTCCTGTAAGTCAGTCTTGAGGAAATGTTCTGAGCGAGGTAGGTTGCAAGCCACTTCAGAAACTGGAGATTGTCGATATTCTTCCTGAGTGCAACATCTTTCATCACCACATCTTGAGCATAGGTTGTTAGTAGGATCTCTTTCGTTGATTCCTCGCGGGCAGATAAAACCACTTCTGGAAAGCCACCCCATTTCATGTACTGAATAAAATTTTTGAGAATTTCATTTTTGCTGCTTCTGATCTTTAAACGATCTAGTGTATCTATTCCCATGGCATGAAGGTACTCCTTGAAGGAAAAAGGAAGCAGGCATTTATGCCAGTTTCTAACGTTTTGAACCTCATCGAGCATCAGGATGAAATCGTGTTCACTGTAAGCTTCTTGCTTGTAGATGGAGATAAGAACTTCTATGAGGGAAGGACCGAGATTTCCTGCGGAGAGAGCAAAGTCTTCAAAATTTATCATGAGAATTTTTCTTTTTTTCTTGTGACTTCCTGCTATTTGGTAAAGCAAAGAGGTTCCATCTGAGTAGGACCTCAAAAAGTTCCTCTCGATTCACATTTTGACCTCCTGGCAGGTCAATTATAACACATTTATGACCTGTTGGTGGGGCAGTAAAGAGTCCCTTGACTTTCGTAATGGCACCTGGCATGCAGATATTTACCATCTAAGAGCAAAATGGATTATTAGAAAGCTTTCGTCATCTACTCTATGTAAATGTTCCACTATCCCCATCAAATGTTTGGCTACAGGTGGTATTTTGAATCCTGTTCTTTTTGCTTCTTGTACAATAAGATTTTCAAGATCAGAGGATGTTTTATATTGAGATATTTCTTCAAGACTTTTCTCTCATTATTTTTTAATAGCCGGTAAATATCTGTATGTTCATTTGTGGCTAAATTGTTGGACATATTGCGTGATACAATGTATGACATAGGGAAGGTGCTGGCATGAGGATGGTTACAAGTAGAGAGATAAGACAGAATCTCGCTGTTCTGTGGAAGGAAGATTTTGAGGTTATAACTTCCAATGGTAAGCCTGTGGCTGTGGTGGTGAAGGTGGAAGATGAGGATATATTCACACTTGAAAAGGCTATCAGGTCGGCTAAAGCACGAATAGCGCTTGAAAAGCTAAGAAGGTATTCGATGGAAAAAGGCTTTCACAAGTTGAGTGAAGAAGGGATAAACGAAATAGTGAGGGAAGCAAGAAGTGATATGTGAAGTGGTTACTGGAATATATAAAAGCTGAATCTGAATGGATTGTTCCGGAGGTTGTGGTGGAGCTGGATGATATTGGTGATTCTCCTTTCGCTGAGGTTGCGTGTACCGCTGGTGTTCCGCTGATAACAGGAAACAGAAAGAGTGCGGAGTTTCTCGATATCTTCCTCAAACAATGGCGTGCAGGTGAGTAACTGTTTTTCTTCTCCGTGGTGTCGGGTTCACAAAGCCGTTATTGTATTAATGGTGAGAGAATGCATATTCAACATGTGCTATATGTCGGGTTCAGCCGACAAATATGTTATAATTTTGTCGGGTTCAGCCGACAAATTCACGTGGTGGGAGAAGCATGGAGGTTATAGAAGAACTGACCAGGATTCAGATGGATCTGGTAAGATGGGTACCTACAGATTATGTTCGCGATTATATGGATGAAATTAACTGGAATCTTCCGCTTGTGGGGATAGTGGGTGCACGAGGCGTGGGAAAAACGGTGCTCGTATTACAGCGTGTGAAGCTTCTTGGTAGGTCTCCTGATGAGACGCTTTATGTGTCTGCGGATAATCCTTTAGTTTTGAGAGCGGGATTGTACAGTATAGGTAGTCTGTTCTTCAGATATGGTGGTAAGGAGATCATCATCGATGAGGTTCACAAATATCCTAACTGGGCCACAGAGGTCAAAGCGCTCCATGATTTCAATCCTGATAGAAAGATCGTGGTTCTTGGAAGTTCCAGGCTCGCTGTTCTCACCCAGAAAGGTGACCTATCACGCAGGATGATGATATACGAAATGGCTCCTTTATCTTTCCGGGAGTATTTGAATTTGAGATATTCGGTGCAATTGAGAAAGTTTTCAATAAGCGAAATCCTTGAAAATCATCAGAAAATCGCCGATGAAATTCTGAAAGTATTTCCAGGGGTGTTGAAAGCATTCAAAGAATTTTTGACGTTTGGAAACTTCCCATATTTTAGTGTTTTCAAGTGTAAAAGTGAGTACATGGAAATCCTCAGATCAGTGCTGGATAAGGTTTTTTATGAGGATATTCCCAGTGTGAAATTTATGAAACCCCCCACCATCGCTTCACTCAAAAAGCTGCTGGCTTTCGTGGCCGGATCACCAATACCACAAATAAGTGTTGCATCTTTGACCAAGGATATAGGCATATCGCGCGATACTTTTTATGATGTTCTGGATATTTTAGAAGGGTCATGTGTTATCAGACTGGTAAGAAAAAAGGAGAGGATAAAAGGCGGGAAGATTTTTCTGTTCACCTGTGACATGTACTCCGCAATAGCTGGGGAGAGGAATGTGAACGTAGGTACTCTTCGCGAAGCATTTTTCGTATCACAGTTATATGGTAAACATATCGGGGTTCCAGAAGATGAGGAATGTGATTTCGTGGTGGATGGTATCAGATATGAAATAGGTGGGAAATCAAAGAGAAAAGGAACAACAGTGATTTTAAAGGATGATATTGATATCGGGTTTAAGAATTCCATACCACTTTACCTCATAGGCTTTGTGAGATGATGGATAGCCCCTCCATTGTGTGTCAGGGTACCTTTCAGTTGAGGGTTGACAAAAAGGGTTTATTGTGTTTTAATACTGAGCGGTCGGTATTAACAAGGAGGTGAGAAAATTGAAAATGTTGGCGGTTGCGCTTAACAACGCTTTAGCTGCCATTGGAATAACTGTGATAGTTCCAATACTTGGCCTGGCGGCGGATATTTACGGAATAGATCAAAGCAGTGCGATGTGGCTCATGACAGGTTTCATGCTCACCTACGCGGCGTTCATGCCGATATTCGGAAAACTAAGCGACATCTACGGTAGAAAGAAAATCTTCGTTATATCAACTCTCATATATTCAGCGGGCCTGTTTCTCTCTGCTGTTTCGAAAAATTTTGTCATTGTCGTTGTGGGGAGAATGGTACAGGGGCTTGGTTCTGGAGGAATTCTTCCCGTATCCAATGCCATGGCTATCGAGATAATGAAGGATAAAAAGGAAAAGGCACTTTCGATAGTCAATGCGACTTATGGGCTTGGAATGATTCTCGGAGTAAATCTTGGAGGGGTGCTTCATGATTATCTGGGAGTTTTCTGGATTTACATGTTACCAATGTTGCTGTCACTCGCAGGGGCAGGGCTCGCAGCGATCATTTTGAAGGAGAATGTGCCAGGCAGTGGAAAGAAAGATGTGGACATACCCGGAAGTTCCCTTTTTGCCGCGGCTATGATGGGACTTATTCTATTCATGAGGGAAATAGGCCGAAGCTGGCCACTTTCAATTGAAGGTTTTCTGTATCTTGTAGCCAGTGGGGTTGCTTTCGTAATCTTCGTTTTTGTGGAACTTAAGGTAAAGGAACCGGCGATAGATATAAAGGATTTTAGAAACCCCGCTTTCATGTTTACCAGCATAACCGCGATACTTTTTGGTATGGCTATGTTCACATTGATAACTTTCATGGCTCCATATGTGCAGGTTCTGCTTTCATGGAGCGTGTCAGCGTCTGTGTATGCAGTTGATCCTTTTGCAGCGATCATGACAGTGGCCATCGCATTTGGAGGAGCTTTATCGAGAAGATTCGGCCATTCGAAGGTTATGGCTTTCGGACTTCTTTTTCTATCCGCTGCCGCCTATTTGTTTTCTGCATACACGACCGGCACTGCGAGCTTTTTTGCTTTTTCCATACTTCTAGCGCTGGCAGTTGGAATTCCCATGACCCCAATGAACCATATAGCCATGGAGGAGCTTGGGGAAGCAAAGAGAGGCATTGCCGCCGGAATGATCAGCATAATGAGAAGCGTTGGAGGGATGATAGGCCCCGCCATGGCAGGGATAATTTTCGCGAGAACGGATTTTTCGTCCATATTTGCCTTCGATAATATACTGGCTTCGTACAGGAAAGTGCAGACGCTGGCTTCAATATCCGCACTTATTGGAGCGGGCACAGCTTTTATTGGAATAGCATTTATGAGGAAGAAAGAGAAAAGAAATATTTATGAAAGGAGGGAAGCGGCATGAGGAAATTTCTTGTTCTGGTGATAGCCGTCATGGCTTTCACGGCTTTAGCCGTGGATTTCAACGATGTATTGAAAGCGTCGGAAAAACTGGAAAGTGTGGTGTGTACTATAAAGGCATACAACTACTCAGCGGGAAGGAAAAGCACGGCAGAATTCGAATTCTACTATGTCAGGAACGGTAAAATGATGAGGATAGAATACAGGAATCCAAAGAATATGGCTGGAAGCATCATAGCGATGGATGGTGAGTACTTCTACACATACATACCCGCGATGAACAGGAAGATAAAGAAACCTTTGAAGGATTCTGCTAGGAAGAACCCCGGAAAGGATATGGGATTGCTTTACAATTTCGTGCTGGGAAACCTGAAACAAGCAGTTGAAGGGAAAAAAGTGGAGTTTCTGGGGGAAGATTCGCACCTGAAGGCTTTTGCGTTCAAGATAGGAGATGGAAAGGAATTTCAGAAGGTCTGGTTCGATGAAAAGGAGATGTTTCCCGTGAAAGTTGAAATATATCTTAAGGGAAAGCTAGGGGTAAAGATAGAAGTTGAGAAGTTCGAACTGAATGTGAAAATAGATGAGAGTGTTTTCAAACCTTTCTAGGCAAAGTGGCCCCATTCCGGGGCCATTTTCGTTGTAGAATTGCAGAGGATGGAGAGGTGCCAGGTGTGCAGGTGAAGAAAGAGGAGAAGAGAAGAGCGATAATAGAAGCTGCTGAAAAGTTGTTCGCTGAGAGAGGAATAGAGGATGTTTCGACAAGTGATATAGCAAGGGAAGCCAGGGTCGGCAAGGGAACGATATACGTTTATTTCGAGTCAAAGGAAAAGCTTCTGAAAGCCGTGGCGAGCAGTGTGTACAGCAGTTTTGTAAAGGATGTTAGGGAATCCCTGAAGGATTCCAGAAACGCCGAAGAATTCCTGGATATGATGGTGGAAAGGGTCTTCAGAAATATGAAAACAAGGGGGAAACTTCTTTACACCTTCCACAGGCATTTAAAATCCAGTAAGAAGGATTACGAAGGATTTCAAAAAGATTACAGGACGGCATTAAAGGAAGCTTATGAAAGATATAAAGAAGAGATAGGAGCCACCTTCGAAGAGTTCTACTTTTTTACAACGAGCTTCTTCATGTCATCTTACATTATGGCCGGTGAATTCGAACCTGGAAGAATCAAAGAAATCGTCAAAGCGGGTCTGAAAAAGCTCCTATCTTGAGGGGTTTTTAGAACATCCGCCGGTTAACCCGCACAATCAAAATACAAGCAGAATTATTGCAGCCAGTGTTCCAGAATCGATCCCCCTTTGAAGCGGGGGATTTTTTGTATATACACGTAGATAGTTCAGGGGATGTGCCGGGAATTAGTAACAGTTGTAACAGCATTATACAGTTTCTAAACAGTTGTAACACGGGTAACAGCTATTCCTCTTCGTGGTGTTGTGTTCACAGAATGGTTGTCTGTATTGATGATGGAAGTTGTTAAGAGGAACTGTATAATACAAAAGGTACCGGTTAGAGTTTGAAAGAAAGAGTTTCTTGAAAATATGCTATGGATATGTATTCGCACAAGATTTTTATCATTCGTACAGACTGTGGGCGGTACATGAATCGGAGGCACAGAAGTATACTTGAAAAGCTAGTGTGGAGATAAGTGCTGGAAAGCGGTTTTATAAGAGATGGGGGATAAATCCTGAAGAGGTGGAAATATGATAACAAAAAGAGAAATAGTGGAAAGAATCAGGAAAAATAAGGATGAGATAAGGAATTTCGGGGTTAAGAGGATAGGAATTTTTGGCTCTGCAGTAAGGGATGAAATAACTGAAGGAAGCGACATTGATTTTGTTGTGGAGTTTGAGAGGGGTAAAGCAACATTCAAAAATGTTTGTGGTCTTATTGATTTCCTCGAGAAGCTTTTTGGCAGAGAAATTGATATTTTAACCCCGGATGGTATCGAATCAATAAGAGTAAGGCATGTAAGAGAGGAAATAAAGAAGGAGATTGAGTATGTATAAGCGAGGAGACAAAGAGTTTTTAAAGGAGATAGAAAGCGTGTTGATAGATAATGTCTGCTTTTGGGATGTGGATAAGGAAAAACTCGATCTGAAAAGGGATAAGTTCTTTATAATCGAGAGAGTTCTCGAGTATGGGACCGCGCAACATGTGAAGGAACTTCTGGACGTTTACTCCGTCGAGGAAATCAAGACGGTGCTGGAAAAATCCAGGAACCTTTCCAGGCCAACGCTTAAACTGTGGGCAGCGTATTTCAACATTTCACTTG
>JAGGZV010000099.1 GCA_021161835.1 Thermotogae bacterium | reverse complement strand
CCTGAGTGGTAAGTTCTTCTTTTTCCACCTGTACCATCAGCAGACTCACCTGCTTCGTATGGAATATCCGATTTTTTGCGGTTTTGAACGGTAGAATGATGGCCTCATCGGGTCGAAACATGAGGAGCTGTCCAGCGGGTTTCAGAACTCCCACAACGGTGAATTTCTGTTTACCGGCAGGTGTTACGATGTACAGAGATTCACCCAGAGGGTCCTTTTCCCCAAACAGTTCCTCCTTCGCCCCGGCGCCGATTATACAAACTCTTCTTCCATCGTCATTATTGTCAAACGTTCTTCCTCGCTCCACCTCGAGATTCAACATGGTGAAAACTTCAGGATATACACCTATGATGGAAGATATCGTGTTCACATCGCCATGTTGTACATTGTACTGACGTTGAAGCACAGGGGTTACATGGGAAACAGACGGACAATACGTTTTTATCTTCACGGCATCGTCCTCGCTCAGGACATCGCCCACGGCCTGTGCTATTCTACCTCCCACACCTCCTATCTTTCCAGGCATAACGAACAGAATATTCGATCCGAGTGAGGATATTCTCTCCTTTATGGATTCACCCGCCCCTTGACCTATGGAAACCACCGCTATCACCGCAGCCACACCTATGGTTATACCCAGCATGGATAGGAAAGTACGAAGTTTATTAGAAAGTATTGAAAAGATTGCTGCCTTGATCATCTCGAGTATCATCATTTCACCTCTTCGCCCACTATCTTGCCATCCCTCAGATAGATAATCCTGTGACCTATACTGGCCACTTCCGGATCGTGGGTAACCACGATCACGGTTATTCCCTCTTTGTTGAGTTTCACAAGATTTTCTATCACCGTCTTTCCACTGGCGGTGTCCAGATTGCCGGTTGGCTCATCGGCCAGTATTATTTTCGGTTCATTTGCCAGCGCCCTGGCTATGGCTACGCGCTGTTGTTGACCACCCGATAATTGTCCGGGTCTATGACGTGCTCTATCCTCCAGCTCGAAACGCTTCAGAAGGGTTTTCACCCTTCGTATCCTCTCTTTTCTCGGTATGCCAGCATATATCAAGGGTAATTCGATGTTCCCGAACGCCGTCATTCTGGGTAAAAGATTGAATTGCTGGAAGACGAATCCTATCGTGGAGTTTCTCAATCGAGCGAGTTGAGCATCATTGAGTCTGGAAATATCCTCACCATCTATGAAAACCTTTCCTTCTGTGGGTCTATCCAAACATCCCATTATGTGCAGAAGGGTGGATTTCCCGCTTCCGGAAGGCCCCATGATAACCAGCATTTCTCCTTCATCCACCCACAGAGTGACACCGTCCAGAGCTCGCACTTCCTCCATACCCATGCGATAAACTTTGGTCACCTCTTCCAGCTTGATCACCGTTTTACCTCCCGAGTATCCGGAATGGGTTGATCCTTCTACCTGCCGGTCCCTGTTTGATACTTCCCTTCGCGCTTCCACTCTGGCCTCCTTTCGCTATCAGAAGCGTCTCACCCTCCCTCAAACCGGATATCACCTCAGCAACGAAATCTCCGATGTAACCCACACTAATTTTCCTGTCCTCAATACCTTCATCCGTTTTCACCCTGACGAAATATTCGTCTCCAAATTTTCTCAACGCACCCACGGGTATTACGAGAACATCATGTTTGTTCACAACGATTATCTTTACATCACAGGACAATCCAGGAACTATTTTCTCCATCCCTCTCCTCTTCCCAATTTTCACTTTTAAAGGAAACACGTTGAGACCACCGCTGGTGTGTGCAACGGGTGAAATATACGACACCGTACCCGGAACAGAGAGATTCAAGCTCTCAAACATTACCATCGCGCGTTGTCCAATTTCGATCTTCCCGTAGTCCACTTCATCGATGGCTCCTTCCACATGAATCGAGTCCACGCTCACGATGCTCACTATCACTTTTCCAGAGTTCACAGGTTCTCCCTCATCCACGTTGACCGTAACCACTGCACCATCTATTGGAGCATAAATTTTCGTTCTCTCGAGCTCGCGCCGGGCCATTTCCAATTCCAGCTTCCTTTGTTCCAGGAGGAAGCGGGTACCTTCTGCTCGGGCGTTCTCGTAGTTCTGAAGGGCCTTCAAATAGTTGAGCCTGTACATCTCGTCTTCCAATTCCAGAAGTTCGTCGCCTTTTTTCACCCTGTCCCCCTCCTCGACGAATACTTTCTCAACTACACCAGCCACGAGTGTTCGTACTTCACGCTCCTCATCTGCCACAACCCTTCCAGATATATCCACCGTTTCCAGAAGGGGTCCCCTTCTCACCACATACTCGTAAGTCGTGGAAGACGTGGAGGGGGTATCGCCGGATAACACTTTGCACCCTGCCAGCAATGCGATTACCATCAAAGATAAGGCAAGCGAAACGGTTATTTTCTTCACTCTTCCACCCCCAGAAAGCTCGTGATGTCGAGCCCTTTCAATATCAGAGCATCCAGCTCCAGCAGAATGCCCTCAAATTCCTGCTCCCGTATTTCGAGTTCCTTCTCCCTCACATCCATTTCGAGCAATTCCAGCTCATCGCAGGTAATCAAACCCATTTCCAGCTTACGCCGAGCTTTCTCCAGATCAGATAAAGCCAGAGAAAGATCCATTTCTTTCATTCTCTTTTCAAGATCCAAGATTTCACGTTTCTTCTTTAAAGCCCCCCACTGATTCTTCAATTCCTCAAAAGTCTTCTCGAGTTTGACCTTCAATATCTCATACTCGAGATTCGTTGTCTCTATCTGAACGCTTCTTTCTCCTTTGTCGATGAGAGACCAGCTCAAAGATATTCCCACAGTTAAATTGTGTTGAGATGGCGCAGGTTTCTCAAGCCATGAAAACGAAAGCGCAGGGGTAGGGAGATATTCCACAAAAGTCCTTTTCTTTCTCAACTCAGCAGCTTTTAACAGCAGTTTCTGAGCCTCCAGATCTTCCCGAAGATCCCAGCTCTCTCCATATGCACCATTTTTCAGCACGTTTCGCACGGATTCAAGAACTTCGTCCAGAAGCTCCTCGCTCACTTCGACAGCTCCTATTAATTTCTGTTCCAGAGCTCTTATGTTGCTTTCCAGTGACAATAACTCCCTTTCCTCGATAGCTATTTCTCTTCCCGAAACATTGACACCTTCATTCACGGTTTTTTTCTTGAGGATCCTTTTGCGTATTTCTAGCTTCTTTCTGATTACATTCATCCTTTCATGTGTCATCCACGCGTCGAATATTTCCTCCACCAGTGCTCTAAAAACATGATTTTTGCTATTTTTTACATCCCAGACACTCTGTAGATACAAGGCAAGTCCTTCAAGATCTTCCACATCTTCGAATTCGAAAAGATTTTTGTCAATGGATATCGACCACCCCTGCCATGAATCACCAGTTTCATCAACACTAAATGTGTTAGAAATAGAGACCTTCCACCCTTCAACATCAAAAGACATCGTAGGATTCACAGATAAAGCGAGTGATCCATCTTCCCAGAACAACCGGGAATTCAGCTGAACATATGGCATGAACCACGATCTACCAGCCTGTATTTTCTGCTGAGCGATTTTAAGATTTTTCAGAGCCTGCAAATATTGGGTATCTTCTTCCAGCCGCTCCTTCAGTATGTTAAGAAAACCCGCCATTACCGGATACGAAATGAGAAGAACGATAATGAAGACAATCCTTCTCACCTTCATCATCCCTCGTGATTTTCACTTTAAAGGCTCGTAATTGCCCATGGATATTAGCAAATCCACGAGAGCCAGGACATAAGATTTTTCAGCTTGAAAATATGAGCAGATTCTGGAAAGTAGCTGCTTCTTCGCCATCAAGTATTCCCTTTCAGAAATCAGGCCTTTTTCGTATCTGGTTTTTGCTACTTCGAAACGTGCGCGTTGTACGTCCCAAGCTTTCTTTGCAATATCCATGCTTTTATGTGTCTTTTCCAGACCGAACACCTTCTCACGGTATTCCCTCAGAACGTTATTCCTGGTTTTCTCAAGAATTCGCCTGGCTTTAGATAGCTCCCTTTCGGCCTTTTTGATTTCGTAGTCGGATGCGCCATCGAGAGAATCCAGCTCCAACTGAGCTCGCTCCACGGAAAGCTCACACACCTTCACTTCCACATCCCTCTCAAGATACGTGTCCGTTGAAAGTACCAGTTCCTCAGGAGAAGGATATGAGGACGGTTTGAAAGAGGAAGTTGCGGGGTTCAAAGCTATTTCCGTTCGCCAGCCCAGCTCCTTCAAATCTTCTTTCAAATTCAAAATCTCTTCTTCAAGATCCAGTTTCTCCTGCTTCAGGGTCAGAGAAGCTTCTTCCACGTCTTCTCTCACTATCAATCCCTTCTCGTAGAGATTGATCTTTTCGTTGAAATCCAGCTCTGCTATACGCAAATCGATTTTCGCGGTTTCCAGATTGAAAGATTCCACGACAATTCCATAATACAAATTCACCATTGTCTGATAAAATTTCGAAAGTGAAAGACGATAGGACTTCTGTGCGTTTAGAAAGGTTATTTCCGCATTAATTTCATCTATTCGCGTATCCACGGACAACAACTGCATCTGGTAATCGTCCTTTGCCTGTTGATAATCGGCGATTGCATTCAGAATATCGGGATCATTCGACATACCACCTTCCACAACCTGACGGAGAGTTACCGGGTTTGCGAAGTGTATTGAAGCAATCAATATGAAGGTGAACACCCAGAATACTCCGGCCTTTTTCATACCAACACCTCCTCCTTCCAAAATTCTACGAGCCGAATCTTAGAAGAACCTTAGAAAAGATATCTGGAAATCTTTGGATATCAATATGTAAATCCGTGAGTGGATGGCCTCCGTTTGTTATCATAATTCTGGGATAACATGAAACAACGAAGGTGGTGATGGGTTTGAAAACGCATGCGGTGCTTCTCGCAGGTGGTAGGGGCATAAGACTAGGTTACGAACGGCCGAAACAGTTGATAAAAATCGCGGGGAAAACTCTTCTGGAACACACCATTGAAATCTTCGAAAGAAGCGATTGCATCGATGACATCGTTCTGGTGGTCGCACCGGAGATAAAGGATTACGTGGATGAAATCGTGGTGAGGAAATCATACAGCAAAATATCAAAGATCGTCTTTGGCGGCAAAACGAGACGTGAAAGTAGCTATTACGGTGTAATGGCGCTGGAAGCGGAAGACGAAGATGTGGTATTCATCCACGATGTAGCCAGACCTTTTCTGGATGAAAATATAATAAGAACAGGGCTCAAAGCTGCCAGAAAGCATGGAGCGGTTGACGTGGTCATAGACTCACCCGATACCATTGTCAGGGTGGATGACAGGGGATTCATAGAAGAAATCCCTGAAAGAAGATATCTGAAAAGAGGACAGACACCTCAAATATTCATATACAAAATAATAAGAAAGGCTCATGAAATAGCAGCAGAGGATCCAGACGTGGATGAACATGTAACCGACGATTGTGGATTGATATTGAGATACAACCTCTGCAGGGTTTTCACCATAAAGGGAAGCGACTGGAACATAAAGATCACCTATCCTCTGGATGTGTACATAGCAGAGAAAATATTCCAGTTCAGAACTCAGAGACTCCTGATACCTACAGAGATCAATCCTGGCTTTCTGAAGGACAAAGTCGCTCTAATATTCGGCCATTCGAGTGGTATAGGCGAGAAGATCTACAACATGCTGGTTGGGATGGACGTGAAAACGTTTGGATTTTCCAGAAGAAATGGGGTGGACATCAGAAGGTACGAAGATGTGGTGAAAGTGGTGGAAAATATCGTCGAAAGAGAAGGAAGAATCGACTTCGTCATCAACACAGCGGGCATACTGAAGATGGGGAAACTATCGGAAAGATCCCACAAGGAAATCATGGAGGAACTGGAAACCAATTACGTGGGAAGTATAAACGTTGCGAAAGCTTCTATACCGTACCTGAGAAAAACCAAAGGAATGTTGATTCTGTTCTCTTCCTCCTCTTACACTCTTGGTCGAGCTTTATATTCGATATACTCTTCGACAAAGGCTGCCGTGGTCAACCTGGCACAGGCGCTCGCCCAGGAAGAACCCCTTATCAGGGTAAACGTGATATGTCCTGAAAGGACAGCCACACCCATGAGATTCAAGAATTTCGGCAATGAACCAAAGGATACCCTGCTCGACCCGGCCGATGTGGCCAAAGCCACCATTTCTCTTCTGGATAAGAACATTACAGGGATGGTATTCGAGGTTAGGAAAGAACAAATTTTGAAACCGCTTTGAATAATATAAGTATTCGAAACTCTTTGAAAAGCTTTTACTGTCAAAACACTTGAATATGTGCTACGAACGTCAAAGATACCGGCAGATTATTGCAGAGGTGAAAGAATGAACGGACGGATACGATGGCTGGATATATCACGGGGTTTCCTCATAATACTGGTGGTATTAGCGCACTGTATGGTGCCACGTGTTGTATTTAGTTACCTGTCGTATCTTGTGGCAGGGTATCTTTTCATATCCGGTTATCTTCACAAAGATAGACCCTTCAAAATTCTGGTCGCCAGAAGATTCATGCGCCTCATAATACCATACTTTGTCATGGGCTTTGTGAATATAGCGATTTTTTTCGTCAGTCAACTTTTCATAACCAAACTGAACTTCACGTTTCCGGAAACCCTGAAGAAATTCCTTCTGGTATATCTGGGACCTGGTGAAGTTCCTTACAGTCTCTCTCCTCTATGGTACCTGCCCATGTTTTTTATGGTGGAGGTCTTCTACGGCATGTTCAGAAAGTTACACCTGACATATGCAGGAATAGCATTGGGGCTGCTAATACCTTTCTTCGGCAGGATGAAACTTCCCTGGGAGATAGACACCGCCCTGTTTGGTCTGGTTTTCTTCCATATCGGTATCTTATACAGAAGGTTCAAATTGAAAGTGAAAAATCCATTACTACTTCTGATTTCTTCCATAGCGATCCTTTCCCTCGTGGTGAAGTACAACGGGTTGGTCGATTTGAACACGAAATATTATGGAACTTTTCCCCTCTTAACCTTCGTGGGGGAAATTTGCTACATAGGTATAATCATCGGTTTCTCTGCTCTGATAGAAAAGAGGCGTTTTTCAAAAGTGCTGGAACTTTTTGGTAGAAACACACTTTTCATACTTGGATACCATATAGTGATAGGAATCCCGCTTTATCTGATCTTCTCTAAGTTCATGGATCCTATAGCTTTCGTACGCAAATACTGGTACATATATTTCTGTTTGAACATAACTATAGTGTACCTGCTTATTCGTTTCTTACCGAAAAAAGTGATACATTTCTTCACCGGCGAGTTGCTGACAACATACATTCACAGAAGAAGGACAGAGGAACTTCAAAAATAATAGTGGCAGATTGATTCTCCACTATTTTTCGATAACACATCAAAAGTTTATGAGATTTTTATCCTCAAATTACACTGCCGTTGGTTGAATGCATCTTTTTTCTGTTATATTGCATAGACTTCCCACGTATTTCGAAAAAGAATTATCTATACAGCTTCTTTTCGCGACTTTGCATACGGTAAAAACATTGCTCCTACCAGTATATGAATATAATATGAGAAAAATCGCCATGTTACGAGTGCACCACCAACATTGCTTGTAAGAATGTTTTTGTACATAATAAAAAACATCCCTTCTTGAGCACCACTTGCTCCCGGTGTGGGCACAAAACTAACCAACAACGAGAGAATACTTTGAATCCCTAATATTTCCATGAACGAATGTCCACTGCCTTCAAAAGCTTTATAGATAGTGTATGCCATGCTCATAAAAGCGATGACCTGTCCAAGTGTTATCAACGCCATGAATAACGTTTGAAAGGGGTATTTAAGTGTACTTGCAAGAACACCTTTAAAATTTCTGATCTTTACAATGATCTCCTCTCTTGTTTTCTCAGGAAATTTTATGATACGCAAAAATGCCAAAATGTTTATCAACATATGTAATAACTCTTTTGCAAATTTCTCGTTCAGTGAAAAAAGAAGTATCAATAACATCACCAGAGAGTTTATCGCAAAACCTATGAATGCAAGTGAAGCAATATTAGAAATGTATTTTCGCGCGATAGGATAAGCAAATATGAGAACAACAACTCCATATATAGTTATTACAATCTGATATATCAGAAACTTTATTACCAGTGTACCTATACCTCTGGCAAAATCGATTTTTGATTTTTTATTCATAACGTAGGCCTGAGCAGGCTGACCACCTGTTGAAAACGGCGTTATAGCATTGAAAAAACGACCAATAACAATTAACATCACACTTTGCGGGAAACTTATCCTTGATTTCATAAATTTGCCACCAATCATAAAGGCCAGACTTTCCAGAAATACGCTGGTCAACCATAATAAGAAAGTAAATAGAATATACTTTGAATCAGCTATTTTCAACGTTTTAGTAACTTTGCCAGGGCCTACTATTAAAACGATTATAGTTAATGCTCCCAAAGCTATGGAAAGACTCACCATTAGATTCCTGACGATTTTTTGCATGTTCCACCTCTACTAATGTTTTCTCAAATTATTGTACAATATAAGTAAGATGATTTGAAACTATTTGGGGAAGGTCACATGACTCATTATAATATGGTAAAAGTGTAGTTCATTAAATTCAAGCAAACAGGAGAGATACCATGAGACCGCTAATAAACCGGTTGCTTTCACTAGCACGAAATCGTTTTCTACAGCGAATTTTTGTCTTTCTGTTTATCAAACCTTTATTTAAAATTTTTGTATGGATGTTTTATTTACCCTGTTGTTTGCTACCATTGAACAATGAACGAATACTGTTTTTCAATGGAACAAACGGGGCTTTCTCTTGCAATCCTAGATACCTATTTGAAAAAATTTACGAAACGTTTGGCGATAAATACGAATATGTATGGATACTGAAGCGCCCAAAAACTGTACCAGTACATTACAGGAAAGCTATAAAAGTTGCGAAATATATGTCCCCACGGTTTTTCTACTATCTAGCTACATCTAAAATTTGGGTGGTGAACACGCACTTTTTGTCAGAGGTACGGCCACGAAAAAGTCAGGTTTACCTTCAAACATGGCATGCAGCTGGAGCTTTCAAAAAGTTTGGAATCCAAACCCGCGCTTATGACAAAAGTGTGATAAAGATGATAGCAAGAGATGCAAGTCATTTTACATATCTTCTGTGTAGTGCACCAATCTGTAGAAAAGTGTATGCATCCGCTTTCGGCATAAGTATCGACAAAGTCAAAGCAACCGGTATTCCACGAAACGACATTTTGTTTAATGTGTCGAATACTAGCAAGCAAAGGATAAAGCAAAAGTTGGAAAAAGAATATGGCGTTGATCCCGCAAAGAAAATAATCCTCTATGCCCCTACATTTAGAGATTTTCAGGTGTTTAGTTATTTTACGCCCGATATTGGTTATATGAAAAGCAAACTAGGAGATAAATATGCCTTACTCATAAGGCTACATCCTGTTATACCACTTGCTAATTTTCGCGACATGGTGGATAGCGTGTTTACCTTTGATGTGAAAAAATACGTTGATGTTCAGGAGTTGCTGATGGTAACAGATTTATTGATTACCGATTATTCATCCATAATATTTGATTATGCTATTCTGGGAAGACCTAT
>JAGGZV010000067.1 GCA_021161835.1 Thermotogae bacterium | reverse complement strand
GAAGAAGCCTATGCTAAACTAGAAATGCTGGAATTCCTCTGCCAGCTAATCTGTATAATGGGAATAGAAAATGCCAGGAAGTACCGTATACCTCCTTTCAAGGTGGAGGAATTACTCAGGAAAAAAGGTTAAGATCTTCTGAACTTATCATACATCCAGGGGGTCTAAGGAAATGAAGAAAGCGTGAATAACGGGAGGTGGTTAATTATGAGGAAACTCTTGATTCTGATGCTTGCCGCGATCTTTCTGACCGCTTCTTCTTTTGCGGGGTTTTTCATAGGTACTGAGTTCAGGCCAATGCCTATGCCACCTGAGGAGGAACCGTACCCACCTGAACCAGGACCAATGCCGCTGGAAGTTTTCGCACGTGTGGAGTTCGGCTGGTTCTACTTCATGTTGCCGGTTGGTACCTTTAACCCTGACACTGGGGAATTCACACAAGCTCCTATCGACGAAAAGTACATAAGAGACAAGCTTGGCATCGGTATTGGTATCAGAGGTTACATAACAGACAACATTTACTTCCGTGCGGCATCCGATGCACCCATAATCGGTTGGATGACAGAACAAGAATACGGCGGCATGATGATTGAAGTTGGTTTGGGACTGCGTCTTGCTATATTTACCGGAGAAATAGGGCTCATGGGAAGAGTGTATCTACCTGAAACTCCAACAGATGACCCCTATGCTCCAGCAGCGGAAATACTATTATCTAGGCAGTTTTACATAGCAGCTGGCCTGGAATTCTGAAAAATGATATCCCCCTCCTATACGGGAGGGGGATTGCTTTCGATCGATTTTCAACTTTCCAAGATCTTTTCTATTTCCTTCATGAGTTCATCATCTAGTTTTTTCTTGATTTCAAGAGCTTTCAAATTCTCCGTCAGCTGTTTGGAACCACTGACACCCAGTATCACACTGCTGGCGTTATCATTTTTCAAGCACCATGCTATGGCCAGCTGGCTCATGCTCACGCCAAGTGTATCGGCTATCGTTTGAAGTTTTCTCAACCTGGCAAACGTTTTTTCACTCAGTATACCCTGCTCTTCGAAATGTTTCCTGAGATGGGGGAAGCAGGCCAATCTCGAACCTTCAGGCATACCGTTGTTGTACTTGTTCGTCAGTATACCACCAGCCAGCGGATTAAAAGTGGTAAGACCATACCGTACTTTCTGCAAATAGGATCGTATTCTTTTTCCACCTTTTCTCTCATCAACATGCTGTACGATGGCTGTTCCACAATGGGGAGGCATGCAACCCAACTCTTTACAAACTTTGTGTGCCTCAAGTTCCCGGGCGCTCCACATTGAGGTACCCCAGTACAGGGCCAAACTACTTCTCAATATATAATCGATAGCAAACACCACTTCCTCCATAGGAACTTCCGGATCGGGACGATGGCAATGAAGTATATCCACATAACTCAATTGCAGGCGCTTCAAAGAATTCCACGTACCTTCTATCAGATGCTTTTTCGAAAGCCCCTTATCGTTCAGACCCGTCCCACCCCAGAATATTTTCGTGGAAATTACCACATCTTCCCTCCTGAATTCCTTCAGGATCTGACCCAGCATGGATTCGGCCATACCGTCGGCATACCCTTTGGCGGTATCGAAAAAGTTGATTCCATTCTTAAAAGCTTCTCTCACACATTTTCGTGCTTCATCCATATCCATTCGATTGCCAAAGGTTAACCACGATCCCAGGGAAAGTTCGCTTATTCTCAAACCCCATTTTCCGACCTTCCTATATTCTGTCACCTCCAGATGAAAAGTCACGATATTTCCTTGTCGTCGAGGACATTATAACACAATATTCTACATGTTAAGTCGAAATTATGGCTCGATCGTGTTGTATAATGATAACGCCTCGCACCCTCGTGATTTCTCCCACCACAGATAAAAAGGAGGGATGTGGATGCTGAAAGTTGCCGTTATAGGGGCTGGCAACGGTGGGCAGGCGCTTGCCGCTTATCTTGCTATGAGAGGAATAGATGTTTCTCTGTTCAACCGCAGCTTCAGAAGAATAGCTCCCATAATTCAGAGCAGGAGGATCAGATTGGAAGGAGAAGTAACGGGGGTATTCAAAATCTCTTTTGCCACCACGAGAATAGATGAAGCTATAAAAGGGCGCAAAGTCATAATGGTTGTTGTTCCAGCATTTGCTCACAGAGAAGTGGCAGAGAAGATGGCTCCGTTCCTTGAAGATGGTCAGATAATAATCCTCAATCCTGGTAGAACCGGTGGAGCAATAGAAGTCAGAAGAGTTCTGGACCGCCTTGGCATTTCACGCAAGGTAATAGTGGCAGAAGCTCAGACCTTCATCTTCGCATCGCGCATGGCAAATCCCGGCGTTGCAAGGATAATGAGGATCAAAAACGCTGTACCTGTAGCCGCACTGCCTGCAAAGAGAAACGACGAGCTCAAAGAAGTATTGGAGCAGATGATGCCGGAGTTCGAGCTGGCTCCCAACGTGGTGTACACTAGCTTTAACAACATTGGAGCGGTCTTTCATCCCGCGGTTTTGATACTGAACGCTGCCCGCATCGAGACGACGGCCGGACACTTTCAGTTTTATCTAGAAGGTATTTCACCATCCGTTGCCAAGGTACTTGAGAAAGTCGACAGCGAAAGGTGCAGGGTGATGGAACAGTTCGGTGTGGAACCCCTCACAGCCAAGGAATGGTTGAATTATGCGTACGATGTGATAGGTTCCAACCTTTATGAGGCTATACACAACAACGCTGGCTATCAGGGCATATACGCACCACCCAGTATCATGAACCGTTACATCCTGGAAGACGTACCTATGAGCCTGGTACCCATATCATCCTTTGGCAAGATGTTCAACCTCGACACTCCCATCATCGATGCGGTAGTCTACCTGGCAAACGCCATGCTGGGGAGAGATTTCTGGCGCGAGGGAAGGACCGTGAAAAGCCTTGGATTGGAAGGACGAAGTCTGAAGGAAATCCTCAGATACGTTGAGGAGGGAGAACTTTGAAGAAGATTCTGGGAGCTGTTATAGGCAGTGATGTACATGTAGCCGGGGTGCTTAATTTCCTGAACCTGGCAGAGGATGAAGGGTTTGAAACCGTATATCTCGGCGGCCGGGTGTCCATTCGTGAATTGGTTTCAGGTATCCTGAAACACGATCCCGATATTGTGGCTATAAGTTATAGGTTGGGTACGGAACCTCTCAAAAAACTCCTGGATGAGCTCGTCGAAGAGATCGAAAAACACAAAATAAAGGACAAGGAATTCATATTCGGTGGAACGATGGAAACGGCCGGGATTGCCAGGAAATACCCCATCTTCTCCAGAATATTTGACGGCTCTGAAGGATCGGAAGGTGTGGTGGCATACCTGAAAGGATTTAAAGAGTCGAAAGACAAGGAGATCCCACCCCAGACTTTGCCCGAGAGAGTGGAATACATGAAACCGCATCCCCTGATAAGGCATCACATAGGTCTCCCTTCTCTGACAGATACCGTAAAGGAAATCGAAAAACTTGCAGACAGCAGTTTGCTGGATATCATTTCCATCGCTCCCGATCAAAACTGCCAACAATTTTTCTTCGAGCCGGAAAAGATAGACCCCAGACAGGATGGAGCGGGGGGCGCACCAATAAGAAGTATTGAAGACTTCAAAAAACTGTATGAAGCTTCCAGAAGAGGTAACTACCCACTTGTACGCTGCTACGCCGGTACCAGGCACCTCGTTTCCTTCTCCAAAATATTAAAGGAGACATTGAACAACGCCTGGGCAACCATCCCGATATTCTGGTATTCTGAACTGGACAGGCGATCGGACAGACCATTGCTGGAAGCCATAAAGGAGAACCTTGAAGCCATCAAGTGGAACGCAGAAAATGGTGTCCCTGTGGAAATAAACGATGCACACCAATGGGAACTTCGATATGCCCACGATAGTTTGGCGGTAGCGGTCACATACATCGCCGCGTACGTGGCAAAACATCTGGGTGTTAAACATTATGTCCAGCAATACATGATAGACAACCCGCCGGGAATGTCACCAAAAATGGATATAGCCAAATTGCTGGCTAAGAAAGAACTGGTTGAATCGCTAGAGGACAACAATTTCAAAGTTTACAGGATGATAAGAACAGGATTGCTCTCCTTTCCCGCGGACCCAAATGCTGCCAAAGGTCAGCTGGCAGCAACGATGTTCTACGCTTCTTCTATAGAACCCCACATAATACATGTGGCAGCATACTGTGAAGCTCTGTACAGAGCTACCAGCAAAGAGATAATAGAAAGTGTAAAGATAGTCAAAAGAGCCTGCGCACTGGCAAGGAGAGGCATGCCTGATCCCACCGAAGATCCAGAAATTATGACACGTGTGAAAATTCTGAAGGAGGAAGCCCTGGAAATAGTGGAAGCAATAAAAGCTCTCGGACATTCCGATGAACCTCTTCTTGATCCCGAAACTCTGTACAAAGCTGTGGAGACAGGTATACTGGATGCTCCTGCTTTACGGGGCATGTCCGTGGCAAAAGGAGTTGTCAACACACGCATCGTGGAAGGTGCATGTGTGGTTGTGGATGAAACGGGAAAGATCATGAAAGAAAAGGAAAGATTGGAGGGGTTGAAATGGTGAAGAAGATCGGGCTAGTTTATGATCTTCCTACCGATTCCCATATTGAAGAAATGGTAAAAGCAATTGAAAAGAGTATCTCTGGAAAATTCGAGGTGCTGTCGATCCCTTTCGACGATGACTTCATGCAGAAGATAAAAAATGTCGATTTCGTTTTCAACCTCTCCACGAAAGGTGGAAAAGATTCCAGACAATTACACGTTCCAGCTATACTGGACAAAATGGGCATACCTTATACTGGACCATCAGCTCGAGTACACGCGTTGTGCATTGACAAGTTCCTGACCAAGCTGGTTTTGAAAAATCATAATATACCTACACCCGATTTTTTTGTGGTACCGGTTGGCGAAAAACCGTGCATGGATTACACACTAACTTTCCCCCTCATCGTAAAGCCTTCCCGTGAAGGAAGTGCCAAGGGTCTAAAAAAAGAATCCGTGGTTTATGACCTTGATTCTCTTCAAAAAATGGTGCATTATGTACACGGAGAATTCCATCAACCCGCATTGGTGGAAGAATTCATAGACGGGATAGAAATCACATGTGGAATACTGGGAAATGGAGAAGACCTGGAAGTGCTTCCCCTCCTGGAAATAGATTTCTCACATCTTCCAGAAGGAGTGGAAAGATTCTACTCGGATAGGGTGAAGAATCGCATAGATCATTACCTTAGATTCCATTGTCCCGCACGCTTACCACACCCCATGGTGGAAAAAATAGAAAATGGTTGTAGAAAGATCTTCCGTCTCCTCGAACTACAAGATTACGCACGGATAGATATAAGGGTGAAAGACGGTGAATATTATGTTCTCGAAGTTAATTCTCTTCCTCTCCTGGTTCCCGTCTATTCGGATATAACAAAGATGGCGAAAGCAGCTGGCTACATCTATGAAGGATTGATACTCAGAATACTCGCATACTCTTTCAAGCGATGGGGTATAACAGGCTAGGAAATTCGATAATCCAGATATGGTGATGGTGCAATCGCGCCAACATTGAAACTTTCCTCAATATGTGGTAATATTAACAGTAAGTAAACTGGTGTCCCCAAAACCTTCTGAGGAGGTGTGGATATGAGGAAATTCTTTCTTGCTTTTACTGTCGTGATGGTAGCATTGCTTGGATTTGCAACCATCAAAATCGGTGTGGTACTTCCCATGACCGGTGGTATAGCAGCTTTTGGTCAAATGAGCTGGGAAGGTGTGAAGATCGCCCACGAGTTCAAACCGACGGTACTGGGACAACCCGTTGAACTGGTGTTGCTTGACAATCGCAGTGACAAGGTAGAGGCTGCAAACGCCGTATCACGCGCCATTGACTACGAAAAAGTTGTGGCCATACTCGGTGAAGTAGCGAGCTCGCACAGTCTGGCGGGAGGAGCAGTTGCAGAGAGTAAAGGTATCCCTATGGTCAGCAGCGCCTCCACGAATCCATTGGTTACGCAGGGTAAAAAATATGTCAACAGAGTCTGTTTCACCGATCCTTACCAAGGTGCGGCCATGGCCGAGTTTGCCTACAAACAATTGGGAGTACGCACAGTCGCGGTCTTTACGGACATCGAACAGGATTATTCTGTCGGTCTCAGCGCATTCTTCAGAGCCATGTTCAAGAAACTTGGAGGCAAAACGTTCAATGAATTTTACAGAACAGGAGATCAGGACTTCACCGCTCAACTCACCGATGTTCTCAACAAAAAACCCGATGCTATCTACATCACCGGGTACTATCCAGAGATAGCCTTGATGAGCCGTCAGGCGAGAGATCTCGGTTATGATGGTTACATACTCGCAGGTGACGGCGCAGACGCCCCGGAAACAGTCAAGATAGGCGGTAAAGCAGTTGAAGGTCTCTACTTCACAACACACTTCCATGTCAGGAGCGCAGTAACGGAACTCGGAAAGAAATTCGTTGAACGTTACAGAGAAGTGTACGGTAAGGATCCTTCTGCTCTTGCCGCACTTGGATTCGATGCGTACATGGTCATAGTGAACGCCATTGAAAGAGCTAAGAGCACAGATCCAGATAAGATCGCAGCTGAGATAAGGAACACGAAGAATTACGAGGGTGCGACAGGTGTTATCACCATAGACAAAAATGGTAATGCTCTGAAATCAGTAGTTATAGACACAATAAAGAATGGAAAATTCGAATATGTGACCAGCCTGGTTCCCAGCTTGTAAAGAATCGTAAATCAAGATGGGAGGGGAGGTGATCCCCTCCCTTTGATTTTTTCGTGGTAAAATTTCAGAAGATTCAAACCTGAAAAGGGAGGGATTCATCTTGAGGAAGCTGGTTATATTGGGCTTAATGGCGTTGATCGTGGTATTCGTATTTGGTGTGGCTCGGAACACTGTGATCATCGGTACAACAGACAAAATCAGGGTTCTCGATCCTGCTGACGCTTACGACTACTTCTCCTGTAACATTCTTCAAAACGTACTGGTAGGGTTGGTCGACTACAAACCAGGTACAGCGGAGCTCGTTCCTGCTCTAGCAGAATCCTGGGAGATCTCTGACGATGGGCTTGTTTACACATTCCATATAAGAAAAGATGCTGTTTTCGCCAACGGCAATCCCATAACTGCCAAAACATTGAAATGGTCCTTTGACAGGGTCATAAAGCTCCAGGGTGATCCCGCGTTCCTGCTTTCCGACGTTGTTGAAAAAACTGAGGCGCCCGATGATTACACCTTCAAGGTGTATCTGAAGCACCCGTTCTCCGCTTTCCTGTCGGTTCTGGCCTTCACAGTTGCATACCCCATAGATCCCGCAAGCCATCCAGAAGACAAGGTGTTTACAGACGCACCCGTGGCGTCCGGACCCTATTATGTGTACCAGTGGGTACGTGATGTGAGGATAGTTCTCGCTGCTAACCCCAAATACTTCGGTCCCAAACCCAAGACACAGATGATAGTTATAAACTTCTATGAAAACGCGAGCACGTTGCGTCTGGCTCTGGAAAGCGGACAGATAGATGTTGCATACAGAACTCTGGATCCCAGAGACGTGCTGGCTCTCAAGAACGATCCCAGATTCGTGGTGTATGAAGGAGAAAGCCCGGTTATAAGAGAAATAGTCTTCAATGTAACCCAGGAACCGTTCACCGATGTAAGGGTCAGGAAGGCTATAGCCTATGCCGTGAACAGACAAGCAATAGTGGAAGATGTGTTCGCGGGTACCGTCAAACCTCTCTACTCGCTGGTACCCATGGGAATGTGGAGTCACGTAGACGTCATGCCAAAGAGAGACCTCTATACAGCACGAAAACTCCTTGAAGAAGCAGGATACAGTGAAGACAACCCCCTCGAAGTGGATCTCTGGTACACGCCATCCCACTACGGCTCGACAGAAGCAGATGTTGCTCAGGTTCTGAAAGAAGCCATCGAAGAAACCGGCATGGTTAAGGTTACGATCAAGTATGCAGAATGGGCAACTTACATAGACTACTTCGTCAATGGTGTCATGGGCATGTTCCTGCTTGGTTGGTATCCCGATTATCTGGATCCGGACGATTATCTGTGGCCATTCCTCAGCGAGAGCGGCGCCAAATCGATGGGTGCATTCTACAAGAACGAATGGGTTGAGGAGATGATGCTCCAGGCACGTAGAGAAAGCGACATGCAAGCAAGATCAGAAATGTACAAGAAGGTGCAGCAGTATCTCGCCGAGGATGTTCCCTACGTACCACTGTGGCAGGGTAAACAATTCTGCGTTGCCAGACCATACGTGAAAGGAATATTGCTCGAACCCACCCAGATCTTCAGATACTACCTGCTCTACATAGAACAGTGAAGATAATTGAATGTGGATCAGCCCCGCCTTATCGGCGGGGCTTTTTCAACCCCCCTTGTGGGAACCCCCGGGACATCGTCAGGTGTAAGCGGAGAGATCGAACAAGCCATGGCCACTCAAGTTGAAAACTATCACTTCTTCTCTTCTTTCTTCTTTGGCTTTCTCCGCTTCTCTTATCACTGCTGCCACAGCATGGGAAGCCTCTGGAGCAGGGACGATGCCCTCAAGACGCGCAAACAACTTCGCGGCTTCGAAAGTTTCTTCCTGCGGAAAACTCTGTGCTTCTATTATTCCTTCATGTACGAGTCTGGCTATTATGGGAGCAGAACCATGGTAACGTAGCCCTCCTGCATGTATGGGAGGTGGCACAAAATCCTTTCCAAGTGTGTACATCTTCAAAAGTGGCGTCATACCAGCTGTATCTCCGTAATCGTAACGGTATTCACCTTTGGTGAGCGATGGACATGCTTCCGGTTCAGCAGCTATGAAACGTATGTTTTCACCGGCCAGCTTACGCGGTACGAAAGGAAGGACCGTTCCACCGAAATTGGATCCGCCGCCGTGGCACCCAACGATTATGGTTGGTTTTTCTCCCAGAATCTCCAGTTGTTTCTCTATTTCTAACCCTATGATGGTTTGGTGTAAAAGAACGTGATTCAAAACACTTCCAAGAGAGTATTTCACCTTGTTCGAAGACACCACATATTCTATCGCTTCACTTATGGCTATACCCAGAGAACCAGGGTGTTCGGGATTGGAAGCCAGAAAGTCCTTTCCCACGTTTGTTTTGTTGCTCGGGCTTGGTTCAACAACTCCTCCAAAAAGGTTCATTAGTTGCTTTCTCATGGGTTTCTGTTTGTAACTTATCCTGACCATAAAAACACGGGATCTGAGACCGAATTTCGCACAGGAGTATGAAAGTGCACTGCCCCATTGACCGGCTCCAGTCTCTGTAACCAGTTCCTCCACACCTTCCCGAGCGTTGTAATATGCCTGTGCAAGTGCCGTGTTGGTTTTGTGACTGCCTGTGGGTGATACACCTTCGTACTTGTAATATATACGCGCCGGAGTTTCAAGATACTCTTCCATATACACCGCACGGATGAGAGGAGTTGGTCTGAAAACGGCGTACTCCTTCAACACTTCTTCAGGAATAGGAATGTGTCTTTCTTTGGTGACTTCCTGTTCCACCAAACTCTCGGGAAATATGGCCAGCAAGGCCTCGGGTTTCACAGGTTCCCTAGTAGCAGGATCCAAAGGTGGATCCAGCTCAAAAGGTAGATCAGCCAGCACATTGTACCAGTTCTTTGGCATCTCCTCCACCGGAAGATCCACTTTCACCCGCTTTCCCACAGCTAAAAACACCCCCTCTATAAAAAATTAAAGGGGTCCTCAGGTATACACGCCGAGGACCCCTTCAGTGACGGAGCAAAGCTTTACTTTCGCCACCAAAGGGGCGATGACCACCACCAGAACGCAAAGATTACCACGCTATTCGATTCGATTGAAATTACACTTTTCATCGGCTTTACATGTGCCTCCTCAGATATATTTTGGGAAATTATACCACACCCGACTCACAAGCAGAGTGAATTGCACACCGAATAGGGGAACACACCGTCCATGTAGAATACAGTAAAGTGGTGATGCACATGCAAAACCGTAGAAACAACCACGGTTATACCGTTCAATATGACAACCCTGGTCCGGAAGTGGAATTGAAGGTATCACCGGGAAAACCGATACCTGGTGCCACACCGGATGAAAATGGCGTCAACTTCGGACTGTTTTCAAGAAACGCCACAACTGTTTATCTGGAACTTTATCAGAATTATTATGACGACAAACCCTCGCACAGATTCAAACTGGACGCCACGAAGAACCGTACCGGTGATATATGGCACATATACGTGCACGGAGTAAAACACGGCCAGTTCTACGCCTGGCGGGTCGATGGACCATACGATCCGACACAAGGACACCGCTTCAACGTGAACAAGATGCTGTCCGATCCATACGCGAAAGCCATATCGGGTTCATACAACTGGGATGAGGATGCGGTATATGGTTACGATAGACGTTCCCCTCTCAAAGATCTTTCATTTTCTACAATAGATTCTGCAGTTAGCCCCACCAAATCCATCGTTATAGATGGAAGTTCATACGATTGGGAGGGAGACGAAAGACTGAAAATTCCATGGCAGGATACGGTGATATACGAATTACATGTACGTCTGTTCACCATGAGCCCTTCATCAGGAGTCAGATATAAAGGAACCTTCCCCGGAATACTCGAGAAAATAGACCATCTCAAGACCCTGGGAATAACGGCTGTGGAGCTAATGCCCATCTTCGAATTCAATCCCAACGCCAACACACGGATCAATCCCTTAACCGGTGAAAAGCTAAAGGATGTCTGGGGGTACAATCCCCTCTGTTTCTTCGCCGTCACAGGGAACTACTCACCGGGTTTGAGATTGGGTGAGCAGGTGTTCGTGTTCAAAGATTTTGTAAAGGAAATGCACAGGAACGGTATAGAAGTCATACTGGATGTCGTCTACAATCACACAGGTGAGGGAAACGAGCTGGGGCCCACACTCTCCTTCCGTGGAATCGACAATTCGATATACTACATGCTGGACCCCAGAAACAAGAGATACTATTTGAACTATTCCGGATGCGGTAACACTCTGAACTGCAATCATCCGGTGGTCAAACAGATGATCCTGGACAGCTTGAGGTACTGGGTCACCGAAATGCACGTGGACGGCTTCAGATTCGATCTTGCGGGTATTCTAGGTAGGGCACCCAACGGAGATTGGATAGGAGATCTCTCTCTTCTTAAGGACATAGCCGAGGACCCTATACTTCACGATGTGAAACTCATAGCCGAAGGATGGGATGCAGCTGGTGGTTACTTCCTGGGAAAGTTCCCGGAAGGATGGGCTGAATGGAATGGAAAATACAGAGACATAGTGCGAAAATTCGTTCGCGGGGATTACGGAACCGTTTCGGAACTTGCTCTCAGGATAGCAGGCAGTCAGGATCTTTACGAAGCCAGAGGCCCCCTGGCAAGTGTGAACTTCGTTACCTCCCACGATGGATTCACCATGTACGATCTTGTATCATACAATCAGAAACACAACGAAGTCAACGGTGAAGAAAACAAGGACGGAGCAGACGAGAATTTCAGTTTCAATCACGGTGTGGAAGGAGACACCACCGATCCAGAGATACTGAAACTCCGCAAACGTCAGATAAAGAATTTCGTCACCATACTCATGGTGTCCCAGGGTACACCCATGATCCTCATGGGGGATGAGTTCTGCAGAACCCAGCGTGGAAACAACAACGCTTATTGTCACGACAACGAGATTACCTGGCTGGACTGGACGCTGAAGGGAAAGAACATGGATATCTTCAGATTCTTCCAGAAAATGATACAGTTCAGAAAGATGCATCCCGCTCTCAGGAGGAAACACTTCTTCACCGGCCTGGATTACACGGGAGATGGTATACCGGATCTCACATGGCATGGGGTGAAACCTTATGAACCTGACCGGAGTTACTATTCTCGCTCCATAGCATTCATGATAAGCGGCAAAGATTGCCCTGATCCAGCCTTCCAGGATGTGGATATCTACGTAGCTCTGAACCAGTGGATCGAACCCCTGGTTTTCGAATTACCCGACCCTCCGAACGGTAAAAACTGGTACAGGGTTGTCGATACCTACCTCGAATCACCCGATGATTTCCTGGATATACCCAGGAAACTTACATCGCCGAAATACACGGTGATGCCCAGAAGTTCCATTATCCTCATCGGTTTCTGAAGAACACTTTCTCGATCCAGCATGTTAAAATATATGTATAAAACATGATTTCAAGGGGGCGGGAAAATTGAAGAATCTGATCTTCCTCCTATTGATAATAACGCTTACTGGGTCAGTTTTGTGTTATGAAGTGCTGGAAACAGAACATGTAAAGGTATTCTACGATAGCAAGTACGAATCCATAGCGTCTTATGTGGCGCAGATAGCCGAAAATTACTGGACGTACATAACGGACCTGATAGGTTACAACCCGGAAAGCAAGGTGAACATCCTGCTTGTGGATTCAGGAGTTCTCGCCAACGGAGCTTACATGGGATTCAACAACGTGGTCATATATCTCACCCCTCCGCGCACTCCCATTTTGAACCTTAGATCCTGGTACGAAATGGTGGTGGTTCACGAGCTAACACATTTCGTACATTCGGAATATGAAACAGGGTTTCCGGCGATCCTTGACAGTATACTGACGGGAACACGTGTGTTTTCGTCACAGTTCCGCTCCCCGTTCGTGGAATCCACCACATTGTTCGCGGAATCCCATATTTCACCGTATCAGGGACGCTTGAACAATCCCATCACCAACATGGGATTGTATGCGGCAGCGATAAAGGGTGGATGGTTCCCCAATCTCGTATCGGCTTCCGCAGCACCCGAAGACGAGTTCCTTGGACGCGGGATTTACTACTACATACCTTCAGGATTCTACGATTATCTCTCGAAACGCTTCGGACATCAAAGGGTGAAAGACTTCTTAAAAGAATTCTCGGGATGTTTCGTGGGATTGGGCATCAACGTGGCATCGAGCAAAGCCTTTGGAAAAAGCCTCGATGCATTGTACACAGAATGGATGAAAGAACTCGCAGAGAATGCAAGAAAGTACAACAATCAAGGAGAAGAGATATTCACACATAGAAAGCTGTACGTAAGTGATTTTCAGGTCGATGGAGACAAAATCTATCTTCTTTGCTCGGAGTACACCAACATGGGTGCAACCTTCGGTTTCCGAAAAAGGTATATCCGTATCATCGATCTCAATGGAGAAAAAGGCCAAACTATATTGGCGCCTTATGCCGATTCCCCCATCACTGTGGAGAATGGAACGATTTATTTCTCCATATTGGAGGCGGAAAGTCCTGGTAGCGAAAAGATCCTGAGAATCATAAAAAGTCTGAAAACTTCTGACAATAATGAAAAGGAACTCGCTCGTGGTGTCATAAGTGCCTTTGATGTGTACAAAGGAAAACTTTTCTACGCCGTCTATGATCCCGCGAAGATGGAATCGAAAATAATGACACCAGAAAAACAGATAACGAATGTGAAAGGGTTTGTGAGAGAAATGGATGTGGGCGATGATGGGATAGTGCTGTTGGTCTCACGTGAGGGAAACGGCAACGAAATGGTGCTGATTCAGAACGGCAAGCAGGAATACCTCCTGACGGATCCATTCTTTAAGAGTTCTGTGAATTGGTACGGGAAGAAGATCATTCTCTGTGCAACGTACGAAAAGGGATACATGAACATCTACTCGCTAGATCCTTCAACGGGTGAAGTAAGAAAGCTAACCGATAAGTCTGTTTTCTGGATCGTTCGTCCACACGGCGAACACATATACGCCCTGGGCTACTCGCAACATGAACCCGCAACGGCCATCTACAAACTCAAACCACTCGATCTACCCTTCAACATCCCGAAACATGAATCCGCGGAACTTGAGCTGAAACCAGTTGAAATAGAGAAAAAAGATGGAAACATCGAATATCTAGCGGATCTCATCGTACCAGATATGAGATTCCCCATCGTGGATTCCATCCAGAACGGAACTTCCACCAGAATCGGCATCGGTTACAGTACCCTGCATTTCTCCGTGGATTACAAAACTGCGTTGATGCTTGCACCCATCTTCTACACAACGGATATGAAGAGTTTCACACCGGGTGGCATGGCTCTCCTGAGCCTGCAACCATTCGACAATTTGCAAATATATTCGAGCATTAAAACCACGGATTTCTCAAGTTTTTCCAACTATTATATAAACGTATACCTGTACATGGACATTTTGAGAAAAAAGCTATCGAGAAAACAGAGTATAAACCTTGCGGCTTTTCTGGATTGGATACCTACCACAGGAAGCTTCTCCCCAGGAATAACTGTTGGATATAGCACTGATTTTTACGACATTCCTGGTAATATCGAGTTTTCCACATGGTGGGACAACTCAATCGAGGCTTCTCTACAATTTTCAACCCTGCTGAATGATCACACACTATTAACAGCAAAGATGAACGGAAACGTGTCGACAATCACGATGAAAAATCTACAATTGGAACTTTCATTCCCACTGGCAAGCCTCAAATTCGGCATTCTGGATCCGTATTTCTACGTTAACAATGCATATCTGGCGCTCGACACCGGAATCGATGAAAATCAAACATTCTGGCTGGGTGGTTGGATAGGTGTCCAGGCCGAAAGTTTCATATTCCCTCGAGTCTCTCCTGTGTACAAACTCGAGGTTAAATGGGTACCGGAAACAGGGAAGGTAACCTTCAGTTTGGGTATCTGATACTAATTTTCACCCGTTGACGCCGATTCATTTGCCATGACACATATTTTCATAACATCGGCACGATCTTTACATGTCCAACCTTGCCAACAAAGCTACCCTAAAACCTATCAGTCTTAAATTCCTATCCCAGCATTTTTCCCGGTATTTTCCCTTTATCCGCTCAAGCACTTGTCAGGCAAGATCCCCCTCTATGAATGAAAAACCCACCTGAGACCGCTTAAATACTACTTTTCGCCGGACTTCAGGAGTTCTCTAAATTCATCGAAATCTTTCACAGAAACGCTTTTTCTGAGTAGCAGGCTAAGCTTCTTAGTGTCTGTTACCTTCTCGACGGTTTCTTTTATATCCTCCGGAACCTCGCCAAAACGTTCTTCCAGGATTTCGTATATGTCCTGACGCTTGGCTTCAAGCAAGCCTTCTTTTCTTCCTTCTTCTCTTCCTTCCTTCCTGCCTTCTTCCTTGGCAGACCCCAAAAGTTTCGTGAACATACCTTCCACCTCCATATTACTCACAAACCCCTCAAGCTCTTCAAGTTCTTCCTCGCTCAAGTCCTTTGATGCCTCTATTATCTGCTTTATCAAATCAAGTATCGTCATTATATCGCTCTCTTTGAGCCTTTTCACACTTTCTTCAAACCTGTCTTTGTTCCTCTCAAATTCTTCTTTGTCCACTATCGATGCATAAATGAGCTTTGATAACGCTGTATTTCCATCAAGTAACCACTCTTTCTCAAGTTCTGATGCTTCTATCACCATGTATTCTAACCTCGGTATGTACTTCTCATACCCAGATAGCTTCCTCACCTTTTCCATTATATCTCTTTCCACCGTCCATTTCCCACCTCCCTCGTAGTACACTATCGGAACAACCTGAGGTAACTTGAAACTCTTTCTTTTAGCTATGGACTTGTTCTCATCTATGTAATGCCTCCATATGGCTACAGTGTATTCCAGCATCCTGAATGGCATAAGATAATCCTTGTTTGTTTGATGTTCAAG
>JAGGZV010000014.1 GCA_021161835.1 Thermotogae bacterium | reverse complement strand
TGAGAAGTGTGAGATTGTTGTCTATAACATGTTGAACGTGCGAGGACTTGCCTTCCAGGTACTCGTCTATATGTCTCTTGAACTCCTTCCACAACGTTTCCACCTTTTTGAGCTGTGTCAACACACTCGGTGGTGCAGGGGGAAGGGTCACCGTGTTTTTCCACTCCAGGTCCGTGGGAGCTTCTCCTCCATACATGAGGGCCTTTAAAGTCTGGTCGAAAACTTTCACAGTGTTTTCAAGGGATGATCTGTAAGCTTCGTCACCCGTTTGTACTAGAAGCAACAGTTCTTTAGTCATTTTCTGTGTCAACATTCTCTGCCTGCCGGCGAGGTTCACAACCACCGCATCTGCTGCCTGCAGTTTGGTTATCACATGCGTTGAGATGTAAATTGTGAATATAAGAACGGCGAAGATGAAGAGAGGGAACAGCAGTTTCCAAACTATCCGTTTTTGTTTTGTATCCCCAATCCCCGAGCGCGACTTACGTGAAAGCTTCTGCTTCATCCGCTCACCTCCTGAATTCTTCCTGGCATTCAATTGTACTTAGTATTAAATTCTACCACGAACCTTATTAACCGGGGATACTTTCACTCTCCCATCACTTTGACCACGACTCTCTTTCTTCTTTGTCCATCGAACTCGGCGTAGAAAATTTCCTCCCACGGTCCCAGATCCAGCTCACCTTTGGTAACCGGTATGATCACCTGATGGTGCACCAGTATCCGCTTGAGATGCGCATCACCATTGGTTTCACCCGTAGCATGATGCCTATAATTAGCTTCCGGCGCAAGCTTTTCCAGCCATTCCATGATATCCTGATGAAGCCCCGGTTCATAATCGTTCACTATGATACCTGCGGTGATATGCATGGCTGAAACCAGGCAGAACCCTTCCTGAATCCCGCTCTTTCTAACTATCTCACGCACCGTCTCGGTTATGTGCACAAGTTCCTTTCTGCGAGGCGTGTTGAACCAGAGATACTCTGTATAGCTCTTCAAGGCAGACACCTCCTTCGATTTTCTCTTTTTTCCTTACCCAGCAGTTCAGTACTCATAATCTTCATCCTTAACTGCTTCTTCAATTCTGTGACATGCGGTATCCTCCTCTCTGATGAGCTCCTCGCCCACCCTTTCCGCGAACCTCTGACCCGTTTGTCTCGCCTTTCGTAACAATGCCACCGCCTTCACTCGACACCTTCGCGCGCCAGCATCGTTGTTTCATCATCACATACCCATGCAGCATGTACACAGGCCAGTCCAGCTTTTGCGTAGTTGCCAACCTTTTCCATGATCATCGAGAAACAAAGAAAAGCATCTGCCAATTCTGGAAGCTCTGGTTCTCTCAGTTGTTTTTTGTAAGAGCTACTTTTAACCGCTACAGAAGCTCTATCAATTTTCTCAGATATATCCGGTGCGCAGTAACCACATGAAGGGCAGTTCTGTATCTGCGTATCCAGCGTCCAGCGCCCCAGTGGAGGTGGTCTGCCATCCAGATTTGGTGAGCCGAAATAGCTCGTCGAAATCAACTCCGCATGATCGCTGATCGCTCCACATAGAGCACACTTCTTACGAATGAAAGCATGTAACGTCACTCTACGCATCCTCCCCTTAGATAATGTGTAACCGTAGAGACAGGGTAATTCTATCATTTCAGTGAACGTAAGCATCAAGTCGAATCCATTGAAAAACCATGCTACAATGAGTATTGGCCGCACAGTCAACATAAAAAGGAAGTGTACATGATGAACATATATAGAAACTGAAAATCTTACCAAGTTCTACGGAAGAAACAGGGGAATTGTGGATGTGAATATCCGCGTAAAAGAAGGAGAAATATTCGGTTTTGTAGGCCCCAACGGCGCAGGAAAAACCACAACGATCAGATTGCTTCTCGGTCTCATATTTCCAACCAGAGGAAAAGCGAAGATATTCGGAAAAGATGTGATGATCGAAGGAAAAAAGATCAGAGAAATCATTGGATACGTTCCGGGCGAAGTGAACTTCTACCCGGATGCGCACATTGAAGATTTTCTGAATTTTTCAGCGAGTTTCTACCGCGATGTGGATAGAAAGTATCTGGCAAAACTCTGCCAGGATCTTTCCCTCGATGTCAAAAAGAAATTCAGAGAGTTATCACTTGGAAACAAAAAGAAAGTTGCCATAGTACAGGCCCTGATGCACAAACCGAAACTCCTGATTCTGGATGAACCAACGAGCGGTCTCGATCCCCTGATGCAGAAAACCCTCTTCGAAATACTTCTCGATGAAAAGAAGAAAGGAACAACCATATTCTTCTCCTCCCACGTTCTGAGCGAGGTCGAAAGACTGTGTGACTGCGTCGCGATGATAAAAGATGGAAAGATCATAAAGATTCTCGACATAGAAGAACTCAAGAATTCGTATCTCAAAGTTGTTCGGCTTCAAACGGAGGAACGAGAAAAATTGATGAGTATCTTCAAAGATTCAAAAGTATATTCAGAAGGTGAAAGAAAGTACAGAATCCTTTTCGGTGGAAACGTGAATGAGCTTTTACAAAAACTCTCCAAAATAGAGATTGAAGATGTCTTCATAGAGGATCCATCGCTCGAAGAAGTGTTCATGCAATACTACAAGGAGGAGTAAAGATGAACACGATAAAATGGGAAACGAAAAGATATTTCAGAAGTGTTCTTACCTGGACAATCGCAATATCTGCGCTTCAGTTCATATACGCAGCCATCTACCCTTCTTTCGTGAACGAGAAAGAAATGATGATACGCTGGACGAAGATGATGCCGCAAACTCTCATGAAGTTTTTCGGGTTTGAAACTCTTGATCTTTCGAATATCCTCAACTATTACGCTGCCATTTCCAGTTTCTATGTAAATCTCATGGGAAGCATATTTGCCACATTCGTCGGAGTGAGGGCACTTTCAAGAGAAGAAATCGAGAAAACCGCCGAGTTTCTTCTCACAAGGCCTGTTTCAAGGACGCGAATCGTTTCCCTGAAACTCCTTGCATGCACCATTCAAATACTCATATTCGATGGTATAACGGGCACTCTCTCAATGATTTTTCTCAACATGTATAAAACGGGTGATTTCAGCACCTCAAAATTCTGGATTTTATGGCTTTCTCAACTTTTACTTCATCTAACAATCATGAATCTGAGCTTCTTCATAGGAACTGTTCAGAAAAAACCCGAAATCGCTGTGTCTCTTTCGCTGGCTGCCATGGCAGGGCTCTACGTTATAAACGCACTTTCCAAAATAACTGAAACGCTTCGCATCGTGGGGTATCTCACCCCTTACTTTTACGCCGACTCATCCAGAATGAGATGCTCCCCAAATTTTGGACAACAAAACAGCGTATTCTTATTCACGACACTCTTTCAATCACCTCACCATAGTAAACCTCATCCGGTGTTTTGTATCCCAAGGATTGGTGTGGTCTTTCACT
>JAGGZV010000104.1 GCA_021161835.1 Thermotogae bacterium | reverse complement strand
CTTGAACATCAAACAAACAAGGATTATCTTATGCCATTCAGGATGCTGGAATACACTGTAGCCATATGGAGGCATTACATAGATGAGAACAAGTCCATAGCTAAAAGAAAGAGTTTCAAGTTACCTCCGGTTGTTCCGATAGTGTACTACGAGGGAGGTGGGAAATGGACGGTGGAAAGAGATATAATGGAAAAGGTGAGGAAGCTATCTGGGTATGAGAAGTACATACCGAGGTTAGAGTATATGGTGATAGAAGCATCAGGACTTGAGAAAGAGTGGTTACTTGATGGAGACACAGCGTTATCAAAACTCATTTATGCATCGATAGTAGACAAAGAAGAATTTGAAAGGAGGATATAAAAGAAACTGTCGAGAAGATAACAGACACTAAGAAGCTAAGCTTCTTGCACAGAAAAAGCATTTCTGTGGGAGATTTCGATGAATTCAGGGAGCTGCTGAATCCCAGCGGTAAGTAGTGATTTACCAGCTTCTGGCGACGCGCTAACTCACCCTGGCCCATTTCCACCATGATTTCCCCACACCGGTTGGTAAGGATATCAATAGATTTATTTTTGGTAAATATCTGCATATCCATCTGGGACACACTCCCTTAGGAACTTGACATGATGGAGAAAGTGTGGTAGAGTGGAGCAACACCCTGCCATGGGTGTTGAAGAAAGTTCGAGGAGGTTGGTTCTTGTGAAAGGAACGGTTAAATGGTTCAACGCCAAGAAAGGTTATGGTTTCATAACCAAAGAAGATGGTGGAGACATATTTGTCCACTACACTGGGATCGACATGAACGGTTTCAGAACTCTCAACGAGGGTGAAGAGGTGGAGTTCGAGGTTCAGCAAGGTCCGAAAGGTCCACAGGCGATCAATGTGCGGGTATTGAGATAATCCCAGTGTCACATTGAATCCACAAAAGGCCCGGGTTATCCGGGCCTTTTGTGAATGGGGGTGGTTTTCATATGATAGGAGCAATTGGTATTGGAAACATAGGAAGTATAATAATTGACAGGCTCCTGGAATCTGGAAAGTTCGCACCTGAAGAAATCATCATATTTGACAGATCAGCCGAAAAAACTCTACGTTTCAAACCCCATGGGGTGATAATCGCTTCAAGCGGTGCGGAAGTATGTGAGCGTTCCAGCTTTGTCTTCCTGGCCGTCAAACCCCAGGATGCGGGAGATTTATTCGATCAAATAAGCAGAGTGGATTTTTCAGAGAAGGTCATAATAAGCACCATGACCGGAATACCCATGGAAAGGATCAGCAGGAATCTTGGAGCGAACAAGATAGTGAGGATAATGCCGAATGTTCCTTGTGCTGTTGGACGCGGTGTGATAGGTGTGACATATTCAGAAGCTGTATCGAAAGAGGAGTTCGAGATGGTGGAGAATATTCTTTCGCCACTTGGTAAAATAGTTAAGGTGCGAGAAAAGGATTTTGCAGCGGTGACAGCTCTCAGTGGCAGTGGACCAGCTTTTGTGTTCGTTGTTGTCGAAGCGCTCATAGATTCGGGCTTACGTATGGGACTTTCATACGATGTGTCACGTGAGTTGATTCTCGAAACGCTGAAAGGATCGGCGGAGTTGTTGCAGATAAGAGGAAATCATCCTGGAGAGTTCAGACATCTGGTTACTTCGCCTGGTGGTACGACCATAGAGGGGATATATTCGCTGGAAAGAGAAGGCCTCAGAGGAGCGTTGATGAAGGCTTTATTTGACACCTATGAAAAGGCAAAGGAGTTCGAGGAACTGAGAAATGATGAAGAATGAGCTGTTGAAAAAGAAAGTTTTTGTTTTCGACAAAGACGGTACCATCTCGCTGGGAAATAAACCTCAGGATGGAGCGGTGGAGTTGTTCCAATTCCTTGGCGAGTTAGGGAAAAAGGTGTACGTACTGACCAACAACTCTTCTTTGACTTCGCTTCAGCACAAAAAAACGCTTGTAGAGATGGGGTTTCCAGAGGAGGTTTTTGAGGTTTATTCTTCGACCGATGCCACCATAGAATACCTTAAAACAAATAACCTGGATAAGAGGGTTTTTTTGATGGCCGTTAAACAGGTGGAAGAAGAGTTTATCAGGAACGGTATAAACCTTGTGGAGGATGGCCCGGAGGTGCTGGTTCTCGCATTCGACAAAGAAATGACCTATGAGAAATTCAAAAAATTCTGTCTCTATCTTCTGGAAGATCGCATGTACATCGCGACCCATCCTGATATCACGTGTCCCACCCTCGAAGGTCCCATACCCGATGTGGGTAGTATGATAGCAGCGATAAAGGAGGCCACCGGGAGATTACCCGACATGGTGATTGGAAAACCCAATACCATAATAATGGAACGACTGCTTTCACATGCAGGTGTTTCCCGAGAGGATGTTGTTATTGTAGGTGATAGATTGGAAACGGACATGAAACTGGCAAGTAGTCTTGGAATAGTAGGAGTGTTGATTTCAAAGCATTCCAATACGTATGAAGGTGGAAGATTCTTTACTTTCAATAGAATTTTGGATTTCTTGTGCTATTTGAAAAATGGTGTGAATGTATGAACCTTCTTGTTGTGTTGGTGGTCTAAATTTCAGGTGTATTATCGCAAAGCAGGTGAAAACGCTGGGAGGTGTTGAAATTATGAAGTATGGCGTGTTAAAAGCTACTGTCCTTGCGCTGCTGGTTGTAGGGTTGACAAGTTGTCAAATTTTCTTCCCACCATCCACAGTGGATGTGAAGATAGGAAACGTTACCATTGACACCGTACCTCGCGACGGGTTCGTATTGATAGAAAAGGACAGCACAGTTGCACTAAGGCTCGAACAATTGGCCAAAGAAGGGAAATTGAAGCTCTTTTATGGTACCTACAGTGGAGGAGGGGATCTGGCGGACAAGAAAGCAGCTGCGAGAATGGAGGCCGTGAACGAGCTCGCCAACTTCATGCAGGCACGTGTGAAATCTCTGGAGCAGAAAGTCAGCGGTGTGATGAATCAATATGTCACCGATGAAAAAGGTAAGGAACAGCTAAAGTCACTCACCCAGAGCTTCATGAAGAGGGTGCTGGAGCTGGCGAGCGATGCGAAGATCATGGGAGCCCGCGTTATAGCTTTCTACAAGTTCAAACTTGAAGGCAGAACAGTTTATAAGGTCACACTGTTCTTCGATCCTGAACAGGCGTGGGAAGCTATTTCACTCAACCAGGTTTACCAACAGGAATATGAAAGGTTGAAAAACGAGGCGCAGGCTATGGGTGAAGCAGGTAGAACCTTCTTCCAAGAGTTGAATAAAGTGCTGGAAGAAGCCATGAAGAATCCAAATGCTACACCCTGATTTTGACTTCAATATTTACTTTTCGCACCCCCACTCTGTTGAGTGGGGGTGATTTGATGGGGAGAGTGATGAGGATGAAAAGGGATTCTCTCCGGATCGTTTTTATTGTGTTGTTTCTTTTCTTCGTGGTGAGTCTCTTGGGTGTGAAGAGCGTTTCACTCATAAGAATACAGATAGGGGGTATACCCATAGTCGAGATCCCGTCTGATGCCATAATAGACATGAAGGATGAAGCATCCGGTCCAAGAATAGCCGAACTTTACGAAATGGGGAAATTGCTGGTGTTCTATGGTGAGGCTTCGACTCCTTCTCCTTTCCCTGAAGAAGGTTACAGAAAGGCCCGTGAAGAGGCTTTTATCAGAATAGCGCAATATGTGGAGTTGAGGGCCAAAGTTGCTGAATCGAAGGTATCCGTCACGGTTTCGTCTCCTCTCTTATCCAGAACGCAAAGTTTGATGAAAAGAATCATAAGCATCTCCACCGATACCAATTTTGGGGGAGCCAAAGACATACTGCGATACAGGTTGAAGAGAAGTGGAGAGCTGACAAGGTATGTGGTAGTTGTACTTTTCGATCCCGAGGAGCTTCTGAGTACCATAAAAATGTCGAAGGAATATCTTGAGATGGAAAAACAGGCGCGCGCCATGGGTGAAGCGGGGTTGGAATTCTTCCAGCAGCTGAACGCTGTACTCGAAGAAGCTTTTGAGGGAATGTGAGGTGACCTGGATGCGGGGACTCATGCTGGTACTTTCGGTGATATTGGTGTTATCGTTAATATCCTGCGGTCCTTCCACTGGGGGTGGTGCCCTTTCCACCGCACCGGTGGATATGGGGACCCCTGTTTACATGGACGGAATCTTGCTGGTAACATTGCCCAGTGGTTCGGTAGTCGAGAGGGTGGATCTCACAGTGCTGCCCAAAGTGCGCAAACTCTATGAAAGTGGCAAACTCAAAGTTTTCTTTGGTGTTGCATCGACCCCTTCTCCCTTTCCGGAGGAAGGATACGCGAGTGCACGACTTGAGGCTCTTTCGCAAATGGCTCAATTTATCAGTACGAGGGTGCGAAGCGTTGAAACAAAGATGAGTACGACCATAAGCAATGTGATCGAGGATCCTGATGCTCGTTCACAGGTTTTCGGCGTTACGATCAATGTTTTGAAGAGGACTCAGCAGCTTTTTACCGATGTCAAGGTGTATGGAGGTCGAGAGATAGTATGGTATAGATACCACAAGCCTGGAGAGTTACCCAGATACGGTGTGGTTATATTGTACGATCCCGACGAAGCTTTGATGGCCATAATGGCATCGGAAAGTTTTCAAAAAGCATGGAGAGCAGCACTGGAAGAGTTCAAAAAGCTGGGAGCAACCGGAGAAGAACTTTCGCTTGAATTGAAAAGGAGTCTGAAAGAATCACTGGGGGTTACAAAGTGAAGATAGTTGTGGCCACAACGAACTCTCATAAATTTGAGGAGATCAGACGTATAGCTCCAGAAAGATTCGAGCTTGTGAAGCTTGAACAGACGCTGGAAATAGAGGAATACGGTCATACATTTCTGGAAAATGCGATCATAAAGGCCAGAGAAGTAGGTGAATTTTTGAAGTCGCCGGTCATTGCAGATGATTCGGGGCTGGTCATAGAGGCATTGAACGGTTTTCCGGGAGTTCAATCTGCCAGGTTCATGGAGGGAGAGCCTTATTCCAGAAGGATGGAGAAAATTTTGGAGATGTTACAGGGTGAACAAAACAGGAATGCCCATTTTCATTGTGCCGCTGTATTCTACGATCCAAAAAGCTCGGTTCTAATGGCTTTTGAAGGAGTGGTGAAGGGAAGAATAGCCGACAGAATACGCGGTTTGGGTGGATTTGGCTACGATCCGATATTCATCCCGCTGCATCAGACTCGAACGTTTGGTGAACTCCCTTCCAGTCTAAAGAATAAGATAAGCCATCGTGCACGTGCCTTCAGGGGCTTGTTTCACCTGATAGAAGTTTTAGTTCGTTCCAAATATGGGCAGCGAGTTCTGGATCGATCAGGTTGATCTCTTTCAGGTACCTTTTCCTTTCGAATGGATCCATATTTCTTACTGCAAGCAGAAGAGACGAGGGTGTTGGTGGGAGCAGATTCTTTAAAGTGAGCGAAGGCAGATATGATTTAAAGGATTTCACAGAATTTTTCATGAGTTTCAAACTGATTTGTCGGGTATCCCTTTTCCGTGTGAGAACGCTGTATACTTTGTATCGATGATGAACGTTCTGTAGCGCTTTACGCCAAAGAGGAGCACACGTTCTTCCTCCTGGTATGCTCTCTCCTTCGTCCCAGTGTAGCGATACAACGCCAATAATATTTCCCATCCATCCGAAGAACCATGCATCGCGTTGCGCGGTACCGGTTTTTCCTCCAACATCCAGTCCGGGAATGCTGGCTCTGTAGCCTGTCCCCCGTTTCACCACTTCCCTCATTATTTTTCGCAATCGCTGTGAAGCCAGAGATACGGCGGTGTTGTAATTCCTACGTATAGTGGAGTAGTTGGGAGAGTGTACGTATATCACATTTCCAAACCTGTCTCTGATGATTTTCACCAGATTCAATTCGGCTTTGAAACCGCCGTTGACCAGAAAGGTGTAAGCTTCCAAAGCATCCCAGGGTGTTGTTTCAACTGTACCCAGAGCCACGGTTAGATCCTGAGGATAGAACCCTTCCAGCCGAACCTCTTCTTTCATGAAATTCATGAAATTTGACGGTCCCACCTCCAGAAATATGCGAACCGATGGTACATTCAAACTCAGGCGTAACGCATCTTCCACCGTTACAGGCCCTCTGAAAAATCCTTCGAAGTTACTGGGTTCCCATTCTCCTATTTTTATTGGTATATCTGCGACCAGTGTATATGGTGTAAAGACGCCTTCTAAAAAACCGAGAAAGTAATAGAAAGGTTTTATAGCTGATCCCATCTGCCGACGGGAGTGTAATACATCGTACTCTCCTCCACCCACCGCGAGAACATCACCTGTGTAGCGGTGTGCCATCAAAGTTGCTGGATGAGGAAATGGTGTGGAATTTGTTATATCGTTCACAGCTTTCTGCAGTTCTGGATCGATCGTCGAAAAGATCAGATATCCTTTACCCCCTATGCTGCTTTCTCTGGGTATTCCCAATTTTTCTTTCGCTTCAGCTACGATGTAGCCTTTCAACCACTCCGGTATATACTCCTGTTTCGCACTTCTGGCCTTCAATTCCTTCGGTTCAACTTCTTCATTGTGTAACCCTTTTTCCAGCAGTAATTCCTTTATTACATTTGCCCTCTTCAAAAACCTTGCACCGTCAGGTTCGTATAAACCTGGTGACCTTATTATGCCTGCCAAACCGACAGTTTCAGACCAATCCAGGTCTTTCAATTGCTTCCCGGTGTAGATCTTTGCGGCTTTTTTCATGCCTATTCCCGTTCTTCCCATGTAAACCGCGCTCAAATACGCAGCCAGTATCTCGTATTTATCGTAAAAACGCTCGAGTTGAAGGGCTACTCCCACTTCCAGTAATTTCCTTATTAATGTTTTAGTCTGGGAAAGGTACACATTTCTCGCCAGTTGCTGGGTTATCGTGCTTCCACCTTCTTTGAACGAAAGAAATCTCAAATTTCGTATCACCGCTCGCGCTATTCCGTACACGTCTATACCCGGATGGTAGAAAAAATCGGCGTCCTCGGCTGCAAGCGTCGCGCCCACAAGAGAGGGTGGTAACTCTTCGGGAAGTACCACAAGTGAATCCAAGTCGTCAATCATGACAGGAAGATCGATAGATGCGAAAGTCTCACCTCTGGATGCATACAACCATCCACCTATTGACCAGAGAAGATAAAGTGGAAGAAACCCTATCATGAACCCAAATATGTAGACTAACAGGGTTTTCTGTCTTTCCCTCATTTCTTCACTCCATATTTGATGTACTCTCTTGCTCTTTTTTCCTGCTCTCGTCGTATTATGTCTTCTCTCTTGTCGTATTTCTTCTTACCTTTCGCGAGTGCAATTTCCACCTTGGCCCATCCTCTGTTGTTGAAGTATATACGCAGGGGTATGAGGGTGTAACCCTCCTGAGCAACTTTGGATCCGAGTCTGACGATTTCTTTCTTATGCATCAGCAATTTTCTCGGGCGTTCAGGATCGTGGTTGAAATACGAACCGTGTCTGTATGGACTTATGTGACAATTAATGAGATAGAGTTCTCCTTCAACCACTTTGCAAAAAGAATCTTTGAGGTTCACCCTTCCTTCTCGAAGAGCTTTCACTTCCGTTCCTTTGAGCTCTATGCCAGCTTCGAATGTTTCAACTATATGATAATCGTGGTAAGCTTTCCTGTTGGTGGCAACCACCTTCATACCGATCCCCTCATCAAGCTGAGAAGAAGGTAAACGGTTGGAGCGACGAACAACAATCCATCTATCCTGTCAAGCATTCCACCGTGTCCTGGAAGTACGTTTCCCATGTCTTTAACACCAACATAACGCTTTACAGCTGATTCAGTTATGTCGCCCAGTGTGTCCATTAAGGAAACGGCAATGGGGATTAGAAGTATCTCCCAACCATTCACCGTTTTTACTCCCAGTAATCCGGCTATCCTCGAGTACAGAAAGACAAACAGGAGCGTCCCGGAGAATCCTCCCAGTATACCTTCCAGACTTTTATGTGGACTATAAATAGGACTAATCTTTATGCGTCCGAACCTTATACCGAAGAAATAGGCGCACGAGTCGAACATCCACACGCTCAAAAGCACCATGGCGGCAAGAGCTTTGCCAAAATCCAGGAACAATCTGTAGAAGAACGAAAGCCCCAATGATATATATACCATGCCCATTACACTGTAAAGAATGAATTCAGTCGTCACCTTGGGATCTTTCGAATGTTCGAGCGCGAGTCCGGACAATATGAAGAAAGTTATCGCGTAGACAAGCTCTGGAGCTTTGAATCCTTTTATTATAGCCAAACCGTAGAATATGGATGCACCCGTAATGATTATTGAACCGACCAGAATCATCAACGGGTTCATGTGTTTTCGTAACACGGTGCTGAGATACTCATAAACGGCTATTATTATCACCGTTGCTACAAGGCCTATGAGAGAATAGTAATTAACGAAACAAGCCACAACAAACGGTGCTATCACCACTGCAGTTATAACCCGAACTTTGATCTCACGTTTCGATACCACCGAACCTTCTCTCCCTCTTGTTGAACCATTTTATTGCATTGATCAGGTCTTCTTTGGTGAAATCGGGCCATTCTTTGTCGAGGATCAGAAACTCGGAATACGCTATTTCCCATAGTAGAAAGTTACTAACTCTAAATTCCCCGGCTGTTCTTATTACCAGATCCGGGTCAGGAACCTCTGGATAATACAGATATCGTCTGAAGGTTTCTTCATCAACGCTGGTTATTCTATCATGTATCATACGTTTCACAGCATCCACTATTTCCGCACGTCCTCCATAATTGAGAGCTGAGATCACCGTTATATCTTCGTTGTTTTTCGTGGCTTCCATCAGATCCTTACATGCCTCGCGTAACCCTTTCGGCAATTCATCGAGGCGACCAGCGAAAAGTACTTTCACTCCTTTTTTCACCAATTCTGCTTTTTTCTGCTTTATTCTTCGTTCCAGAAGAGAAAAGAGGAAATTCACTTCGTGCTCAGGTCTTTTCCAGTTTTCCGTGGAAAACGTGTAAAGGGTCAGAAAGGGTATCTTCAGTTCCTTTGCCCAATCTATAACGGATTCCGCTACCTTTGCCCCCCTGCGATGCCCCTCCACTCTGGGTAAATTTCTTTTCTTCGCCCAACGTCCGTTTCCATCCATTATTATTGCGATATGCTGGAGAGATGTTACGATCTTCAAAATTCCATTATCTCCTTTTCCTTTTTTTCGAAAAGTTCCTCCAGTTTCTCTATGTGTTCATCGGTGGTTTTCTGCATCTCTTCTTCCAGACGCTTTGCATCATCTTCCGGTATCTCTCCCGATTTCTGTGCTTCTTTTATCTTCTTCATTCCGTCACGTCGCACGTTTCTAACTGCTACTTTGCCCTGTTCCACTATTTCTTTGGCGTGCTTGACCCAATTTTTTCTCTGCTCTGTGGTGGGACGTGGAAAAACCAGTTTTATGGCGTTACCATCATTCATGGGTGTCAGTCCGAGATTAGATGAAAGAATAGCCTTTTCTATATCTCCAAGTATGCTCCTGTCCCATGGTTTTATCACCAGAGTTCGTTCGTCCAGTACCGATATGCTCGCCAGTTGATTTATGGGTGTCGAGACACCGTAGTAATCGACCTTCACCTCTTCCAGAACAGCAGGGGATGGCCTACCTGTTCTCAAATGTCTAAGCTCTTCCTCGATCTTCTTCACCGATTTATCCATCTTCACTGCTGCTTCCTTTATTATGGGATGGTTTTTCATACGAACCCCTCCTGCTTCTGGAAATGTTCTTTTGAATTATAGCACGTGAGGATTTCGGAAATGTGGTGTGGTATACCACCATGCTATAATTGCCAGGAATGACTTCGGATGGGAGGCAGCGTTGTATGAAAGAAAAAGTCCTGGAAGAACTCAGGATATTTGAAGGTAAGGTCATAGGTGTGCGCAAATATCGCGTGGAACTTCCCAATGG
>JAGGZV010000091.1 GCA_021161835.1 Thermotogae bacterium | reverse complement strand
TAGTTTTTGCGACATATGGCGTGGAATATGGCTTCCCGCGGTCCGGCATACCTCATGTTCACCGGGAAAACCCCGAGAAATACCCTTTCACGCGGGTAGTATTTCTCTATTATCACCTCGTACGACCTCATACGTACATCCGCTGGGATATCACCCTTTTTGGTTTTACCAACCAGAGGATTTATGAACAACCCATCCACTATTTCCAGCGCCACCTTCTGCAGGTATTCGTGAGCACGGTGTATAGGATTGCGGGTTTGAAAAGCCACCACCGTTTTCCAGCCTTTTTCCTTGAAGATACGTCTGGTTTCCGAAGGATCGAACCTGTATTCCTTAAAATCGGTATGTTCCACCCTCTGCAACAGCAGAATTTCACCACCCAGTGCGACGTCTCCTTGATGATACAAAAAATTCACACCTGGATGGGCATCATCCGTAGTCTTGTAGACTTTCAGAGCCTCCTCTTCCTTCCTTCTCTCATATTTGTCCTGAACGTGCATGATGGCGTATTCCACATCGTTTTCATCCACTATCACGATGTGCTCACCCACTTTTATATCCTTTGCCCTTTCCTCATCCACGGACAAAACTATGGGTATACTCCATACGACACCATTGGAAAGCCTCATGTTGCTCAACACGCTGTCGTAATCTTCGCGAACCATGAAGCCCGTTAATGGACTGAAAAGTCCGGTTGCGATATTCTCGAGTTCCGACAGGTCCCAGTACGAAACACGCAGTTTTTTCAAAAACCTGCTCTTGTGCATCCATTCTTCCTTCTCCTCACCCTTGAGAATCCTGTTTATCAATTTACCACCATGAGGTTCTATCATTCCATATTCCCTCCTTCATACCAGAATCATCAGTTCAATATCTTCCAGCTTTCTTCTGATAGTTGGAACGAGCTCTTTTATCACACTCCAGTACGGATTGAACCCCTTTTTATAGGTGAGTACAACCCTTGAAACTCCCAAAGCCTTCGCTTCGTCTACCAGCACCTCGACGAAGTTGCCTTTCCTGACTTCACCTTCGAATACCACTCCATGCTTTTCGAAACCTTTTCTCATGTTTTCTACCCATCTTTCGGCCATCCTAGTGTACTCCCTCAACAGAAGATTGGCGAGATCAACGGTGAACCTCTCCCCCAACCATCCCTTCCGCATAGCGATATCTGCGACAAGCTCCATGAGCTTCTCATCCACGATGACCAGGCCTTTCACCCTGTCGCATATCTTAACAACGCTTTTCACCATACGTTCATTCTTTTTCGCATCCACAGAAACCATCAACACCATCGTTTCACCACATCCATCAAAATATCCTCGGCCAGTAAAATGTGGCGGCCAGCCATGTCACAATCGCTCCACATAGAATCATAACCGCCCCATACTTCACGGTATCCTTTGTTTCGATCATCCCTGACGATAGCACTATGGCAACCGTCGGCGTACTCATGGGCAACATCATGGCCATACCCGATGGTACCACCACGGCCAGTGTCAACACCTCCGGCGGCAGATTCGAAACACCGTGAAGGGTGATGATCACGGGCAGTGTGAAAGCCACCACAGCCGAATTGCTCATCAATTCGGTCAATATGAGAGAAACCAGGACGATCGTCAACAATATCAGCATCGGTGAGCTGATACCCGTGAAAAAGGTTGTCACCAGCCACTTTGAGAGTCCCGTGGAATTCAAGGCGTATCCAAGGGCGATCGCACCACCATACATAAAAACGACTCCCCAGTTAACATCTTCCTCGACTTCCTTCCAATCGGAGAGTCCCAGCAAGAACATGATCACCACCGCAGTGATGGTAACGGTTGCTATACCGACGGCAGCTCCGAAAACCATCCAGGATACCACAGCACCCATCATCACCAATCCTATCAATTTTTCCCTGTTACTCATGGGCCCCAGATCACGCAGATTCGATTCTAGCTGCCTTTCAACCAGTGCGAGGTCCACTCGATGCCTCCGTGTGAGCAGAGTGAGCATAAAAGCACCTATCAAACCGAGCACGGCGACAACCGGCAGAGTGCACAAAAACCACTTCAAAAAAGATATGCTTCTACCGGTGAACTCCTCCAGCATGGCCACTGCCAGTGGGCCCCGCGCGCCTCCAAGCAACGTTGCCGAGCCACCTATCACGGCTCCCCAAAGAAGAGCCATCAGCAGAGCTTTCGAGTACCCATCGTTCTCCTTACAATTGTCCAGTATTCTGAGAACTATCGGGAATATCATTGCCACCACCGCATAGGCCACCATCCAGAAAGAAAAAAACATAGTTATGAAGTAAATTCCAAGGGCTAACTTGGTGGGATCCTTTCCCAACTTCTTCAGAATCTTCAGAGCTATTCTGGTGCTGAGTCCAGATCTGTTGAACGCAGATATCAATATGAAAACACCCAGTATGAAAAATGTTGCACTGTTACCGAAAAAAGAAAGAGCCTTTCTCAAAGGCAATATGCCGAACAAAGGCAAGAGTATCATGGCGAGTATGCTGGTAACCGCCACAGGAACTACCCCACTTATCCACCACAACACCGCCACCGCAAACACGAACAAGGCCTTCCATCCATTTTCGGACAAACCAGAAGGAGGCAAAAAAATATGAGGGATACACAACAAAAGTACCGACACGGTGAGTATCACAAGGGTGCGTTTGTTCACACTTTCCTGGCTACCTCCATATCATCCACTCTGGGTGGTATAAGCTCCATCTCTTCCAGGTACTTCAATATCTTGGCCAGGCTTTCCTCGACGGTTTCCTTATCTGTTTCCACCACTATTTCCGGATTTTCCGGTTCTTCGTAAGGATCGTCTATACCCGTGAAATTCTTTATCTCGCCTGCCAGAGCCTTTTTGTACAATCCCTTCGGATCACGCTCTATGAGTACCTCCATTGGACACTTCACGTAAACCTCTATGAAATTGTGGCATTTCTCCCGTGCGTTTCTTCTGGCCTCCCTGTAAGGAGAAATGAAAGAACATATCGTGGCAACGCCGTTCTTACTCAGAAGGCTGGCTACGAAAGATACACGCCTGATGTTTTCGTCTCTGTCTTCTTTCGAAAAACCAAGATCTCTTGTGAGGTCCTGCCTAACCACATCACCATCGAGCCTTTGAACATACTTTAGACCTCGTCTTCGCAACTCCTGCTCCAGCTCCACTGCCAGTGTGGTCTTACCAGACCCCGACAATCCCGTGAACCATACCACGAAGCCTTCTCTTTCACACATTTTCTGCACCTCCGAATACAATCAATCGAGATATCCCAGATCGCGCAGCCTCTTCTTTATCATCTCTTCCTCTTCTTTGCTGAACACCTGCTCTTCCTGGGAAGAGTCAGATTCCAGCACTTCCCTAAGAACGAATTCCACGTACTCATCCACAGTCTTGAAACCAAATTCGTCGAGACTCTTCTCGATCTTCTCATAGAGTTCATCCGGTATGTTCACCTGTCTGGCCATTCTCTTTACCTCCCCTCAATCGAGATATCCAAGTGTTCGCAGTCGCTTTTTTATACGCTCGATCTCCTCCTCCGTCAACTCCTCCAAATGATCGGGATGCTTGTACAATCCTTCCTCCGACAGCAAGTCTCTCAAAACGTACACGATGAATTCCGTGACACTACTGTAACCCGTGCCCTCTATAACCTTCTGTATTCGCTCGTAAAGCTCCTTCGGTATCTTTATCGTTACCCTCTCCTTCAAGCTACCACCTCGACACTCAAATTTGAGCCCACCATTATTCTAACAGTTTATCGGCTGTTGTCAAATGGTTTGGGGTGAGTGAATTAATCGTAGTTTATTCGACTATTTCAAAGATTCTCCACTTTTCATATTTGCGATAATATATACAGTGGAAGTTGCCAATGTATCAAATGAAGGTGGTAGAATGCTTGGAAGACTTCAAAAGATAACAGTGAGAGAGGTTTGGAAGGATGAAGAAAAAGATTTCAACCCATGGCTTGAAAAAGAAGGATTGCAACTTCTAGCACAAGAACTTGGTTTGCAAAACGTTAGCGTGAAGAGGCGAGAAGTTAACGTAGGAGGCTTCTACGTTGATCTTCTAGCACAGGTGGAAGATATCCCTGAACAAACCAAACTCATGGTAATAGAAGCACAGCTCGAAAAAACTGATCACAAACATCTTGGGCAACTTTTAACCTACGCTGCTAACCTTGATGCAGCTTACGTAGTGTGGATCGTTGAAAACACACGAGAAGAACACAGAGAAGCAATTGAGTGGCTAAACACAATAGCAGAAAGTAGCG
>JAGGZV010000056.1 GCA_021161835.1 Thermotogae bacterium | reverse complement strand
TCTTGAAAGATTGAGAAACCCTGAAGAAGCTAGGATATGGATAGAAAAAGCCTTGAATTTGAAACCAAACCATCCCGGATATATTCTGGAGTACGCAAGAATACTGGCAAAACTGGGAAAATCATCTAAAGCAAAAGAGTTACTGGAAAATTTGATAGAACGCGATGTTCCTACCACGCTAAAATGGGAAGTAAAAGAAGCGATTCGCAAATTGAGTGAAGAAGGTGATTAAAGTGAGGCACAGGGTACTCTTTACATTTCTCCTGTTCCTCGCACTCACAGCTGGTTTCTTAGTAGCGGAAAACGTCAATCGCACCAAAATAGGAGTTGAAGGCAGCGCGGAATACGTCAATGATCTTAAAGTGTACTTTTCGAAATATTACACACTTGTTCCCGTTGAAAAGGAAGATGTGAAACTCTTCTTGAAATTAAAAAAAGAGAGTCAGCTCGGTATACGGGAAGCAGCGCAACAGAGCAAGCTTCCCAATGTGGATTTTCTCGTGATAGCCGAGGGGAAAAGCATTCGGTTCTATGACATGCTTAAAGGTACGATGAAATTCTACAACGTTTTTAACAGTAACACAGCATTGTTTGATGCGGTAAAATACTTCGAGAATTATGTGCTATACTTCAAATTACCCATCTTCGAAGATAAAAAAGCTTACAAAAGAAAGATATACGTTGTACTTGATAAGGATATGAACCCCATTGGCTACTATCAACACTCCACACTCAGTAAAAAAGTGTCAATACCTGAAGGAACCTATGCCAGATATTTGCGACCTGCTGTGATACACAACGGCAAAATAATTTATGAAAAGCAAGAAAAAGATCTTTCGCTCACCGTTTATATGGTTTATATGGATGAATACAAAATATTCGAAGAAGGAGAAATCGTACGTGTACCCATTCACGTGGAAGCTGGAGGCTATATAAGCGTTATTGACATTTACGAAGATGAAATAATACTCGTACAATCTGAGCCTGTGGAACCGGGCATATGGAGTTTCGAGTTCGAAGCTTATAAGGGAGAAAAAGAATGTATCGAAACGCTTGTGTTCGTTGTCACAGACGAGAAACTGAAGAAACCTCCGGCGAATTTCATCGAACTGAAAGAAATCCTGGAAAGTGCCAAAGGAGTGGATATAATCCACTTTGTTGTTCGATGAAATTTGAGATGCATAAACCGGGAAAATCCAACTGGATGTAAAGCTCCTCCAAAGTAGGATAAGCAACTACGGCAAAATTTCTGTATGGAATTTTTATCTCCAATTTTGAAAAGACGAATGGTGCCTCATCTTCCTCGTTTTGCATATTCCCTTCAAATCGAACCATTTTCTGGCTTCTTCCCATTTGAACTTTTCAATGAATTAGCAGTCTAATATAAAGAGTGCTAAAATGTGAGGTGGAGGTGAGAGAATATGAGGCATCTTTCCCCAAAAATGAATGAAATCATCGAAAAGGCTGCTGAAGATTTGCGCAGCAGAAGGCAGAATATCCTCAGACCCGAGCACGTGATGCTGGTGATGCTGGACGAAGAAACGGAGATAACCAAGATCCTGGAAGAACTCGGTATCAAGATAGGCGAATTACAGGATGATATAGAAGAGCTCATCGAATCGAGGTACGGCATATTCTACGGAGAGATGGAAGAAGCTGTTTACATGTCCAGAGAACTGGCCAGCATCCTGGAAAACGCCAGGAGAGAGGCAAGGATGTTCAGAAAATCGCGAGTGGAACCAGTACACTTCCTACTGGGGGCTCTCAAAGAACCTTCCAGCGAGTTGAACATGATCCTGAGAAAACACGACATCGATTATGAAAAGGCCCTCAAAACAATCCGTGAGCTCGAAAGTAACGGAGAACTCGCTGCGGACGGAAGTCTGGCACAGTTCACCGTCGATTTAACAAAAATGGCAAAAGAGGGAAAACTCGGTCCCGTCATAGGTCGAGAAAAAGAACTGCAGAGAGTCATAGAAATACTCGTCAGGAAAACCAAGAACAATCCTGTACTCATAGGAGATCCAGGCGTGGGTAAAACGGCGATCGTGGAAGGCCTTGCCCAGGCGATAGTCAAAGGAAGCGTTCCGGATGAATTGAAGAACAAGCGCGTGTTGATGCTCGATCTTGGTCGAATGGTTGCCGGAACAAAGTACAGAGGAGAGTTCGAAGAGAGATTGAAGAACCTTGTGGATGAGATCAAAAAGCAGAGCGATAGGGTGATACTATTCATAGATGAACTTCATACCATCGTTGGTGCCGGATCCGCTGAAGGTGGTCTGGATCTGTCCAATATGCTCAAACCGGCCCTGGCACGTGGCGAACTCCGGTGTATAGGAGCAACAACAGTTGAAGAATACAGAAAGCACATAGAGAAAGACAAAGCGCTGGCGAGGAGATTCCAGCCCGTCCTGGTTGAGCAACCTTCCGTTGAAGAAACGATCGCGATATTGAAGGGTTTGAGGGAAAGTTATGAGAAACACCATGGTGTGAAGATAACAGATGATGCCATAGAAGCCGCGGCAAAACTTTCGGACAAGTACATCACAGATAGGTTCCTACCCGACAAAGCCATCGATCTGCTGGACGAAGCTGCCTCGAAAGTGAGACTTGCGAAATACGGAAATCCTGAAGTGAAAAAAGTGGAGGATGAAATCGCGAAGCTGGAAGAGGAAATAGATGAACTTGTCATAAAAGGAGAATACAGAGAATCGGTAGAAAAAAAGCAGAAACTTTTCGAACTCCGTGAAAAGCTGGAACAGCTCAAAAAATCTTCGAAGGTGGACGGAACAGTTGATGCCGAAAGTGTGGCGAAAGTCGTGGAAGCGTGGACAGGCATACCGGCATCCAGAATGATGGACTCCGAAAAGGAGAAACTCTTGAAACTGGAAGAATTGATACACCAGCGTTTAGTTGGACAGGATGAAGCGGTGAAGGTGGTTGCAGACTCCATAAGAAAAGCAAGGGTAGGAATAAAAGATCCCAACAGACCCATAGGGACCTTTCTCTTCCTGGGGCCAACAGGTGTTGGAAAAACTGAACTGGCAAAAACTCTTGCTCAAATACTCTTCGATTCCGAAAACGCTCTCATACGAATAGACATGAGTGAATACATGGAGAAACATGCGGTATCCAGGCTTATAGGGGCTCCTCCAGGATACGTGGGATACGAAGAGGGTGGACAGCTTACTGAAGCCGTTAGAAAGAAACCATACTCGGTGATACTGTTGGACGAGATAGAAAAAGCTCATCCTGATGTCTTCAACGTACTGCTCCAGATATTCGATGATGGTAGGTTAACAGATGGAAAGGGCAACACCGTCGATTTCAAAAACACACTGATCATCATGACAAGCAATATAGCAAGTGATGTGATACTCAAAGGCCTTGAAAATGGCACTCCTTTCGAACGAATAGAGGAAAACGTCAGGGAAGAATTAAAAAGATTTTTCAGGCCTGAATTTATAAACAGAATAGATCATGTGGTGATATTCAAACCATTGACGAAAGACGAAGTCAAGAAGATCGTTGAAATAATGTTGCACAGACTCGAACAGAGGTTGAAAGATAAAGGCATAACCATAGAAATAACGGAGAAAGCAAAAGAATACATGGCGGAAAAAGGATATGACCCGGTTTACGGAGCACGACCTTTGAGACGCCTGATAGAAACCGAGATAGAGACCGAACTCGCGAAGATGATAATAAGCCAGAAAATAAGCGAAAACGGAAAAGTGGTAATAGATGTCGAAAACGACAAACTCAGTTTACAACCTGCTGGAAAAGTACCTGTACTTGCCGAGTAACCCCCGCGCCTTCGCGGGGGTTTATCATTTGAACCATGTCCCCACTGTTATATTAATATTGTTTGTAAGGAGAGATCGAGGTGATCAGCGATGAATTTTCTGGAATATGCGAAAGACAAAAGGATATTGCATATATCTCACTCCAGACCGGATTGCGATGCCGTCGCTTCGGTTTACTGGGGCATCGAAATTTTTGGTGGTGATTACTACTTCCACGATGTGAGTTCGAACAAAGCTCTTGCGTTGATGGAATATCTGCAACTCGACCCCGACAGAGATCCACCAGACGTGAAGGATTTCGATCTTGTGATCGTATACGATACCGAAAGAAGGTCCAATGTCGATTACATCAATCTGGATGTAAGACCTTACGCGATCTTCGATCATCATCCTCGTGAAACAGAATTCGTACGAGGAGCCGTTTATTCGTACAAGATACCC
>JAGGZV010000034.1 GCA_021161835.1 Thermotogae bacterium | reverse complement strand
TAATTCTACAGGTACTTTCCATTTGAATTTACCTGTTTTTCTATCGATGGCGAGCAAACCTGATTTTGTATCTTTTCTCCATCCAGCTATTCCTGCATAGACGGTATCTTCTGTAACAAGTACATTGTTGGTGATCATACCGTTTGTATTTTCTGTTTTCCACAAAAGTTGTATATGTGTGTAAAACCTGAAGATTCTGTCTACACCGCAAGAAGAAAGAGTAAACAAAATACTCAGAATGCACGTAAATAAAACCATTTTCTTTACCATCTCATCTCCTCCCCCTTTATTTCAATGGTGATTCAGAAATCGGTAAAGGCTGAGACTTCACAGGATCTAAACGAGGTATTATCTTCACATAGAATTTCTTTTCCACCACTTGTGTAGTACCATCTTTCTCTGCAATGAATCTTATCACTATCCATCCAGAATGTGAGGATCGTAATTCTGCAGGAAATGTGTACTCATATTTTGCATTTCCTTTGAATGTTTTTACATAATGCCAAACTCCAGACAAATCTTTGTATTTGATATATGTTTTATCAGCTCTAGTTGTGAAATCAACACTTATATCCAGTATATTTGAAATATTCGACCATTTCCATTCACATTTGTGAACACACAGTAATGGTACATACACATCTTCAACCATTTCCCAATCCCATACTTTGCCATCGGGATCTTTTGCATTCACCGCAAGGATTATATCGTATCTTCCAGGTTTCATATCTGTCACATTCCAGTAATATGTTTTGGACACAGGTTTCCTCGAGTTAACCGTCATGCTTCTTCTGAACTCATGCCATTTTGTTTCGCCTTTTCTCCTGTAATAGAAGTATAGTGAATCGATGGGGGATGCACGATTTAATTCCTCACTGCCTTTTCTTACTTTAAAACCTATCGGTGCCACCACCTTTTTCCCCTGCATCTGGAGCTTCAACGTGCCTCCGTTTTTGATGGAGGTTATTTTGATATAGGGATGCCAATCCCTTATTCGGTAAACAGCAGCTTTTATGCCTTTTTCAACGCTTTTTCTTTCCTCGTCTGTTCTTCCTTCATCTTCCTCCGGCCAGTATTCTTCGGCATGATTGAAATAATGCGCCTTCCGGTTTTCAAGCCATCTCTTGCTTTCTTTTTTTGATTCTGGCCAGTTCAGCATCTGCGATCCAACCGGGATTATCGAATCCCCGGATCTGTTGGAGCCAAACACGTCTGGATTAGCATTGACAATGGACGGCCAATCGTCTACGGGAGAGCAGGTTTCGATGCCTGCTATCAGGAAAAACATTCCCACAAAGGCAAATGCTGGGGAAATCCAGGAAAGCAAAATCAATGTTACACCTATTACCGCAAACCCAGCGGTGAAAAACCAGTAGTTATCGTTTATCGATGATATGTATAACATCGATGCTTTCAGTGCTTTGTCATCAATCTTATCAGGTTCCAGTATGTTCAATGTCCCAATCATACATAACACCATTTCTTTGAATTTTTCAAATGCATCAGGATATTTAAATAATGGGTCTATGTAATCTTCCGCCACAGCCCAGAAAGTGTTTTCCTCTCCATAAATTGTGCCGTAGGAAACCTTTTCTGATGCGGGAAGATATATTTTATCCAGTATATCCGAACCTGGCGCGAGGTCTTTTGCTGCCTGAGAATCGGGGGCTGTGAGCTCTTCAAGAGCGGTTTGTGCAACGTAACTCAGAAGAATTATTCCTGCACCTCCAGCACCTCCAGTAAGGAGCGTCGATAAATCCGGTGATAGAAACTCAGACAAAACAGGTAAGGAGAGAATACCTGCTGCCGCTGCTGAAAGCAATGCCGCTGTATGAAATCCCAGAACTCCTGATACTAAACCTCCTGCTGCTTCGAGCACCGCAGGAACTGCCAGAGATGCACCTTTATGTGGTGTCCCCATGGTTATCAACGCCTTCACTCTGGGAAAAGGCAATTTTTTATTCATTTCGTCCTGTATCAACTGTTTTATTATCACTCCACCCATACTGTGCGCTATGGCTATTGCTGGTTTTACAGTATCCTGATAATCGTAAAATTCATCCAGCCGTGATTCCAGAACAGCTGCTGCATGTTCCAGGCCATTTAACGTTTCCTCTCCTATATCAGGTAGAAATATTTCAGTTACATCCAGATCTTCTTCCAGCATTTCCATCATACTTTTTCCACACTTTGCATCTGTCCAGCATTTGGATACACCGGCAAATCCGTGCTGGAGTATGAAAGGCTCCGCAGAAGCTTCCACAACGATCAACGCCATCAAAACTATTGAAACGATTTTTCTCATATTCCCTCACCCCCCTATTGCAAAGTCCTTCATGTCCAGTGTGTTCACGGATATGTTGTGGGAGATCTTCAGTGTTTTCTTTATTCCCCTTATGGTATAGGTAATGCTTTCTGTTTTCTTGAAATAGTGGCCTGCTATCTGTTGATATGTGATGTTGTTTTCCATAACCATATTGGGACCTTTTAAAGTTATTCTGGTTATCACCTTTTTCTTTGGGTCAAATCTAACTTCCTGCAAGAGCTCTCCCTGTTTTCCAGTTAGCAAATAACTTCCATCTTGCAATTGCCTGCTTTCAAGTTTTAAGGTTTTGCTTTGAAGTGAGCTCAATTCGACTGTATCGTCCAGTTCTTTCGATAACTCCGAAATTCCCAGTTTTTTCATGAGTTCAGAGCTAATCTGGGTGAGCCTGGGATCCACCCTGCCTGTTGCTCCATCGATCACAGCCACCCTGTCAGGTCTTTTTATGAGGATCTTTTCTTTCCCGGACACCCTCGGTAAAACAACACGGACATACAGTTTTTCGTCAGCACCTATCATTCTGCCTACCCTGTATGAGATCTTCTTTCCGGAATCGAGCGTTATGGTGACAGTATCCTCTATGCTCCGTAGTGGTACATTGCCCTGGCTGCTTTTAACTGTGAAATATCCCTTTTTTCCACGCGCAATACTACCTGGACTTGGATGAGGTGATGTACCTATCTTCCCATCGTTTGAACCGCCGATTTCACTATAGGGCAGTTTCTGACAGGCGAGTGGTAGCAGCAGTACCAATCCCACAACGAGAAACCACATGAGAAACCGAATATGACCTTTCCTCATAATAAAACACCCCCATGGAATAAAGTTTTTTGTTTTTTTCTAGCTTACCTCATACCATTTGATTGTCAAATTTTGTGGTTTCTGGAGCTATGTATTTATCAGGATTTTAGTTATACAATTTTTGCAAATTTTTGCAGTATCGCCAGCGTAAGGGTATAACACTGCAGGTTGTGGGCACAAATGTAGGTATAAACACAATTAAATGAAAATGATAACAAATTGAGGGGTTAAAAACCTTCCGGTCTTGAAGCGGTTGGGTTCTATCTTTTCGACACCACCAGGCTGAGGGCGGTGGTTAATTTCAAAACGGTGTCGTTCAGCCTTCGCACCCTGTTTGCCAGTACCCGCGCTATCTTCATCATGATTTTGTAAGCTGTGAGTGGAGCTTCCCGGGCTATACTTTCAAGGTCATCCGACGAAAGCTGGTACAACGTGCAGTCTGTTATAGCCGTTATGGTGGCAGATCTCGGAGCTCCCGTTACAAGGGCCATTTCGCCGAAAAATCCCACCTGTTTCGCATCCAGCACGTCCATCGCTTTTTCTGCTTCCCCCCATCTTTCCCCTATTTTCAGCGTTATCTTCCTGGTTATCTTCACCTTTCCTTCCTTGAATATATACATGGTGTTGCCGCTTTCACTTTCGTGGATTATGGTTTCACCTGCTTTGAACCTGATCTCTTTCAGGTGCCTGGATACGATTTTCAATTCATGTTCATCGAGATCTTCGAAAAGAGTTATTTCCTTCAGGTTCATCATCTATCACCTCATGAAAACCACCATGGTATCGTTTTCACTTATCACGTACTCATCCGGTGGATTGAGATTCACATTGTATTCTTTTTCCTCACCGAAGAGATCCATCTCTGCTTCTCCCAGTTTCTTCTTCAGGAAATCGTCTATGGCTTCATCACCCGTTAGAATATCTTCTATTGCGATTTTCCTTCGCTCTGAGACGATTCCCACTATCATCACGCCTTTTTCCTTTCTGTATTCCTCGAAGATCTCCCTGAAGGTTCTTCCAACATAGGATTGGGGGAGATTCTGAATTCCAAATTTTCCTTCTTTCAGCAACTTCGTGAGGAAGGTATGAAGTGCCGGGGAAAGAACATAACTTCCAACCATGGCGGCGTTGAATTCACCGTATCCAACGACTTCGTCCGCTCCTGCGCGGAGGATGTGTTTCATCTTATCCTCTTTGACAACCTCGGCTATGACTCTTACCGTAGGATTTATCGACCGAAGAGCCAGGATCGCTATCAGGGTTTTTTCATCGGCTTCCAGGCCTTTCGCGGTATCCGCAAGTATCACCACAACAGCGCTTGTCTTCACCGCGGCTCTTCTGAGAACCTGGTCTTTTGTGAAATCACCTCTCACATATCTCATGCTCATTTCGGGAAACGGTTCTTTGAGAGTTTCAAATTCTTCTTCTTCCATATCCGCTACCAGAACCACTTCTTTTACTCCAATGTTTGCCAGATTCTCGAGAAGTTTCGGTAAATTTTCATTTTTACCGAGGATGACGATGTGATTTCTTTCTCTCACCTTTCCAAGCCCCCTTTGTTCCTTCAACCTCATCTCTACCAGGAGAGAAGCTATGCTTCCCGTTACAACCGTGAAGAACGCTACACCAACGACTATCGTAACAGACCCCAGAAATTTACCAAAGGAACTCTTTGGAACGATATCACCATAGCCCACAGTGGATATAGTCACGAGAAGCCACCAGAAAGCATCGGAGAGGGATTCAATGGGTGATTGAGGTATCCTGGACTCAACGAAATACACTGCCACTCCTGTGGACAGCATGATCATTATCAAAACACTCATGACAATAAACCTGGGGTCTTTAGAAAACCCGGCGAACCTTTTCATGCCAATTAAATTGTACTCCATCTATGGGTGATTGTGTACAATATCTCTCTGCACAGACAGGATTTTCTTCAAGGATGTGGAACCGGGAGAATCGGTTAAATGTTCCATTTTAAATAGTTCTTCAGAATCCTCTCGTATTTTTCCAGCACTTTTTCATATTCCTCTGCGAGTGAAGGATCAGGCTCTATACTTTCCCACGAGATCCAGTTTTTTATGCCATTTTCGTCGACCGCTTTCGTCGCCAGGGCGGCGAGAAACGCATCTCCATAAGGGGCATCCAGCGAAGTCGGAAGTACCAAAACGGTTTTTTTGCTCATCGCTGCCACTATTCGAAGCCAGAGTCTGTTTTTGGTTAATCCACCCACTATTCTCAGTGCGGGTTTGAGTTCCAGGCTGGTATCCTTCGCTGTTTTCATGGAATGGCACAGCGAAAAGGCTATGGCTTCCAGTATGGCTCTGAAGAGTTCGTTAACACCATGCGATAGGGTAAGACCGTGGATACAACCTCTCAAATCTGGATTCCACAGAGGGGCGCGCTCACCCATGAAGAAGGGAAGGATCACCAGATTTTTCGATCCAGCCGGTACTTTTTCCGCAGCCTCGGTTATCTTTTCGAGATCTTCGATATTTGTCAACGTTTTGAACCATTCGATGAGGGCTCCCGATGTCGTGGCTCCTGCGAAGGAGTAGATATAGACGGCTCCTTTGAAAACGTATGGGAAATTGATCATACGCCAGTTCAGGGATTTGTTTTCGTGTATCGTTCCCCAGCACATGGACGTTCCCACCATGGCGGCATGTTCGCCTTCGGATGTGACTCCTGCAGCCAGTGTGGCCACTGCCGCATCGATACCTCCTGCCACGACGGGTGTTTTTCGTGGTAATTCCAATCTGGCCGCCCAAACATCAGAGATTTCTTCAACAATTTCAGAGGATGAAACCAATTTCTCAGGGAATTTATCCCTGTCTATTTCCAGGATATCCATGGCTTTTTCCGACCATCTTCTCCTTCGAACGTCGTAAATTCCTCCTATGTTGCCAGCCGACGAGTGGTCAATGACCTTCTCGCCTGTCAGGAGATATATGATGTAATCCTTCGGTGTCAGGAAGATGCGCGTTGCTTTCCACACGTCTGGATGGTTTCTTTTTAACCAAAGGAGTTTTGTGAAACCGTAGTAAGGGTCAATATAGTTTCCTGTTAATTCAAAGATTTCTTCCCATCCAATTGTTTTTTTCAAATATTCCGTCTCTTCCGTGGCCCTTTTGTCCATCCATATGAGAGCAGGATGGATGGGGGACATGTTCTCGTCCAGCGGGATACCTGTCCCACCGTACAAGCCACTTATACAGAGTGCACGTATTGCTTCCTTCTTATCGCCCAGATTTTTCACACATCTCTTCACCGCTTCTTCGAATCCTTTGACCCATACGTGTGCTTCTTGCTGTGCCCATGCTGGATATGGCATGTCCACAGGATAGGGGCTGGATAAGCCTTCTGCGATTATTTTTCCTGTTTCATCCACCACAACAGCTTTTGTGGAACTTGTACCTATATCGACTCCCATGTACATGTTATCCCTCCCCGTTTGTGGTGATCAGCAGGTTTTTAACTGAATATCGTTCTATGAAATGGGTTTTGAGTATTACACCATCCTGCTCCTGCTGATCAGGATATTTTATGCTGTTCAGGAGCATGGTTGCGGCTATCATACCCAGTTGCATGGGGTCCTGAGCTACACAGGTTACTGGTGGGTCGAAGATCTGGTTCCAGAATGAATCGTCGAACGTTACCAGTGAAATACTGTCGGGTACGCTGATACTCAGTTCTTTTAAAGCTTTCATAACGCCAAGGGTCATCACGTTGTTGCAAACGAACAGAGCGGTGGGTAGTTTTCGTTCTTTAAACAATTCTTTCGCGGCTTCATATGCTCCTCTCTGCGTGGATTTACCATCTTTTATCCAGTTTTCCCTGACTTCCATGCCGAGTTCTTTCGCTCTTTCGATGGCGGCGTTGAGCCTTTCCATACCCGTATAAGATTCCCTATGCAGGGTTATTATTCCCAGACTTTCGTGTCCCATCTTCTTTAAATAATCCATGAGTTTGTAAACCCCGTCTCTATTGTCGGTCACAGCATATGGTACTTTGAGATCCACTATGCGTCTGTCGAAGAACACCAGAGGTATCCCCTTGGATTGTATCTGCTTGTAGAGCTTTATGTTCTTTATTCTGTCGACTGGGGCTGCAAGGATTCCATCTACATTGTAAGAAAGGAGTTTCTGCAGGTTAATCCTTTCTTTTTCATTATCTTCTTCTGTTACACACAGGAAGAAACTGTATCCCATGGGAAAGAGGACACGTTCCATCGCGGCCACCGCATTGGCAAAGAAGGGATTACCCATGTCCGGTATCAATATGCCAATCGTTCTGGTACTTCCTTCTTTGAGAGAACGAGCCCGGGTGTCTGGATAATAACCCAGCTCTTCTGCGGTGCGCAGGATCTTGTTCCTTAACTCCTCGCTGACTCCTGGCTTGCCGCGCAGAGCTCTGGAAACGGTGGATGGATTTACTTTCAGGATTTCCGCTATGCGTTTTATCGTCACCTTCAATTTTCTTGGGCCCCCAAACGTTTGCGTAATGTTTGTTCAAATATATCATATTATTTATAATTCGTCAACTCCATCTATATAGAGAAAACTACGTTTCGCTGGATGAAACCATATATCATTATGTGTATTCTGGTGATATTTTCCTTTAAATGGTGATAATCGTATATAATGGTCAATAACTGCGATTTTTTTGATTTGACTTGTATGGAAAGTGAATGCTAATATCATCATGACTGCGCAAACGTTTGTGTAACTGGGATATCTTGAGAAAGGGGTGTCTGGCGATGAAAAAGGTGCTGATCATGTTGTTGATTGCCTTTGGTGTTATGTTGATGGCTGAAACGAAGCCTGAATATGTTTTGAGGTTCAACACCGTTGCCGCTCCAGGACAGCCACAGGTCAAGGCCATGGAAAAGTTCGCAGAGATAGTTGAGGAACTCAGTGGTGGCAAAATCAAGGTGGAGGTCTACCACTCCGGTCAACTTGGTGATCAGAAGACAGCTCTTCTGGCTGTGATGCGTGGTGATCTGGAAATGACAAGTGATGCTGCACCTTCGTGGTTTGCGGATCTTGGTGGAATGCCGGAATTCGGTGTATTCGGTGCTGCTTACGTTTTCAAAGATCTTGACCACATGTACAGGGTGATGAGTAGCAAGATGGTGCAGGAACTCTTCGACAAGCTCGCCAAGAAAACGAACCTTAGGGTCCTGGATACCTGGTATCTGGGAACAAGGGAGCTCAACCTTACGAAAAAAGCTGGTCCCGTGAGAAGACCGGAAGATTTGAAAGGTATAAAGCTCAGGATGCCCAACAACAAAGCTTTCCTGGATATGGGAAGAGCTCTGGGTGCGAAACCAACACCGATGGGATTTGGTGAAGTTTATCTCGCGTTGAAAACCGGGACCATCGACGGCCAGGACAATCCTCTACCAACAGATCTGGCGGCCAAGTTCGTTGAGGTCACACATTACATAATCCTCACTGACCATCAGATAGGTATGATCAATCCTGTGATAAACGAAAAACTCTGGCAGAGCATGCCCGAAGAGTACAGGGTTTACATTAAGAAAGCGATGGAAGTGGCAAGGTACTACATGAACTACATAGTCCTGGAGCAAGAAGCAAAGTTGCTCAAACTCTTCAAGGAAAAGTACGGTATGGAAATCATCGTTCCAGACAAAGAGGCGTTCATAAAGCATGCAAAAGAATATTACAGTCAGCCTGAGTTCGACAAACTCTGGGGTAAAGGAATGTACGAAAAGATCCAGTCCATGTGAAGAAAGCGATGAATTCCGTACAAGGTGGGAGGGGGACTCCCACCTTGTATTTAATAACAGTGGGGTGAATTCATGAAAGTGGTGAAATTCATTGTGGATCTTCTCGAAAAGCACTTATCCGCTATATTTCTGTTCGTATTGTTTTTGAGCATGTTCCTGCAGGTGATCTTGAGGTATGTGTTCAACATGCCATCTCCAGAGTTGTACGAGATATCCACATATTCGTTCGCATGGACGGTGTTGCTTGGAGCTGCTTTTGCACGCAGATACAGAGATCATATAAGATTCAACATAATATACGAGAAACTGCCCAGGAAAGTTCAACTGGTGATAGATATTATCTTTGACAGTTTCTTCACTGTCCTGTTGATTCTGGCTTTTCCACCCGTAATAAGGCAGGCCCTCTGGTACAAGATGATACGTTCTGAGGTTCTTGGCATACCGTGGACATACTTGGTGATGTGTCTGCCAATATTCATGGGTCTTGTGGTGGGCAGAAACATCGTTTTCCTGTATCGGGAATTACGCGAATTGATAAAGGGTGAGCCCATGAAGGTGGAGGAGAAACCATGGCGTTAACACTATTTTTGCTGGTCTTTACTTCCATGTTCGCATTGGGATATCCCATAGCCTTTGCAATGATAGCTGGTGGTATAGTGTACTTTCTCACCACGGGACTCGATTTATCGAATTTAACGGATATACTGGTGATACATTTTTCGGCTCAAAACGTTCTCATAGCTGTACCGCTTTTCATATTCACGGCGAACGTCATGAACGATTGTGACATAACCAGGAAGTTGTTCGACTTCATCAAAAAGGCCATGGGACCCATAAGGGGTGGATTGGGATATGCCAACATAATGGCGAGTATCATATTCGCCGGCATGAGCGGCTCGGAAATAGCGGATGTGTCTGGTATAGGGAACATAGAGATAAAGGCCATGATGGATGCCGGATACGATGGGCCATTCTCGTGTGCCGTAACGGCTGCATCCGCAACCATAGGTCCAATAATTCCACCCAGTATACCCATGGTCATATATTCCATGCTCACCGGTGCTTCTCTTGGATACCTTTTTCTTGCGGGATTCCTTCCCGGGCTTTTGCTGGGAGCGGTTGAAATGGTGATGGTTTACATACTTTCCAGAAAGAGGAATTATCCTGTGGGTGAAAAAGTGCCCATGCCGATCCTTTTCAGAGCATTCGTGCAGTCTTTTCCCGCGCTTCTCGCTCCTGTGATCCTGCTCGTAGGAATATACGGTGGGGTTTTCACGGCGACAGAAGCGGCAGCTATAGTGGCTGGGTATGTCATAATAATAAGCTTTCTCATATACAAAACTCTCGGCTGGAGGAAGCTCTATCAGATACTCATCCGGACGGCTGAAAACATAGGGTACATAAGTATAATAGTCGCTTCTGCATTTATAGTTACTTACATAGTTTCAAGGGAGCATGTGGCGGTGAAAATAACGGAAGCTTTTATAGAATCCGGTCTTCTGTCCAACAAAATCATGCTGCTGTTGGGCATAAATCTGCTTTACTTCATCCTCGGAATGTTTATAGACGTTTCCGTTATCCAGCTTGTGGTGATTCCCATGGTGTTTCCACTTGTGCAGGCAGCGGGCATAGATCCCGTGCACTTTGGAATAATAACCACCGTCAATTTGATGATGGCTCTTGACACACCACCTTATGGACAAACAGGTTACATAACCAGCGCACTCAGTGGCACGCCCTTGAGAGATGTTTTCAAGGAAATGCTCAAATACTGGATACCGGTTGAAGTGGTGGCTTTGATAGTGATAACTTTCTGGCCTGATTTCGTGCTCTTCGTGCCTCGACTCTTTGGTTACAGTGGATGATTCGGAGGTGGAGAGTATGAGAAAAAAACGTGCGGGGATCATTACTTTTTCCGATGGACGTGATTTTGTTCACAAGGAATTGGAGGAAGTGAATAGGAAGTTTGAGCAGCGTCTTGCTGATTCACTGGAAAGGACAGGCGAAGTGGAGGTTGTCAGATCTTCTGAGATTGTTTGGAAACCTTCCATTGCCAAAAAGGTGGCAAAAGAACTCCTGAAATCCGATGTTGAGGTGACCATCTTCAACTACGCAGTTTGGTGCTGGCCTCACCTCACGGTGATTGCTTCTCTCTTCGCGCCCGGTCCTTTCCTTCTCTATGGTCAGGTCAATCCAAAGTATCCGGGGATGGTAGGTTTACTTGCAGCATCGGGTGCTCTGGAGCAAATAGGTGTATACCATGAAAAAGTCTGGGGCGAACCCGAGGATCCGAAAGTTGTGGACAGGGTTTTGAAATTCGTGAGGGCTGCTGCGGCTTTGAATAGATTGAAGGGTGAAAGATATGGGATGTTTGGTGGAAGACCCATGGGTATGTACACCGCTTCTTCAAACGGAGATCAATGGATGAAGGAATTTGGTATAGATGTTGAACAGATAGATCAGTACGAGCTGGTGATAAGAGCTGAGAAGGTTCCGAAGCAGAAGAGAGAAAGAGCTCGCAAGTGGTTGGAGGAACTTTCAACGGTTGTGTACGATGGTAAACTTCTGACTCCCGAGATTTTGGAAAAGCAAATAGCACTTTATTATGCTGCGCGCGAACTCATCGATGAATACGAACTGGATTTCGTTGGTTTCAAAGGGCAGCCGGAGATGACCAACAATTACGCCACCATGGATGTGGTGGAGGCCTTTCTCAACGATCCGTACGATTGGGATGGGCCGAAAGACCCCATGGTTGCTGCAACGGAAACGGATATGGATGGAGCGTTGACGATGGAAATATTCAAGCACATATCCGGTCAACCGGTGCTCTTCGCCGATGTGAGACATTACTTTGTCGACAGGAATTTGCTGGATCTCTGTAATTCTGGAACACATGCAACCTTTTTCGCTGGTCGCTCCTATGATCCGCGTGAAAATCTTAAAAACGTTGTGTTCTGCCCGGAAACCTTCTATTTTCCGGCAGGTGGAGCGGCTGTGAAACATTTCGCCGTCCCCGGTAAGGTGACGTTGGCGAGACTCACCAGAAAAGATGGAAGATACTTCATGACCATTGTACCTGCGGAGTTTGTGGAACTGCCGAAAGGAGAAATGGAAAAACTCGCCGATGAGGTTCAAAAGGAATGGCCACATGCGTTTGCAAGACTCCGGGTGGATATGGATACTTTCCTGAAACATTATCCGTGCAACCATGTGCATGGAGTGTATGGAAATTACGTGGAGGAATTGATACTCTTCTGCAGAATGAAGGGGATAGAGTACATCGTTCTGGAATCCTGATCAAGATTATGTGAGTAGGATCAAAAAAGTTTTCTGTACCAGATGTGTATCACATGCTGAAATGATGATTCGTTGAGCGGAACAGGAGGTGTGAGAGATGGATGTGGTGAAGAAATTTGGAAGGATTCTTCTGCCGTTGATAACGGTGTTCGATGAAGGGCAGAAGGTGGATTACAAGACAACACGTGAAGTGGCAAGATACGTTGTGGAAAAAGGATATTGTGATTCTGTGATCGTTTCCGGAACAACCGGGGAGTTTTATGCCATGAGTATCGATGAAAGAATACGACTTTTTGAGGAGATAAAGGATGAGTTGAAAGATGAAATTCCTCTCATAGCCGGTACGGGTTCTGTTTTTCTGAAAGATGTCATCGAGATGAACAAAATGGCCGAAAAACTTGGATACGATGCTGCCATGGTAGTGGTTCCATATTACTGCCATCCCAATCAGGAGGAAATTTACAGGCATTTCGTTGAGGTGGCAAAAAACACTTCTTTGCCTGTCATGGTGTATAACATACCCCTGTTCGTGGGTGTAAATCTCCTCCCAGAAACACTGGGAAGGCTGGCGGAAATAGATAACATAGTAGCCGTCAAGGATGAAGCGGGAGTGAATCCCCTCCAGGCCACAGGATTCATTAAAAAGACGGGTGGGAAGCTCGTGGTCTATTCTGGAGACGATACGATGGTTCTTCAGGTTCTGACGCAGGGAGGTGTGGGAGTGGTAAGTGGTGGAGCACATGTGGTAGGGGATATCATAAGGGAAATGATAGACGCCTATCTTTCGGGTCGGGTGGATGAAGCCACCAATAAATACCTTATCCTGGCCGATCTGTACGCCGCCTTCTTCGGTCCCAATGGGGAGCGAGAAAATCCAACCCCATTGGTGAAAGCAGCTTTTGAAATTGTCTCAGGTCTTCCGACTTCGATGCCTCGATCCCCACTACTACCAGCCACAAGTGAAGAGAAGGAGCACCTGAAGAAGGTGCTTGAGAGAATGGGTAAACTGCCTGCGGGGTGAAAAGGGGATGCTCACCAGGGAAAAAGTTGAGGGTGTGTACGCCCTCGTTCCCACACCGTACGATGAGCATGGGCGTCTGGATGAGAAGGTGTTCGTGGAGAACATCAGGAAACTGGTGCGTGCTGGAGTACACGGTATCGCGACGACAGGGACGGTGGGAGAATTCAATACACTTTCCTTCGAAGATTTTAAGCGTCTTGTGAACCTTCTCTCTGAAGAAGCAAGAAAGTCATCGACTCCTTTCGTGACCATCGTGGGATGCAGTGGGGTGAACACACGTGAAGTCATAGAAAAAACACACTATGCAATGGAACACGGTATAGACGCTGTCATGAACGTGCTTCCATTTTATCAGAGATTACTGGAACACGAAATCGTTACGTTCTGGGGAGAAGTTGCAAATGCATGTCCAAACATCGGTATATTCATTTACAACAATCCCATAACCGGTAGGGTACTGCACGATGCCGTCATTTTCAAGAAACTCTCGGATTATCCTAACATACTTGGAAGCAAGGAGGTGGTACCCGACTTTCTTCACTGGAAAAACCTCGTGTGGAACAGTCCGCTGGTGCATCTGCACATAGATGTTATGCTGGTTCCCACCATGATGTGGGGAGCCAGAGGATGTTTTTCCGCTGTCGCGTGCGTAAAACCTGAATTGATACTCAAAGCATATGAGTGCGCGAAAAAAGGCATGTGGGAAAAAGCAAAGAAATTGCAGAAATTAATCGACATTCTCATGGCGTGTCACGACGATCATTCCTATCCGGTGACACCAGGCGGTTCCCCTGCTGTTTATAAAGCGTTCGTTGAAGCAGGTGGATTTCTGAAATGCGGCGATCCCGGAAAACCCTATCTTCCCGTTCCTGAAGAGATCAAAAAAGAGATACGGCGTAAGTTGCGGAAGGTTCTCACCATGGTGGAAAAGGGGTTATCAGAAGTGTGAGGTGATTATAGATGCACTCCGGAACAACGAACTTGAACAATCTCTCGAAGGTTTACATCGATGCCATTACTTTCAACAATCCACAATGGATACCGTGCAGGATCGCTTTCCTGCCTGCAACGTGGAAAAAGTATGGAAAAGAGCTGGAGAGAATCGTAATGAAGTATCATCACCTGTTCCCGGATTACTCTCCTGGTGATTACGAAAAGCTTGCCAGACCACCACATCCCAGGTACCGGATTGGAAGGTTCAGAGATGCATGGGAGTGTATCTGGGAAAACGATTATGAGGGGCTGGCAGGGGTGGTGGTCGAAAGTCCTTTGAAAAGCTGGGAAAAATTCAGTGCTTACGTTCCACCGAATCCTTCTGAAGTCGATGACTACGGCGGGAAGGTTAACTGGGAAGAAAGAAGAAAACAGGTTGAAAGAATCCATGAAAATGGTGGGATCGCATTCGGATATTTCATGCATGGGTCCATGTTCATGAGACTGTTCTACCTGCGCGGATTCGAAAATCTGATGTTGGATATGGCTCTCGATGACCCCAGATTGAAAGACCTCATATCCATGGTATTGGATTACAACATGAAACTGGCAGAGTTGTGGGTTAACACGGGAGTAGACATCGTCTGGTTTGGTGATGATCTTGGCACCCAGCGTTCTCTGATGATCAGTCCAGATATGTTCAGGAAATACATAAAACCATGTTATGAGAAAATTTTCGGTTTTCTGAAAGAGCACGGTGTTTACGTTTATATGCATTCGGATGGACGCATAGTGGAGATAATGGAAGATCTAATGGAATGCGGAGTGGACGTGGTGAACCCGCAGATAGGTCCCAACAAGCCGCAGGAGCTGGCGAAGTATAAGGGAAGGGTATGCATGGATGTGGATCTGGACAGGCAGCTTTTTTCTCTGGGAAAGCCTCTGGAAGTGGAGGAACACATAATCGAGTGTATAAGCGCTCTGCGTCATGAACGGGGAGGATTGATGGTCTACGCGGAATGTGAACCTGAGACCCCCCTCTACAACATAGAAACCATATGCGCGACTTTATCCGAGATCTGTGGTCCTACCGTGATGCAGGATTTCGTGCAATTGCAGAAATCATGTGGGGAGGTGCCAGGGCATGCATGAACTCCATCTTCTCTCCCAGGCCGTCCTTGAAGGCAAAGAGGATGAAGCCAGAAGTCTGGTCCAGAATTTGCTGGCAATGAATGTAAACCCTTCTAGGATACTGAACGAAGGTTTAATAAAAGGTATGGATATGGTTGGGGAGAAATTCAGAGCAGGTGAATATTACCTCCCTGAAGTTCTACTCGCTTCGAAGGTGATGCATTCTGCATTCGATATCCTCAAATCAAGATTTGTGGATGTCGGTATACGAACACGGGGCAAAGTCGTTATGGGGACGGTGAAGGGTGATCTGCACGATATAGGCAAAAACATCGTCATAGCGATGCTTGAAGGCGCAGGATTCGACGTGGTGGATCTCGGTGTGGACGTTGATTCCCGAACGTTCGTGGAGAATGTTCAGGAAATTGAACCCCATGTGCTGGGAATGTCCGCCCTTTTGACCACCACCATGCCTTACATGAAGGAGGTCATAGAAGAACTCGAACGTGAGGGACTCAGAAAACGGGTGAAGGTCATAGTGGGTGGTGCACCAGTTAACGAGCGTTTTGCCATGGAGATAGGTGCCGATGGTTATGCGGAAGATGCTGGTGAAGCTGTTCAGCTGGTACGGAAATTGCTGGATGTAGAGGTGGGATAATCATGCTCGCGTATTCATCGCCAGAGGAAGTCGTGTTTGGAAGAAGCAAACATCCTGTTAAGTGCGGTTTCAATGTGGTAATAGGAGATGGTGAGGTCATCCCCGAGGTGAACTTCACTCTACCGTCTGTAAAGGTTTGTCGTGACAATCTTCGGGAAATTCGAAAACTTTTCAGGGACATCACCACCAGAGTACTGATGAAATGCGTGGAACTTTCACAGGAACAGGTGGTAGTTGAACTGGAACATGTTTTCGAGATGACACAGGATCCACAGTTCGGTGCTGTTGTTACAAAGGATATAAAGGAGACCATGGCCGAGTTTCACGAAAAGTACGGTTTGAGAAGTGCGTTGAGGGTAACCGTTGCGGATATACGTCATCGGACCAGACCACCAAGAATGAGAAACGGTGAAGAGGTTGAAAAGGTGTTCGAATCTTTCAGGATGTGCGCCGATGCCGGAGCGGATATTCTTTCCATTGAAAGTACCGGGGGGAAGGAAATAACGGATCGAGCCATTGTGGAAGGAGATGTAGAAGCGATCCTGTTTGTCCTTGGAGTCATGGCCATAAAGGATATGGAGTTCCTATGGAGAGAGATAGTGAATATCTCGGAACGTTTTGGAGTTGTTCCGGGTGGCGATACCGCCTGCGGATTTGCGAATACCGCTATGCAACTTGCAAACATGGGGATGATACCGAGAGTAATGGCTGCTCTCGTACGCCTGGCAAGCGTTCCAAGATCCTATATCGCGGTGAAGATGGGAGCAAAGGGACCTCTCAAAGATTGTGGTTATGAGAATCCAGCCATAAAGATGTTGTGTGGTGTTCCGATAAGTATGGAGGGTAAAGCCAGCGCATGTGCTCATTCTTCTCCTCTGGGAAATATAGCAGCGGCAACATGTGATCTCTGGAGCAACGAATCCGTTCAAGATGTGAAGCTCCTTGGTGGTGACGCTCCCGAAGTTTTCACTGAGATTCTCATTTACGATTGCAGACTGATGAACGCCGCCGCAAAGGAGAGCCGGGCTTTCGAATTTCGTGATCTGCTGGTCGCTTCGGACAAATACCTGGATCCACAGGCACTGATGCTGGATCCAGATTTGATGTACAGAGCCGCTCAAATTGTTGAGAATGTTAAAGATCCTTATCATCAAGTTGTTGAAACGGCAAAACTGGTGGTGGACACGATATCGCAGGAAACGAAGGAAGGACGGTTGCGTTTGACTGATTCGGAAAGGCGGTGGTTGGGAAAGTTGGGAGATACGGTTTACAATATACCATCCGATTGGAGTGAAATTCTAGAACATGTTGAAAAACGTTACGAAGGTTTCTTTCTGATGGAGGAGTATGGTTTACCATGAAATGTGTTAAAGTAAAGATAGTTCCGGATGGTGAAGTCGTGGAAGTCGAAGAAGGCACGAATCTACTGGACGTTCTCAGAATGTGTGGAACGGAGTTTTTAGGTGCTTGTGGAGGATTCGGGATCTGTGGAAAATGCAGGGTCCGTATCCTGTCAGGTCGAACCGCACCTCCCACGTGTGTTGAGAAGAAACATCTCTCTTTTGAAGAGTTGAACAGTGGAATAAGGTTGGCCTGTCAGGTAAGGCTTACGGACTCCATCGAAGTTGCGATAGATGAACTTCCTGCAGAGTTCCCTTCCTCCACAAGCACCATTTTTTCAGGTGTTCAATCTCTCCCTCATGTGAGAAAGAGGATGCTGAAACTTTCATCACCTTCCATGGAGGATCAGCGTTCGTACTTCGAAAGATTGAGGGAATCCCTGGGATCTCATGTAACTCCACGTTCTCCTGGAATCTTGCAGAAGCTATCACATAAGATGGGGAAGAATGAGCTTAAACTGGAAGCTGTGATGTATGGGGATCAAATTCTGGATTTAAGATCTGCGAACAAAGGAAGAATGCTGGGAGTTGCGGTGGATATCGGTACCACCACCCTCGTGATAAGACTATGGGATCTTGAAAAAGTCCTTGAAGTGGCGAATCGTGTCGTTGTAAACCCGCAGGTGAAGTGGGGCAGCGACGTGATAACAAGAATGGCCGAAATCATGAAATCGCGAGAAACATTGTCGTACATGCAAAATGAGGTGTTGAAAAGCATCAAAAATCTTATTCTCGATATGATCGATGAGGTTGGAATCGATGTTAGCAACATCTATCACATGGTAGTAGCGGGCAATACGGTGATGATGCACATTTTTCTGGGTATATGTCCGGATGGTATCGCCACAGCTCCATACGTTCCGGCTTTCACTGAATCTCTAACCTTCGATGCGAGAGACTGCGGATTGGGTGAAATATTACCCAATGGCATTGTTACATTGCTTCCCTGCGTATCGGCTTACGTAGGTGCAGATGTAGTGGCCGATTTGTTATATGTGAAATATGTAACAGAAGAGCTGGGTGATTTCATCCTGATGGATATGGGTACCAACGGAGAAGTTGTGGTCAAAAGCGGTGATAGGATGTTGGTGTCTTCTACCGCTGCGGGACCTGCATTCGAAGGTTGGGGGATATCCAGAGGGATGCCTGGTGTTCCAGGAGCGGTGGACAGAGTGTGGTATGAAAACGGAGAGCTGAGATTCACCACCGTTGGCGGTGCTAAACCACAGGGAATATGCGGCTCTGGTTTGCTCGATTTGATGGCTGAAGCTTTGAGATTGAACATACTGGATTCGAGCGGAAGGATACGGGATGTCGATGAGCTGGCTCCAGAGTTTCGAAAATTCGTGGGTTGGTGCGAAGGAGAAAAATGTATCAAATTGGCAGACAATGTGTACGTTACTCAGCGAGACGTGAGGGCTTTTCAAAGTGCAAAAAGCGCTATAAGATCGTGTCTGGAAGTGTTGAAAGCGGAAGTGAAACTGAGTGATGAGGATGTAAATATTCTGTACATTGTGGGGAACTTCGGAGCGAACATCAGCGTGAAAAACGCCATTTACATTGGTTTGTTTCCCTCCATTTCTTTTCGGAGAATTTTTAATCTGGGTAGTGTCGCATCAATGGGTGCATCACTGGTTTTGCTGAATTCTCAGATGGAGGAAGAGTTGAAAAAAATGGTGGAAAAATTGGAACCTATTGAACTGATGAAAAGAAAAGAATTCCGGGACCTCTTCCTCGAATATCTGAAGATGGGTGAAGGGAGGGAAAAGGTGTGAAACTTTTGAAGAGAATAGTTTCTATACTGGACAGATTTTCCAATCATCGTACCAGCTTGAGTCTCGGTGAACTCGTTCAGGAAACGGGTTTACCGAAACCCACTGTTTACAGGTTGTGCGAGGCCTTGGTGGAAGAGGGGATGCTCATCAAACGTGATGATGGCAGATACGTGCTGGGCACGAAGTTGTTGGGTTATGGTGCCATTGCTTTGACTTCCAACGAGATAAGGCGGATAGCGGCTCCAGAAATACAGGAGCTACATGCTATAACCCGTGAAACTGTGCATCTTGGGATATTGAGCGATAAGGAAATAATCTCCATAGAGGCGCTCGAAAGCCCTCATGGTCTCAGGGCTACCCGTTGGGTTGGTCAGCGTGCACCCCTTCATAGTACGGCTGTAGGCAAAGCTCTGCTGGCTTTTCTCCCACATTCTGAACGGGAAAGGTTGATAGAGGAACTGAAGTTGCGCAGATATACTGAGAACACCATAACAAGCAGGGAGAAATTGCGGAAAGAACTCGATGAAATAAGAAGCAGGGGTTACGCCATAGACAACATGGAAAACGAGGAAGAAGTGAGATGTGTGGCAGCTCCCATATTCGGATTGAACGGAAGAATAGTGGCGTCTATAAGTATATCCGGGCCTGCCTTCAGATTGACATCCCAGCGTTTGCAAGAATACGCATCCCTGGTTATGGATGCAGCCAAAAAGATATCCCGGAAGATGCAGATGTCCATTTAGAGCGTTTGATGAAGTAGAGAATTTTTATATTCTTTCAATCTTTTGACCTGAACTATGAAGGCTTCTATCCTGTTTTCTATGATGGGTGTGAAAGGATTGCCGTCGGATTCTATGAATATCACCGGCACGTCGCCCAGATCCTGGAAGATGTTCTTCATCAAACCCTGAGCTGTTTTCTTCATTTCCTCTATACCATGTTTTATTATGGCTTCTGATATCCTGCTTGGCATGCACCCGAATGGTCCTATGGATATTACGCCATCGTATCTCTCGCCGACTTCTGAAATGGCTGTACCAACTGTCAGTATCGCTTCACCGGTCAACGAAGGATTGAGATACTTTTCGGCGGCTTCGATGGTATGTTCCACATTGACCATGTGAGGTTCGTAAACCCCGCTTCTTGCAAATATATCCTTTATTTTCCGTTCTATATACTTTTTCACCATCACTTCCAGTTTCTTGTACATCCGTTCCAGCTTGGTGGAATCGGGAGAAGTGTACCTTTTGAGGAACAGATAATCGGTGTAATATATCCATTCGTGAACAGGCGAGATGTGTGTAATTATTCCATTTTCTGCGAATATGTCTTCGAGACCTTTTCTGGAAAATTCGTCTTTTCTAACGTATATCTCTCCCGTGATGAGCACTTTCGGAGTGGTTTCGTACTGAGCTTTCTTTTCTACGGCTTCGATCAGCTTCATGAGTTTCTTCAACTTTTTGAAAAAGGTGGGGAGGGAATCGTTTGCCAGACTGTAAAGGATCTTTTCTTTGATTCCTTCCATGATCCTCTCTGCTTCTTTTCTGTTCTTGGCCAGTGTTTTCACCGCATTTTCTACATTCACGAGCACATCCGCCACAATCACCGCGACCCATGCACGAAGTTTAAAATGCATTCCCATACCTGCATAAGCATTTTCGGAGTTCAAGCTAAGCAGAGCCACGTTGTTTATCCCATTCTTTTCGAGCCATAGCTCCATGAACACCCTGTATTGACCGAAACGGCAGGGTCCCATGGTTTCCGGCATAAAGTACAAGGTGATCTTACCATCACTTCCGTTCTCGTTGAGGTATCTCACGAGACTGCCCAGCGTCAGCTGGAGTGGAAGACATTCCTTCGACAGTGAATTACCTCTTCCAAGCTTGAAAGTTTCGACGTCGGGCCTGGGACATACCTGAGTTTCCACACCGAAGTATCTGAATGCAGCTGAAAGACACCGTGCACCGAACTCGCTCATGGTAGGGAAAACAAGTCGCACATCTTTATGCGTTATGGGAAGTCTTCTACCGTCAGATGTGAGCACTTTAAGCTTTCTACCTTCCAGAGTTATGATGGGCCTCCTCACTTTTACGATGTTTTCAGGCACACCTCTTTTCAAGTAGCTTTTAACCACGTCTATAAAAGCTTCTACCCTGGTTTCTATACCTGCATCCGCTGTGTGACTATCGAGTTCCAGTATAAGTGACGGTTTCGTGCCCATTATGCTCCTGAAGTAGGATATTATGAATGAATCCGGACCGCAGCTGAAGTTGGTTATATAAACACCGAAGAGTCTGGGGTGCTTTTTGACGAATCTTGCCGCTTTGATTATCATTTCTCCCCACGCCCAGTACATGTTGGGATATCCTTCTTCATCTTCATATGGCAGTGCATCGAAGTTGATAATTGGTATACCTCTGGTGGCGAATTTCTCCGGTATACCCATATTGGCATGTGAAGTAAAGGCGTTGTAGGAACGTCCAAAGAGGACAACCCCAAATTCTTCTCTGTTCATCACTTCGAGGAATTCCATCCCTATCTTTTTTATTTGTTCGCGTATCCTGAGGTACTCTTCGACCGCTTCTCTATAAGCTTCTTCACCTTCCTGAGGAGTTTTGCCCAGCATGGTGGCTATTCTCTTGAATTTATCTTTTTCTTCTTCAAATCCCTTCGAAAAGTCGAAATTCATTTCCAGCAGATTCTTCTGCTTAAGGTCTGGAAACGCCGCCTTCAGGTAATCCGGTTCGCTCTGCACGAACGGACAGAACACATTGTAATTGTTTGAATTCTCGACTTTGAGGCCCCTTATTCTGGGCAGGAATATCAAATCCGGATTCTTTGTCAAAAGATCGTACATATATCCATGGCTCATTTCAACAGGGAAACAGAATTCGGCGTTCTTCCTTTCCCAGCCTTTTTTGTCGCTGACATCTGGAATGATAACTTTGAAACCGAGCTTCTCGAAAAAGTACCTGAAAATGGGAAACAATGTGGTCATCGCCAGGGATCTGCTGATACCCACGGTGATTACCCTGGATTGGTCTTTCTGTGATGTGGGTGAAAATATCAATTCTTCTCTTTTGCGAACGTAATTGTACTTCTGAGCGTCTATGTTCAAACGTCTCACAGCATTTTCGTATTTGTTACAGGCCCCTCCAAACGGATACTTTTTGCCATCTATGTTTATTATCCTTATCTTACATTTCCTGTCACACTTTTCCCTACCACCTGGACAGATGAACGTGCGTTCATATGTAACCTCCCTGTCAGCGAGTTCGCGTAAATCGAACCTCTTTCTTCTTAACGTCTTTTCTTCGAGACCATCCTTCACCATGAGTGCCACGCCGTATGCTCCCATCAATCCCGGGTGTGGTGGTACAACTATGCGTTTACCAGTGAGTGCTGCCATAGCTACTGGAACGGCTTTGTTGTAGCATACACCGCCCTGCATGATCACCTTTTTACCGACAGGCCTGTTGCCTTTGACTCTGTTGAGATAGTTCATACACACTGAGTAGACCAGTCCTGCACAGATATCCTCTTTCGATATACCCTCATGTATGGCAGTCTTGACGTCACTGTTTATGAATGCGGCACATTGGTCACTGAAGTTGGGTGGGTTTTCACTCTTCAGTGCAAGATCTCCTATCTCTGTATAGTGAACTTCCAGCGACTCCTTCGCGCCTTCTTCCAGGAAGGAACCTGTGCCTGCCGAACACGCTTCGTTCATCGCATAATCTGCTGGCACACCATTTACCAAATAAGTGTATTTGGCGTCCTGTCCTCCTATTTCGAAGATCGTATCCACAGAGGGATCGAAGTAGCGTGCCGCTCTGGCATGAGCCATTATTTCATTGTAAACAGCATCTGTTCGAGCATGTAATCCCACTATTTTCCGCCCCGAGCCTGTAACACCCAGTCCCACAATTTCTACCTTCGTGTTTTCAATGGCTTCAAGTATTTCCCTGTAGCATGTACGTGCAGCTTTTATGGGATCTCCCAGCGTTCTGAGATAGCTACCTGCCAGAATCGCATTGTCTTTCAATCTCATCAAAACAGCCTTCGTGGTGGTTGAACCTACATCCACCCCGAGTATGCACACATCACCGTTTTCCGTTTTTGCAAAAGGTAGTTCCTTGAACTCTACCATGTGCATGTACTTCTTGAGGGGTTCATGAGAGGAGAAACTGGATCTGACTTCGTTGAATATTCGTGAGGGTATGAAAAAAGACTTTTTGTTTGTGCTTCCCCACTTCTGCGCGCCATAGGCTTCGAAAAATAAGGCTTCGTCAGGTATCAGAACATCCAGATACTCTTTCAAATGTCGTACCATTAGGTTGTTCTGTGTGGTGCCACCCACCAGCATTATCTTCCTGACTCTGCTTTTATGTGCGAGTTCCAGGATTTTCTCCGCCATCACTTTACCCAATCCGTTTAGAACCAGTTCTTTTGGGGTTCCTTTGTTGAGCGCATGTGTACAATCGCTTTTGCAGAAAACCGTGCATCTCGAGGAAAGTTCGTAGTAACCATCTGGTTCAACGCTGTTCGCATATTCCAGGCTGATCCCCATTCTCTTGAGTTGCTGGAGGAAGAACTCTCCGGTTCCTGAAGCGCACTTGCTTCCGGTGTATATTCCCGTGATTATACCTTTATCATTGAGTTTGTAAAGGATGAAGTTTTCTCCACCTGCACTGACGATTGCTTCTGCTTCACCGTATTTTTTCCTCAAATCTTTATAAGCGATTTCAGAGGCTTCAACTTCAGATATCTGTGGAAGATTCAAAAGTTTCTTGGACTTCCTGCCTGTTACTATCACAATACCATCCTTCAGATATGCTGGCAACATCTCTTCCAGCAATTTCCTTGGATTTCCATGATGCGGTTTGTTCAAACCTTTGATACCATCGTACAAAGAGATGCTACTGGATCCCACACATACACCCGTGTATTTCAACATAACCACCCCTCGGTTTCTTCACACTTCAACCAAAATTATATACTCGACATATGAATGTGTCACAACACCTTTCGAACAACTCAAACATTACCCTTAAAGTTTGTTAAGTGTGATAGAATCAAAACATGGGAGTGGAGCGGGCGGTCGCGGCGTGAGCCGAGGAAAGTCCGGACTCCCAGGGCAGGGTGCTGGGTAACACCCAGGGGGTGTGAACCCCGGATAGGGCCATAGAAACGGAAACCGCCCGTTGAGGGCAAGGGTGGAAAGG
>JAGGZV010000097.1 GCA_021161835.1 Thermotogae bacterium | reverse complement strand
GGTGCTGGACACTTATGGTTCGGCCATAATCCAGAAATACATAGAAGGGCAGGAAATAACGGTGTCTATACTGGAGATAGATGGGGTTCCAACCGTACTCCCCATTCTTGAACTTCGACCCAGGAGAGAGTTCTATGATTATATAGCCAAATACACCCCTGGAATGACGGAATTCGTTCTTCCCGCTGAAATACCCGATGATGCCACCAGGATGGTGAAGGAAACCGCTCTGCGAATATACAGGTATCTCGAATGCAGGGATATGGCACGCGTGGATGGGATATACAGTGACGGCATATTTTACTTTCTGGAGGTCAATACCATACCCGGTATGACGGAGTTGAGCGATCTTCCTGCTTCGGCAAAAGCCATGGGGATGAGCTTTGAAGATGTGGTGAGCTGCGTGGTACGTTCCGCACTCAGGAGGAAGGAAGTGAGAAAATGGAAAAGCTCCATGGAACTACCATAATAGCTGTCAGGAGAAATGGAAGTACGGTAATAGCCGGCGATGGTCAGGTCACGTTTGGCAACACCGTCATGAAGTCGCATGCAAAGAAAGTGAGGAAGCTGGGAGACGGGAAGGTCATAGCAGGTTTTGCGGGGGCTGTGGCCGATGCGCTTACACTGTTCGAAAGATTCGAGGAGAAATACAGAAAGATGAATGGCAATCTTTTGAGAGCCGCAGTTGCGCTGGCCAAGGATTGGCGAACGGATAAGGTTTTGAGACATCTGGAAGCGCTCATGATAGTAGCCGATGGAGAGAACCTGCTCGTTATCTCCGGGAACGGTGAGGTAATTCAACCTGACGAGGATGTTGTGGCGATAGGATCGGGAGGGCCGTACGCCCTGGCAGCGGCCAGGGCATTGAGCAGGTTCACCGATATGTCCGCACGTGATATAGCATTGAAAGCGCTGGAAATAGCCAGCGAAATATGCATATATACGAACACTAACTTCACGGTGGAGGAGATACAGAATGGAAAAGAAAACGTTTGAAGAGATGACACCGAAGGAAATAGTCAGGGAACTCGACAAGTACATTATAGGTCAATACGAAGCCAAAAGAGCCGTGGCGGTGGCAATGAGAAACAGGATAAGGCGTCAAAAGCTCCCTGAAGAGATCAGGAAGGAGGTTATACCCAAAAACATCCTGATGATAGGACCGACAGGCGTGGGTAAAACGGAGATAGCCAGGCGACTCGCACAGTTGTCTGGTTCGCCATTTGTGAAGGTGGAGGCAACACGTTTTACCGAAGTGGGATATGTGGGCAAAAACGTGGATTCGATGATAAGGGAGCTTGTCGAGGTGAGCGTGAACACGGTCAAGGAAGAGCACATGAAGAAGGTGGAGGAAAAAGCGAGAAAAAATGTTGAGGAGAGAATCCTGGATGCCCTTCTTCCTTCTTCCAGGAGGCGCAGAAACCCACAAACTTTCTTTGATCTCATAAAAGCGCAGAGTGGTGGTCCCGAACCTCAACCCCTTGACAGCGGTGAGATATCCAGAAGGAGAGCGGAGCTCCGTGAAAAACTCCGTGCGGGAGAGCTGGATAGGGAGGAAATAGAAATAGAGGTTGAAGAATCGAACGTGCCAATGTTCGGGATGATAGGCGGTCCCGATCTGGAAGAAATAGGAATAGAGATACAGAACATGTTCGGCAGTCTTCTTCCAAAGACCAGAAAGAAGAGAAGGATGACCGTCGCAGAGGCAAAGCGTTTTCTGCTGCCAATAGAGTCGGAGAAACTTATAGATATGGATAAGGTGATACAGGAAGCTCTGGACAGAGCTCAGAACAAAGGAATAGTTTTCATCGATGAAATGGATAAAGTGGTGGCATCCGGTAGAAGAGGTGAAGGAGTGGATGTTTCTCGCGAAGGGGTGCAGAGGGACCTTCTGCCCATAGTCGAGGGAACGACGATAATGACCAAATATGGACCCGTGAGAACCGATTACATTCTCTTCATAGCCGCAGGTGCCTTTCATCTGGCAAAACCGAGCGATCTCATTCCCGAACTTCAGGGAAGGTTTCCATTGCGTGTGGAGCTTTCACCCCTAACACAGAGGGATTTCGTGAGAATCCTGACAGAACCTGAAAATGCGATAACCAAACAGTACAAGGCTCTTCTGGAAACAGATGGGGTAGATCTCGAGTTCACAGAAGATGGTATCGAGGAAATGGCACGCATAGCGTACGAGTTGAACGAAAAACTCGAGAACATAGGAGCGCGTCGACTTTACACCGTTGTGGAAAAGGTTCTCGAAGATGTGGCCTTTGAGGCTCCCGATATAGAAAATCCCAAAGTGGTGATAGATGCTGAATTTGTGCGTAAAAAACTCGGCGATATTTACAGAGATGAAGACATCAGCTCTTATATACTGTAACTTATATACTGTAAATGGGAGGGAAACTGCATGGATCGTTCAAGAGCCTTCGAACTCGTGAAGGAACATGTAAAGACCAAGAATCTCGTAAAGCATGTTCTGGCGGTGGAGGCGGTAATGAAAGCGCTGGCCAGGAAGCTGGGTGAGGACGAAGAATTGTGGGGATTGGCCGGTTTGCTCCATGATCTGGATTACGAATATACCAAGGACGATCCAGCCAGGCATGGTTACATGACGCTGGAGCTGTTGAAAGATGAGAATATTCCTGAGGAAGTGAAAAAGGCGGTGCTCGCACATGCAGGTCACAAAGAGCGTGAACTGCCGATAGAAAAAGCCATATATGCTGCCGACCCTGTGACAGGGTTCATAGTTGCCGGAGCCCTGATACGCAAGGAGAAAAAACTGGAGGTTCTGGATGTTCCTTTTCTGTTGAGGAGATTCAAGGAAAAGGCTTTCGCGCGTGGTGCCAGCAGAGAACAGATTTCATCGTGTCAGGAGCTGGGGTTGACCCTAGAAGAGTTTCTGGGATTATCACTGGACGCCATGAAGGGAATCGCAAGTGAACTGGGACTATAAGGAGGATGAAAGTGAAGGTACATATTCACACCTTTGGATGCCAGATGAATGTCAACGACACCGAAACTATGATGGGACTTCTGGAAATAGCGGGTCACGAGATGGTCGAAACACCCGAAGAGGCTGATCTCGTGATAATCAACACCTGTGCAGTACGTCAAAAAGCGGAGGATAAATTTTACGGCAAACTCGGAGAACTCAACAGGATACGCAGGCGGAGACATCTCATCGTGGGCGTTGCGGGATGTATAGCAGAGAAAGATGGGAAAAAGCTCCTTGAAAGAGACGATGTGGATTTTGTGGTGGGGACACGGGCAATATCCAGAGTGACGGAAGCTGTCAGCAAAGCCATGAAAGGTGAAAAAGTGGCCATACTCGATGATCATCTGGATGAATTGAACGCTCATGTTGCGCGCAGGAGAATGAGTTCACATCACGCATGGGTGACCGTAATATATGGGTGTGACAAGTTCTGTACCTACTGTATAGTTCCGTACACCAGAGGACGTGAGAAGAGCAGACCCATGGAAGATGTGCTGGAAGAAGTGCGAGAACTGGCAAGGAAGGGATATCGTGAGATCACTTTTTTGGGTCAAAATGTGGATTCTTACGGAAAAGACCTTGGAGATGGGGTTTCACTTGCGAAGCTGTTGATGGAGGCCGAAAAGGTCGATGGTATAGAACGTCTGTGGTTCTTAACCTCGTATCCCGTGGATTTCGATGAAAAGCTTGTGGATGTTATCGCGGCATCGAAAAAGATCGCTCGCAGTATACATCTGCCTGTACAATCCGGAAGCGATGAGATATTGAAAAAAATGAACAGGGGATACACACGTGGAGAGTACATGGATCTCATCCATATGATACGTACGCGTATACCCGATGCATCCATATCCACTGATATAATCGTGGGTTTTCCCGGCGAAACAGAGAAGGATTTCGAAGACACACTGGATCTTGTAAGGAAGTTGAGGTTTGAGAGAATCAATCTTGCCATGTATTCACCCAGGAAAGGGACGGTTGCGGCAAAGTATTATAAAGATGATGTCCCCCGTGCGGTTAAAAGCAGAAGATTGCAAACACTTCTGGAACTTCAGAAGAGGATCAATCTGGAAATAAATGGAAGGTATCTCGGAAAAGTGGTCAGGATCATCGGCGAGGATAGGATGAAGGATGGACGGTATTATGGGAGAACAATACGGAACAAGATCGTCATCTTCGAATCGAAAGAGAATCCAGTGGGCAGATTCCTGGACATCAAAGTGGAAAGGGTGACACCTGGACCTTTATACGGAAGAATTATATGGATGGAAGGGTCAAACCAGCGCCTCGAGCATGAGCCCGCTGAAGAACTCGGGGTTCATACCTGACATCAGCGCGAATTTTGCGAGCTCCAGTACCTTCTTCTCTGTCTCGAGTTCCTCGATCTCGATTTCGGATCTTGCAGTGCGTATACGATTTTCTATCTCGCGTATTCTGTCCTCTATTTCCCTCAGTCTTTCGGCTTTGAAGAGAGAATCGGTGGTGGGATCACCGGAATCGATACCTGTGTTACCTGTACCGGCCAGCTTTCTTCTACCGGGATATATTATCACCGCTTCCGTTTTGCCTCCAATGGCCGCAAGAAATCCACCGCGTCTGGCAAAAGAAATGGAGATATTCGAATAGATCACGTATCCTCCGCGTCTGGCAGCTTCACTCTTGAACTGGATGAGGTTCCCCAGCTCGTGTCCTGCAACCCGTGCAACACTCAGACTGGCCGGTGTGGCATTTTCCAGCCCAGGTTCACCAGGATCCAATTTGTAATCCAGATAAGGATTGAAACGCGCTGGATCAATCATCAGGTCCATCTCCACCATCGAAGATCACCCTCAGGGCGATCTTCACCAGTTGCTGAACATCTCCCTTCGAGACTTTCGACGATTGCAAAGCTTTGCGTACGGCTCGCATAGCATCCTGTTTTGTATACCCAAGTGCCACGAGTGCATCCACCGCTTCCTTTTGTACAGGTGCAAGAGTTTCCAGATCCTCCAGATCTCTCCACTTTCTCTTCAATTCAAAGATGATTCTTTCAGCTGTCTTCAAGCCGATTCCCGGTATCCTCCGCATCGTTTCAACATCTTCTGAAGCGACTACTTCCATCAGTTCACCCGGTGAAAGATGCGAGATGATATTCAACGCCAAATTTGGACCTATTTTTGGTATTTTCACCAGCGTTTCGAAGGTCCTTTGCTTGCTCTCGTCTATGAATCCATACAACTCAATATTTTTATCGGACATTATGGTGGAAATCTTTAGTTTATGTTTTTCACCTCTTTTCAATTTGTTCTGTGTATCCACATCCACTTTTACCATGAATCCTATTCCACCGGTTTCTACCAGTATCAATCCTGGCCCGAGATGTTCTATTCTTCCTTCAAGCGATCCTATCATATTCAACCCTTCTTTCTCCTGTTAGAATGTAGTGCCTGATGTTGCCCACCAGGTAAAGTGAGCCGCAGACAAGTATGGGTTCAACATCACGAACATCGAGAGCTCTTTCAAAAGCGTCGAAGGGATCTTCCAGACATTCGCATCTTTCCTCGAACAGATGCCTGGCGTATTCGCAAACTTCCCGATAGTTGGTGGCCCGGTACACCTTTGGTCTGGTGATAATGATATGGGAGGTATGGGCGGCCAGGAAGGAGAGTATACGCTTGTAATCCTTGTTTTCCACCACACCAAACACCATGGTCAATTCTTTGCCTGGAAAGTAATGTTCCAGATTGGTCTTCAATATCTGCGCCCCCGAGGGGTTGTGTGCTCCATCCAGAATCACCATATTGTCTTTATGATATATGATCTCGAATCTCCCGGGCCAGCGTGCTTCTCTCAAACCTCTCAGTATCGCATCGTTTTTGAGTGTCAGGATGTTCGTATCACTGAGAATTTCCAGAGCCGCAAGAGCCGCACTGGCGTTCACAAACTGATTTACGCCGTTCATACTCAGTATCGCACCGTTCATTTGCAATTTCTTCCCTTCGTAAGCAAAGACGTTCTCGTTCAATTTTACCGATATTTTCTTGAACCTGAAGTCCTTTCTCAACCTGTAAATACTGCCGTTTTTTTCCCGAACCTTGTTTTCCAGAACCTTCAAAACGTGAGGTTTCACCTCTGTGGTCACGAGGGGTTTCCCATCTTTTATGATTCCTGCCTTTTCACGGGCTATTTTTTCCAGTGTTGAACCGAGTACGTTCATGTGGTCGTAGGATACGTTGGTTATGATGGAAACGTCCGGAATGACCACGTTCGTCGCATCGAGTCTACCACCTAGTCCAACCTCTACCACCGCTATCTTCACCTTCATACGTTTGAATATCTCGAAGGCCATGGCAGTGGTAACCTCAAAAAAGCTCGGTCTTGTATCTGAGCCAACTTCTCCCATATCCTCTATGTGCGGTATCATATCTTCCAGGACTTCCGCTATGAGGTTTTCATGCACCTGTTCACCATTAACAGTGAACCTTTCCTTGAGTGTCCATAGGTGTGGCGATATGTACGTACCGACTCTGAGATCGTGTTCTCTAAGTAAAAAAGAGAGAAAAGAACACACAGACCCTTTTCCATTCGTGCCTCCCACATGTACAACGTGGTAACTTTGCTGGGGATTATCCATCCTTCTGAGAAGTTCACGTATCCTTTCCAGACCAAGCCTTATACTCTTGAAACTCAATCTTTCGTGCAGATACTCGAGGGCCTCGTTATACTGCATTTTGACGTTTTTACACCTCCAGCACGGGTTCAATCGTTATCTTCAATTTTTTCTCTCCTCTTATCTCCACTTTGCCCAGTGTCATGAGATGATCCATTTCTTTGTCCTCTATCTGGAATCCAAGATTTTCTACGATCCTCTTGATCAATCCTTTCAGAAAGGGTTCGAATTCCCTGGGTACGTACATCCTCATTTTTTCCGATCTCCCCACGTTCATGCGAACCATCACGAAATCACCATGTGGACTTCTCATTGCCAGCTTCAATTCTTCCAGTGCTTCCACGATATCCTTGTCACCCTCCACCACACCACGCATGATTTCCTTTATCTTTTTTTCATGTTTTTTCTCGTTCACGTTATCTTCACCACCTCTGGATACTTTTCCAGCCGTCTTCTGGATATCTCAAAAGTTCGCAATCTGTCTCCATGTTCCATGAAATCCAGAGCTTTGGCATTTTTGTTGTTCAACTCCGGTTTCTTCAGACCATATATGAGGAGATCGAAAGAACCCGGTTCAGGTATACCAACCATATAAGAAAGATCACACAATAATCTCTCCTCAAAAAGTACCGGTTCGAAAAGAGGAGGACGTGCAAGAGAACCACACAGTATATTTATATCGTGTTCCCCAAGCTTCAAATGGAGTTCGGTGTTTCTCGTCAGATCGAAGGCCATCACTTCCACACCTTTGAGGCTTCCGTCTCCCAGGAGCGTTTCCACCGTTTCCTTCAATCTTGAGAACGGAACGATCGACACTTTTTTCATCAGCGAAGCTATCATTGTTTTGAGGAGACTTTCCAGTCCAAGATCCCATCGAAAGAACTCAAGGATCTTTTTTCTGTTTGTGAGAAATATTCGCCTTGCTTTCGCAAGATTTCCATGGGTTGCTATCATAGCTACCAATAACGATCCAAATCCCGCACCTACAAGCTCGAGTTTTTCACCATTCGAATTCATTTCATGTATAACATCCATTGCGGTGAGAGCAACTTCTGGATCGATGGATATCATCACTTTCATGCCACTACCTCCATGGTTCTGAAAAACTCGTCATGGTTCTGGAGAATTCTTTCTGCCTCCTCCAGTATCCTGGTTACCAGATCGAAGCGATACCATGGCACCTTCAATTCGGTGAAATCCACGACAAGATCTGCTTCCTCAACATCGGATAGTGATAATATCTCGCCTTTGAGATCGTCCAGATACACCACATAATCGAATATATCGTGGAAATCGTGGCGCCTCAAGGATGGAGTAATGTTGGATGCGACCACGAAATCGGCTCCCATCTTTCTAACCTCGGCAACGGGAACGACACGCATCACTCCTCCATCCATCAAATTCATACCTCCGAGTCTCATAGGTGGAAAAGCACCTGGTATGCTCGCGCTGGCCACGACAGCATCCACAATGTAGCCCTCTTCTATGAGTTCGATTTCACCGTTCATGTTTGTTGATACTACTCCCAGTTTTAACTTACAATCGGAAAATCGAGACTTTCCGAATATCTGCGAAATGGTAGAGTAAAGAAAATCGCTGGCATCCAACGCTTCACGTGTGAGCAGCCTGTTGAAGAATTTCACGCGATTGGTCAATCCAACTTTGATTTCCACGGTACTCCTGAGTTTTCGTATCGAACTTCTGAATTTGGTCATGAGGTATATAGAGAAACGTTTCAGTTTTCGTGCGTTGGGTTCCAGGGCGTAGGCTGCTCCAATCACCGCACCTATACTCGAACCTGCTATGATATCTATCCTCGCTCCCATATCCTCTATCTTTTCCAAAAGTGCAAGGTGAGCGAGTCCTCTCGCACCACCGCTTCCAAGTGCTACACCAAGCCTACGTTTCAATGTGCATCAACCCTCCGGGACAGAAGCTTTCTCGATAGCACGTTGTGTTTTCGCACGAGTTCCGCTATGTCAATGCCTATTAGCTCTCCATCTTTTATCTTCACCACACCATTTATCATCAGAAAATCGGCTTCTTTTGCATCACACATGACTATGGCGGAAAGAGGATCATCCAGACATCCGGCCATCTCCACGCTGTCAAGTCGAAATGCGACCATGTCCGCCGCGTATCCCTTTTCGATCTTTCCTATGTAATCATCCATATGGAGTACACGAGCTCCTCCTACAGTTGCCATGTGAACGACTTCGCGTGGCGATATGGCGTTGGCACCGTATTCCACTCTTTGCAAAAGCATCGCGATTCGCATTTCCTGCAACATGTTGTTGGTATCGTTACTGGCGCTTCCATCAACTGCCAGACCAATCCTGAGCTTTCCTTTCATTTTGTGTATGGGAGCTATTCCTGAACCCAGGCGCATGTTGGAGACAGGACAATGAGCTATTCCAACCTGGCCCTGCTGAAGTTTAGTTATTTCTTCGTCTGTAACCCAGACAACGTGTGCAAACCACACACGCGGATTCAACCACCCCAGCGATTCCATATACTCTACTGGTCTCTTGCCAAACCTCTCGATACAGAATTTTTCTTCATCCAGCGTCTCGGCAAGGTGTGTGTGAAGAAGAACATCATACTTTTCTGCAAGTTCAAGCGTTTCACGCATCAAATTTGGTGTCACGAGGAAGGGGGTACAAGGTGCCAACGCTACTCGTAGCATAGAATATCTGGAAGGATCATGGTACTTTTCAACGACCCGTTGATATTCTTCCAGTATTCCATCATCTGTTTGTATCATTTCATCCGGTGGAAGGCTGCCATCTTTCTTACCGATGGACATACCTCCACGGGCTATATGAAGCCTCATGCCGGTTTCCATGGCACTCTCTATTTCCACGTCGAACAATCTGGGACTTTCCTTCATTGAAGGGTAAAACATATCGCTTGTTGTGGTTACACCGGATTTCATCATTTCGTATATGGCGATCTTCGTGGCACTTCTGATACTCTCTTCATCCAACCATTTCCAGATCTCATAAAGGTACGCGAGCCAATCGAAGAGTTTGGCATCCTGCACCTTCTTCACGTTGCGTGTGAGCGTCTGGAAAAAGTGGTGGTGTGTATTCACGAAGCCGGGAAGTACCAACCTTCCTGACATGTCCACAACTTCGTCCACATTGAATTGACCTTCCACTTCAGCCGTGTATTTCCCAACATCTTTTATCACACCGTTTTCCACCAGTATGTAGGCGTGACTCAACTCCCCGGTATTCCCGAAAGTCGCGAGATATTCTATGTTTTTCAAGAGGATTCGCAAGCTGCCCTCCCTCCCAGCTTCACGAGAACGATGGGTTTCAGGAAAACATCAATCCACCCTTCAGTTTTTGAGTATAAAGGTGTGCGAGACGCGTTGGTTCAGGCAGTCTACGATTTTTGAGAAACCGCATAGTGAGTTTCAGAGCACTGTCTGGATCTGTCAAATGACCCGGCGAAACGTAAAGAGGGGCGACGTTGGGACGACTTCTCAACACAAAGCCTATTTTGTTTCCTCTTTCGTCGAACAGCGGAGTGTAATCCCCTTTATTTTTTCCCGGTTCTTCGTGTTTTCCATACAGGCGTGATTTCGCTATCCCCACGGTTGGTATGTCTATGAACAGTCCCATATGTGAGGCTATGCCAAGCCCTCGAGGGTGCGCTATGCCCTGACCATCGAAGAATACCACATCAGGTTTTGTTTTCAATTTTTCCCATGTTTTCAAGAACGCGGGACCTTCACGGAAGGCAAGCAATCCGGGGATATAGGGATATTCTATCTCACTGAGTGTGTGGACCACCTCCACAACTTTCATGGCTGCGTTGATGACCACTATAACTGCCAGCGCTTTTCCACCCGGGAAGGAAAGATCGACTCCCGCCACATACTCCACCTTTCCTTCGAATGGAACTATGAGCAATCTTTCCTTGAGTCTGTTTTGAACTTCCATCGCTTCCGGTGGTTCCAGATCCCACCTATGAAGTTCCCGATACTCCATTTTTTTCACCTCTGAAATAGCTGAAGGGGAGTTTCTCCAGCTTTCCTTCTTCTGTTAATATCGTCACCTCTTCCAGAAAGACGTTGACCGTTATCACCTTCGCGCGGGATTCACCATAATGTATGGTGGAATCTTCATCGGGTATTCCCACAAGCTCTTTTTCATAGAAATCGTGTTCGTAAGCAAGGCAACACATGAGTTTCCTGCACTGTCCGGATATCTTCACAGGATTTATCAGCATCTGCTGCTTTTTCGCATGTTTTAGGGTGACACTCGTGAACTCTCTCAAGAATCGTACACAGCATGCTACCTGCCCACATATACCTATTCCACCGATGAATTTCATCTCATCTCTTGCACCTACTTGCCTTAGTTCTATGCGTGTCTTGAATATACGTGCAAGATCACGTACCAGTGCCCTGAAATCCACCCGTCCTTCCGCACTGAAATAAAACAGCAGACGTGATCTATCGAATATGTACCTCGCGTGCAGGAGCTTCATAGGTAGTCCATGTTCCTTTATTTTTTCCTTACATATTTTAAAGGCTTTCTCCGCATCTTCCTTATTCTTCAAATGCTGTTCCAGATCTTTTCCTTCTATTTTTTTCAGGATGGGCTTTACCTCTCCACCTATTTGTTCCAGCGTCATTTCACGTGGACCAAGCAACACTCTTCCAACATCCGGTCCGAAATCCGTCATGACCAGAACCAGCTCATCCCTATGCAGCTCCTGGTCATAAGAAAAATAGTGTATTTTACCAACAGGATAGAGCTCGACACCATACACCTCCGCTTTGAGCAATTCACTCACCTCGCAGTAATTCTTTCAATCTCAACATCATGGCAACTATTGTGATTCTAACATTCAGGTTTTCCACCTTTCTGACCGCCAGTTTCCAGATCCATTCGGTGAGCTCGTCGACCAGCGAGACAGGCACTTCATGTTTGAGTTCAACTGCAATGGTTAGAAGCTCTCTGGAATTGGTGTGTTCCCATGCGGATGACCAGAACATTAACGTCAGCTCCCGTAGAAATATCAGGATTTCGAAGGCGGTGAGTCGTACATGATCGTATTTCAAACTCGTTCCTCCCAATCGAAGTATGAAATCCAGGATTTCTTTCTCGTCATTACTCATCATGCGCTTCGTTATTTCCACAAACCATAGATGGAATTTCAATCTGGAGAGCGTTTCATTCGGGTCCAATTCCTCGAGACATGCAACCAGTTCTTCGTTCTTCACCTTCGCGATTTTGTCTTTGTATCTACGAATCTCTTCTATGAAATCTTCCTCATCTTCCAGCATGACCAGCGTTTCGTAGTCTACAAGCATCAAAGGTTTGAAGATTTCCAGCTCGGGATACTTTCTCAATAAATTCTCAACTCTGTGGAGAGGATACTGAACACGTATTTTCATCGTCCTGCTCCGTATCGTGGAAAGCAAGGACCAATAAGCGGTAGTTGTGAGGATTATGCGGGCATAACGTGGCGGTTCCTCCAGAGTTTTCAGAAATGCGTTCGCCGCCTGCTGAGTCATTCTATCTGCATCCAGTATCAGCAAATACTTCCTGGTGAGGAAGTCCGGCGAATGTATGAGGAATCTTTCTGCTTCGTGGATTTGATCTATACCTATGTTACCTTTTTCTGGAGCAACCGTGTGTACATCGACGGTGAATCCCATCGGGTTATGTTCCACACTTCTTATCGCATCGATCACCAGATCTTTCAAAAACTTCGAATTTTCTCCACACACCAGAAAGGGTGGTAAAGTTTCTTTTTTCAGGAGTTTTTTCAGATCCATGTTCAACCTCTATCTGTAAAGATCGAGCAGGAGACCTTTTATTTCCTCAACCTTGGCAGCGAAATCCAGAGTCGATTTCTCGTTTTCGAACAATCTTTTCGCTATTTCCATGAGTTTTTCATCCACTATTTCTGCCACCATGTTCAATCGTGTCCTGCCCGATCTCACATCAATGTTTTCCTTCATTCTGTATAATCGTTTCTCAATTAGTTTCAGAAACTTCTTGATGGCCTGTTTGTACGCTTCGAAATTCTTACGAGTAGGTGAACGTGCGAAAACGTTGCCGGTGGACAGCACCTCGTCGACGCTCTCTTCTATCTTTTCCTCCAGATTCTTCAACTCTGCTTCCGATAGAACATCTAGAAAACCCATGGATTCAATTTTCTCTTTCTTTCCGTGTTTTTTTGCTTTCTTTACTTTTTTACCCGTCAATCCTCTGGTTTCGTTGGGTTTGTTGGATTCGGTGGGAAACACTTCCAAGGTTTTCATCTCCTCGAATGTCTGTCTGTGAAATTATACCATTTTCGCAATTTTCAGGTCGCGCATGGGAAATGAAAAATGTGAATTTTCAGTTGTTTGGGAGAGAAAATATCCATGATAAAATGTTAATCGATAATGCCGGCGTTTCGAAGCGTAGCAGTCGGAACTTTTCAAAAGGGGAGGTTTTTCCATGGAGAAAAGGGTGTTTTTCTCTTCCATTTTAATCTTGTTGTTTGGAACTCTCCTTGCTTCTGCCATATCCATAGCTGTACTTGACTTTGAACCACGTGGAATAACAGAAGACGAAGCCGTTTTGATAACCGACATTTTGAGAACCGAGCTTCTCAAAACAGGAAGGATAACCATTATAGAAAGAGAAAAGATAAACGCACTTCTTAAAGAACGACAATTATCACAGATTGGCGTTACAGAAAGTGTTGAGCTTGGGAAACTTCTTGGAGTTGAAAAGATAATCTTTGGAAGGATAGGGAAACTTGGAGACAGTTATGTGGTGACAGTCAGGATGATAGACGTTGAAAGTGGAAAAGTTGACTTTGCAGAACAGTACAATTGTCAGATAACGACCGAATCAATAACCAGTGTTATGAAAGAAATCGCGCAGGTTGTTCAAAAGTATCTGCCTCCTATAGAAGGTGAAATTGCCATCAGGGAAGGCAACACGGTTTACATAACCTTAGGGAACAAGGATGGAGTACAGCCCGAAATGACTCTCAACGTTTACAGGGTGAAACGCATCAAGGATAAAGAGGGAAGAGTAGTATTCGAAAAGGCTCTGGAAATAGGAAAAGTGAAGGTAACAGACGTTAGCGAAAAAGGTTCCAGGGCGGAGATCCTGCAGGAAAAAGAGTCGATAAGAGAGGGAGACATGGTAAAGCTCCCCGTTCCGCTTCATTCCAAATCAAAAGGAAAAGTTCAGACTTCTCAGCAGTTTTCTCCACCAGCCACAGGCTACCTCAAAATAACCGTTGAAAATCCCGAACTTCTCCTCGAAACGAAGCTCTTCATAGACGAAAGATTGGTTTCACTCACCCAGAATATGCTCGAAGAAGGTGTGATATACCTTGAGAACATCCCTGCAGGAGAAAGAGTGATAAAGATAACAGGCCCTACAATAGAAGATTTCGTGAAGGAAATCGAGGTAGAAAAGGACGAACTTGCAAAGCTTGATATAAAACTTGAGAAAGCGAGAGGGGAGCTTTTGGTGAAGACTGAGCCGATAGGAGCGAGCATCACAGTTGATGGGAGACAGGTCGAAGACAAAACACCAACACTTTTGAAACTTCCCGTTGGGAGACACGAAATAGTTGTGAGCAAAGATGGTTTCAAAAGCGAAGAATTCGCGATTGTAATACTTAAGGGAGAAAGAAAGTCGATCTCCTTGAAATTGGAGAAAGTTTCATATGTTTCTCACCATTACTGGATCCAGGACAGGCAGAAAGTGTGGATAAAAGGTGACTGGGAAGGGGAGAAGGTATTGTATGTGTACTATGGTGCAACCGATGGAGATCCGAGTGAGAGATGGGAGAATGGGGATGAGGTGTTTGAGTTCTGGGATGATTTTGAAAATGAAGAATCGATTAGAAAGTACATAATAGGTTCGGGCATATGGAAGGTTAAAAATGGATATCTCGTCGGGTATCCTGAATCCAAAATAGATTGCGGGGTTTTGGATATAATATTGAATCCAAAAGTGTGGAGCGGGAAAGATTATTCTGTCATAGTTAAGAGTTTTTCAGCAGAAGTATACGATAAATGGACAGGTGAGATTGCAGAAGAAAATCTTTTTGGAACAGGTATAGCATTTAGAGTTGAGGATATAGAAAATTATTGGTTAGCAAAATATTTTAATAGTCTCGCGCAACCACCTTATAACTATGAGCTTTGGAGAAAGACCAATGGATATTTTGAAAACTATATAGATGAGGTCATAGATTTTGGAGGAAGTGGAGAGGACATATTTCAAGTTAACGTATATAAAGAAGATGTAGAACTACAGTGGAACGGGAAAGAAATAATAAGTTTTGAGGGGATAGACATTAACCAAGGAACAATAGGTTTGGAGGCCCACTGTTCGAAGTTTATTATAGATTATGTCATAGTCACCAAATACTCCCCCACTCCTCCATCGATCGAATACGCTCCCGAAGAATCCGGCACCTGGCAAGTTGCTGGCTACACCTTCACCAAACGCCGCAAGGTTATTGTTCACTCTCAAAACTCCCTCGAAGATTTCCAAATTGCCTTAGATTTTTCCAAGTTCGACGATGAGCGTTTGATGATTGTTGAAGTCAGAAAGTAATGCAATAGAAAGCTTTAAAGAAAACCGGAAGCGGCCTTCCAAGCATCAGGAGGCCGCTTTATTGTTATAATCATCCCTGGAGGTGACCCGAAGATGAAATCCCTTCCTATAGGTGTCGATGATTTTGAGGAACTCGTGAAAAATGGGTATTACTTGGTTGATAAATCCCTTCTTATAAAAGATATTATAGATCTTCCCGGGAAGATAAAACTCATAACACGTCCAAGACGATTCGGAAAGACTCTCAACATGACGATGATGAGGAGCTTCTTTACGGTAGAAAAAAAGGAAAACTTGTTTGAGGATCTGGAAATATGGAATGAGAGGGGAATAGTGAAAGATTACCATCACAACTATCCTGTTATTTTTGTCACGTTTAAGGAAATCAAGGACGTTACATGGAAAGACGCCCTGGATCATCTGAAGACGTGGATATCTAACCTTGTTGAAAATTATGCGAAGGTAATAAAAACGCGAAAATTCCAGAGGTGGGCTGAGAAGATCACTGAGAGGCAGGCACCCACATCGGAATACATGGACTCACTCAGGAACCTCACGCAGGTTCTGCATGAAGAGACTGGAAAGAGAACGATCCTTCTGATAGATGAATATGATGTACCAATAGAGGCGGCGTACACGTACAGACACAAAGATCCGGATTATTACGACAACATGGTGGCATTTATGAGGAATATGCTTACTGCTGCGCTGAAAGGAAACGAACACCTGGAGTTTGGAATTTTGACAGGGGTTTACAGGGTTGCGAAGGAATCGATATTCTCTGGCCTTAACAATCTGTCCATTTACACCGTGTTCGAAACTGAGATGTCGGAAAGATTTGGATTCACGGAAGAGGAAATCACCAAGATTCTCAGGTACTACGGTCTTGGAGGAGAGGATAGGAAAGTGGTGGATGAGTGGTACGGTGGCTACAGGGTTGGAAAGTACGGGCCGCTCTACAATCCCTGGGGCGTGATTTACTACATCAAAGAGAGGCTTTATGGGAAAAAACCTCCTCAGGAAGCTGCTCAGCCTTTCTGGATAAACACCTCATCGAACGATATCATAAAGGAGCAAATTAAAAAAAGCCCAGAGGTAAGAAAACATCTCAACCTCCTGCTTGAAGGAAAGGAAGTAAAAAGAAGAGTTGATCCGTGGTTATCCCTTAGAGAACTCGAAGAAGTGAAGCACGGAGTTTGGACTCTGTTCGTAGCTGGTGGGTATTTAGTTGCCAGATACATTCAGGAGGATGTGTATGCTTTGAAAGTTCCAAACAAGGAAGTATTGAAATTTTTCAGAAATGTGGTGAGCGTATGGCTTGAGAACACTGCAAACTTTCCAGCAAATGACCTATATAACAGTCTCATAGAGATGTTAAAGGAAGGCAGAATGGAAGAATTCGGGCGCTATCTTGAAGGTTTCATAAGGAGCAGTTTGAGTTACTATGATCTTGGATTTGAAGAATCGGAGAGGGTGTACAAGGTTTTCCTTCTTGGAATGCTTTCAATAGCGATAAATGGGTATGAGGTGGAAAGTGAACTTGAATCGGGTTATGGACGTCTGGATGTTGTGATCTATCCAAAAGAGAGGAAGTATGGGAATTATGCAGCCATTTTTGAAGTCAAGCGAGCGGATAGTGAGGAGAAACTCGAGGAGCTTGTAAAGCAGGCACTCGAGCAGATAAAGGAGAGAAAGTACTACACAAAAATGAAAAGTAAAGGACTTGGAATAATAGCATTTGGAATAGCTTTCAGTGGTAAAAAGGCATTAATCAAGGTTGAGAAAATGTGAGACTTACTCTTTCACGGAAAGAAGTCTTTTCTCACCCATGAAATCATAATTAGAATCCAGGTGGAAGCTCGACTGGATGAAAATCTCCGGGGACAGGTATTCACGAATCCTGGAAGAAGATGAAACCATTTCTTAATCGGCATGAAAGGGTGCACGGGGCATTGGGTGATTTCAGTTTACTGTCGATCATATTATTTCCTGGTGTTGTCCCGATTTTCGATATGGTGGAACGAAATGTTATAATATACCTCGACAAAATTGAATACAATTTTCTTCGATGCCCTCGGGACAGGGTGGAATTCCCGACCGGCGGTGAAAGCCCGCGAGCCCTTTACAGGGTTGATCCGGTGGAATTCCGGAGCCGACGGTGAAAGTCCGGATGGGAGAGGGTAAAATCAAAGGGCCCGAGGGGGCCTTTTTATATTTCAGTACACAGGTATCCAGAGGTGAAAGATGTGAACGACGAATTCTTCATGCGCAGGGCACTGGAGCTTGCCAGAAGGGGCGTGGGAAGGGTTAATCCCAATCCACCCGTAGGTGCAGTTGTGGTCAAAAACGGCGAGATCCTGGGCGAAGGGTGGCATGAGCGCTACGGTGGTCCCCATGCCGAACGTATTGCGATCGAGAAAGCGCGTGGGAAAGATTTGAGGGGAGCAACTCTGTATGTGACGCTAGAACCGTGCGATCATTATGGCAAAACCCCTCCCTGTACAGATCTGATTATAGAAAGTGGTATAACCCGTGTTGTTGTGGCGATGGAAGATCCCAACCCATTGTCCGGTAATGGCATAAAAAAGCTACGCGATCATGGAATAGCAGTGGAGGTTGGAGTGTTGCGTGAAGAAGCAGCGAAGTTGTGTGAAATCTTCATAACGTATGTGAAATACAGAAGGCCGTTCGTTGCTCTGAAATTCGCCTCCACTATAGATGGCAAAATATCCGATTTTCGTGGGAATTCGAAATGGATAACCGATCATTATCGTCTTAAATCCCACGAGCTGAGAAACAAATACATGGCCATAATGGTTGGTGCGAACACAGTAATGACTGATGATCCACTTCTGACCTGCCGGTTGGAAGGGGGACGCAGTCCCAGAAGGGTGATACTCGATGGAAGAGGCAAACTTGCGGGAGGAGGATGGCGTGTTTTCTCGGATGATGTGGATGTGTATGTATTCACGGCAAGTGACGCCGTGTATCCCGATAATGTCAAGGTATTTCGAGGGGAATGGGATGTCGATGGGGTATTGGCGAAACTTTACGAAGAAGGGATAGATTCCGTTCTGGTGGAAGGGGGAGCCAGCGTCCTTTCGCAGTTCTTGAACGTTGCCGATGTTGTACACGTCTTCTTTTCCACCAGGGTGTTGGGAAAGGGATTGAGCGCATTCGAGAACGTGGAATACTCGTTGGACAACGCGCCTCGTTTCAGGGTGGAAAGGATCGAGCATGTGGAAAACGAGGTTTACATGGAGTTGAGACCGTGTTCACGGGAATAGTGAAAAAAGTGGTGAGAGGAAAAGTATACAATGGGACGCTGATGCTTGAAGAAGCTTTAGATGTGAGTGAGGGGGAAAGCCTGGCGGTGAATGGAGTGTGCCTAACGGTTTCAAAGGTCACCGAAAGAGCGGTATTCTTCGATGTTGGTGAGGAAACTTTGAGACGTTCAAATCTGGGAAGAAGTCGGTTCTTCAACATCGAGAGATCACTGAAAGTCGGTGAGCGTTTTCATGGTCACATCGTTCTGGGGCACGTGGATGGAACCGTACGATTCCTTGGCTACGAACACCGTGGTAATTCATACTTTTTCAACTTTTCCATGCCTGTGGAGAAGTGGGCAGTGGCAGTAAAAGGTAGTATAGCTTTGAACGGTATAAGCTTGACCGTGGCTGGAATATCCCTGGATTCCTTCTGTGTTCAGGTTATACCTTATACTTACGAGCACACCAACTTAAAATATCTCCAGGCTGGAGATCCTGTTAATTACGAGATAGATGTGTTCGCCCGTTACGTGAGGGAGGTGTTGAGGTGGAAAAGTTGAGGGAAACCTTTAAGAGAAAATTGCCGATCATACTGGTGGATGATTTCAGAGAGTATGAAGCGGATTTTGTTTATCCTGCTGAAATCGCTGAAGCGGAAGTGATAAATTTTATGATATCCAGGGGGAAGGGATTGCTGTGTGTGGCTGCAGACGAAGACGACCTGTTGGGGCGAGGCTTTTTCAGGTTGCCTTCGAATCTTAAAATGGGCGAGACCAATTTTTTCATAACGGTGGATTGGGGAAACGGTACGGGTATTTCCGCTGGCGAAAGGGCTGAAACCTGCAGGAAGATATCCGAAGGGAGACCACTGAAAGAATTTCGTTATCCCGGGCATGTGACATTGCTCGGGGGAAAAGGTTTCAATTTGCGTAGAGGTCATACCGAAGCTGCCATAGAGCTCGTGAATATCGCGGGCTATGGGAGATGTGCTGTGCTCACGGAAGTTCTGGATGATGAAGGTGATTCGCACAACATGGAATATGTGAGATGGGTGTCCGAAAAATATGATATTCCGATTCTGCGTATAGAGGACGTCTGGGTTGAATACGTGAAGCGCGGCATGTTTCTGAGGGTTCGTTCCACTGCCACACTTCCAACAGATTTCGGTGTTTTTGAAATAGTGGGGTTTGAGAACGTTCTGGATGGTCTGGAACATTTTGCCATAGTGAAGAAGCCGTTCGATTCTCCAGTACCAGTGCGTGTACATTCGGAATGTTTGACCGGCGAAGTATTTTCATCGCTTCGATGCGATTGCGGTGATCAATTGCGCGAAGCTGTGAGATTCATTGCAAATAATGGCGGTATAATTCTATATTTGCGTCAGGAAGGAAGGGGTATAGGAATGACGAACAAGATAGAGGCGTACAACCTGCAGGATATGGGTTACGACACTGTTGAAGCCAACATAGAGCTGGGATTTTCTCCTGATGAACGGGATTACGCCGTTGCCGCACAGATGTTGAAAGCGCTGGGTGTGGCGGAGGTGGTTCTCCTTACAAACAATCCGTCCAAGGTAGAAGGATTGAAAAAATACGGTGTGAAGGTAGTTGGCAGGCGAAAATTGTACGGAACGGTCAGGCATGAGAATCTAAATTACCTGTACACCAAGATGATGAAGCTTAACCACGATCTGGAGGAAATGATACAGAAGGTGGTGAGAAGATGAGGATCGTGGAAGGTAGTTACGATGGACGGGGTTTACGTGTGGCCGTGGTGGTGTCCAGATTCAATTCCACCATAACTGACAGGTTGCTGGAAGGCGCCATTGATTGTCTGGTAAGGCATGGTGTCAGCGAGTCCGATATAGAAATATACAGAGTTCCCGGTAGTCTGGAGATAATTTATACTGTGGGTAAACTGTTGAGTGCAGCTGATTATGACGCCATCGTGGTACTTGCTGCGGTCGTGAGAGGGGAAACATACCATTTCAATGTCGTTGCAAACGAGATAGGCAAAGCGATTGCAAATTACAATATGAGGGCCACCATACCCGTGACCTTTGGTGTTATAACTGCTGACACGCTTGAACAGGCTATAAACAGGGCTGGTGCGAAGTCTGGTAACAAAGGTTTTGAAGCAGCGATGGTGGCTCTGGAGATGGCCAATCTTAGAAAAAGCGTTGAGAAGAGTTATAATCGTTCATGATGGGGTGGTGGAAGATTGGGAAGAATAGGTGAAAAGTTTGAAGAACTGGTGAAGATAATGGAAAAACTCAGGGGTCCCAAAGGTTGTGATTGGGATCGTCAGCAAACTCATGATACTCTTAAACCCTACCTGATAGAAGAGGCGTATGAATTGTTGGATGCAATAGACAAGCACGATGAGGAGGAAATGATGGAAGAACTTGGCGATGTGCTCCTGCAGGTAGTGTTTCATGCTCAAATAGCCAGAGAAAATGGATCTTTCGATATAGGTGATGTAATCGATAAGTTAAATCAAAAACTGTTGAGACGTCATCCGCACGTTTTTGGGAATTCCCCCGGCTATTCTTACAGGCAATGGGAAGAGATCAAGTCACAGGAGAAAAGAAAGAAGCAAGCGTCGAGAATAGGCGATTTCAATGCGGCTTTGCCTGCACTTTCCCTGGCGAGAAGACTCCAGGAAAATGCCAGTGCTGTGGGATTCGATTGGGAGGATGCGAAAGGTGTTATGGAAAAGATAAAGGAGGAAATGAGGGAGCTGGAAAACACTCTCTCCGAAAATAGGAAAGAGGAAGAATTCGGTGATCTACTCTTTTCCATTGTGAATCTGGCAAGGTTTTTGAACATAGATCCTGAGGTGGCATTGAAAAAAGCATGTTTGAAATTCGCCAGGAGGTTCAGGAAAATGGAAGAACTTCTTGAAAAAGACGGTAAAATTCTCGAAGATGAGAGCATGGAGACCCTGGATGAGTACTGGAACAAGGCGAAGGAGGAGGAATCATGAAGAAATTTTTTCTGTTCATGGTGTTAGTGGTTTTTCTGGGAGGGGTTGCCCTGGCACAAGAAGATATAACCCCTGTTGCAACCGTGAATGGTATGATCATAACTTCCAGGGATCTGGATATTTATTCCCGTCTATCTTACATACTTTTCATGGTGAAACAGGCTGATGAATCTTTCTACAATGCTCTCGTTTCCACAAAAGAAGGAGTTGCTTTCATAAGGGAGTATCAGAAGCTCAAGCTCGCCGAACTGGTGGATAGGATGTTGTTGAAGCAATGGGCCAACATGAGGGGAATAATTGTGGATGAAAAGAAGATAGCGGAGTCCGTTGAAAGTGAGCTTTTCAAGGTATTGGAACAGCAGGGTATAGGTACCAAAGAGCTTGAAACTTATGCTGCCCTTCAGGGATACGGATCGACGGAAGAATTGAAGGAAGGGTTGGTGAAAGAGCAGGTATACAGGGCTTATTTGATGAAGGTGTTCGATTATGTTACCAGTTCTGCCACCGTAACTACGGAGGAGATCGACAAATATTACAACGAACATAAAGAGGAGTTTTATGAACCCAGTAAGGTTCACGTGATGGCGGTGAAAACGCCCAGTAAAAAGATGGCGGAGGCAGCTCTCGAAGATATAAGAAATGGCGTAGATTTCGAGGAGGTGGCCAAGAAGTATTCCGTTTTGAGCAAGGTGGACCTTGGATGGAAGACAAAGGACGAAATAGAGAACGAGATGGCTGCTGAGGCCCTGTTCCTGGCAAGTAAGGGTGCTGTGCTTGGACCGTACGAAGTGGAAAATGGCTGGATGATCTACAAGCTTTTGGGGAGAAGATCCGAAAGGCAACTGACACCTGAGGAAGCTCGTGCCAAAATAGTGGGTAAACTCTTGGATGTGAAACGACGTGATTTGTGGAACAAATGGTATGACAACGAGTTCACCAAGTTCAAAGAACGCAGTGTTGTGGAAACAGTATTCTAAGGAGGAAGATGAGATGGCCGTGACACGTGAGGATGTTATGAAAAAATTGAAGGAAGTATACGACATGGAGCTCGGACTGGATATAGTTTCGTTGGGGCTCATATACGATGTGTTGATAGAGGGTGGTAATGTTAAAGTGACCATGACGTTGACCACCCCCATGTGCCCTCTGGGCCCGCTGATGATGGAAGATGTCAAAAGAAAGGTTGGAGAGCTCGAGGGTGTCGAAGAAGTTCAGGTTGAGCTAACGTTCGATCCTCCTTGGTCACCGGAAATGATGGATCCCTCGATACGTCAGATGATGGGATTATGAATCCGAGAGCTTTGTTCGTGGAACTCATTCAGATTGTTGGATCTTCGAAAGCGAAAGCGCTCATAACCAGCGAATTCGGGGATATATCGAGACTGTGGATGCGGGACAGAATCGACGAGCAAATCTGGTTTGATCTGCTCGCAAAAGCCAGGAAAGTAGCAGAAGGAGAACCTCTCGAATATGTGACGAAAAGGCGTGAATTCATGGGTTTGTCCTTTCATATAGAACCGGGGGTATTCATTCCCAGACACGAAACGGAAGAGCTTGTTGAATATGCTATGGATATGATAAACGAAGGAGAAATCTTTCTCGATATTGGGACCGGTAGTGGGGTCATAGCCATTTCCCTGAGCTACTACAGAGGAGTTAGAGGTTACGCTGTGGACATATCCCGTAAGAGCATAGAGGTCGCGAAGAAAAATGCAGAGGAACACGGAGTATTGGAAAGGATAACCTTTATTGAAGCTGATGTATTTTCCATTCCATGGGTGTTCAAAGAGGTGGATTTCATAGTGTCCAATCCCCCCTACATACCCCGCAGTTTCCTGAGAAAACTTCCCAGAGATGTAAAACGGGAACCCACTGAAGCACTGGACGGTGGAGAAGACGGTCTGGACTTTTATAGAAAACTGTTCGTCGATAGTCTGGATTTCATCAGGGGTAAAAAGGTGCTTCTGGAATTCGCACCCTATGAGAGGACTGGTCTGGAACGGTTACTGGTTTTCAGAGAAGTCGAGTGGTACAGATTCATGCGCGACCTTGCGGGCGTGGAGAGATTTGTGGAGGTGTTGGTTTGAACGATCCTGTGGAACTCCTGAGGGAAGTGGAGAAAAGTATAGACGAAGCTCTGGAAAAAGGAGAAATCGAGCAGTTGGTTGAACTTTTGAAGAAGCGCGAGGAATTGTTCAAATCTTTGAAGATGGATGCTTTGACTCCCAATGATAGGAAATTCCTGCAGGATATATTGGTCAAAGATCGCGAAAGGTTGGAGAGGATAAAGACGAAGTTCGAAAGGACGAAAGAGAGTCTTCTTTCGATAACCAGGGGTAAAATAGCCCTTGAAAAGGGATATTTCAACATCAATGAAGCGGATAGAATTCGCAAAGTCGACAGGAGCGGATGAGGATGAAAATACTCTTGAAAAATGTTCTGATGATCTCTGCTTACAATGCCGAGCCTGTAAAAGGTAATGTTATTGTGGAGAGTGGAAAGATCGCGGGGATAAACACGTGTGATTGCATGGAAGAAGACCAGTTCGATGAGATCGAGGATCTGAGCGGGCTCCTGGTGATACCGGGAGCCATGAATACGCATACCCATGTTGCCATGACATTGTTCAGGGGTTTTTACGATGGTCTTGAAATGAAACGGTGGTTGGATGGTATCCTGCGTGCTGAGACCAGGTTGTACGATGAGGCGGTATATTATGCGAGTCTGGTTGGAACGGCGGAGATGGTAAGGCATGGTTGTACGGCTTTCGTGGATATGTACTTCTTTGAGGATGCGGTTGCCAGAGCGGTGAGAGATATAGGTATCAGGGCATATCTGACGAGGGGAATAGTTGATGTGGATGGAGGACTCGACAAACGTATACGTGAAAACATGGACATTTTCGAGCAATGGCATGGATACGATGGCAGGATATGGGTGGGGTTCGGTCCACATGCACCATACACATGTTCAATGAAGTGTCTGGAGAAAGTGGCAAGAATACGTGAAGAACTCGATACTTTCGTGACTATCCATCTCTATGAAACTGCTGATGAACGCTGCAAATACAGGATGGAAGATCTTGAAAAAACGGGAATATTCGAGAATGCCATATTGGTGCACTGTGTACATCCTCCCGAAGATTTCACCGAGGTGGTGGGAAAACACAGGATTCTCGTCAGTCTCAACCCTGCGAGTAACATGAAGCTGGGTAATGGAATACCACCATTTATGGAATACCTCGAAAAAGGAATACCTTTGAGTGTAGGCACAGACGGGGCTGCAAGTAACAATTCGTTGAACGTGTGGAAGGAGCTGTACCTTTGTGCTCTGATAGCTGGAGATCGAGTGAATCTTTCAGAGCTTTTCGCCATGCTCTGGGAAATGCCGGGAAAGTTCTTCGGGAAGCTTGGAAGGCTGCAAGAAGGTTATGAAGCTGATCTGGTTGTGATAAATCCTGAGGTTCCCGAGTGTGTTCCGCTTGGCTCTTTGAGGAATAATCTGGTTTACTCCGGTATCCCTGGTGAGGTAGTATATGTTATGGTGAAGGGTGAGTGGATCTACAGAGAAGGTCATTTCACAAAGGTAGATATGAAGGAGGTTTTGAAGGAGTTTGAAAAGCATGTTGAAAGGCTCAGGATGCACTAGTTTGATGTTCATCATTCTGCTGGTGTTCTTCACAGTGGATGAAGTTCGTGCATCCGAACTGTTCTCGAAACTGCTGAAATTTTCACCCCTTGGTTTCGAGGTGGTGGATCGCAGGTTGTCCACCACCAATGTGAATTTTGAGGGTGTGTATCCTCGTCATGATGAGAACAACAGGATGTTAAAAATGGTACTGACGTATGATAGAGACGAAGGAATACGTGAGGAGTACATCGTGATATTGATGGAATGTGAAGGTATACTTGACACTTGGAGTGTGTATTATAGGTGGGCAAAAGAGAAATTCGGCTCTTTCAAGGCGCTTTTCAACGCTTTTCCCCCGATATATGCGTACATAGAGGGACGTGTAGACGACACCTACTACGTGACATGGATCAAATTCAAGCGTCTCTTTTCTGTGAAGGGACCCGATAAAGAAAGGGTACGGGATTTGTACAAACTTCTCAAGAAGTTCATGAGTGTGGCGGAGCCTTCGGGGATGACCTGATGAAGAAGAGATACAGGAAGCTCAGCGATTACCTCAAAGAAAGATACGGTACGCGTGTCATGCGAATACCTTTAAATGCAGGGTTTGGCTGTCCAAATCGTGTCCCACCATCCAAGGGATGTATATACTGCGATCCAACTGGCAGTGGTTTTGGAGCATTACCCCCTACTGTACCAATTCCAGAGCAGATAAAAACTTTCAAGGAACGTTTCGCCATGAGAGGGATCAGCAAATTTATAGCGTATTTCCAGGCGCATACCAACACTTTCGCATCTCCTGAAGTGCTGTGGGAACGTTACTCACAGGTACTGGGTGATGATTCAATAGTTGCCGTTTCCGTAGCCACAAGACCCGATTGTTTATCAGAAGAAGTATTGGATGTAGTGGCGCGTCTCAGGAAGTATCTGGATGTGTTTCTGGAAATAGGTCTTCAGACCGTCAATTACAAAACTCTTGAGATCATAAACAGAGGGCATGGCCTTGCGGAGTTCGTAGATGCTTCCATACGTGCCAAAAGGCGAGGTTTGGAGCTTGTGGCACATGTGATCATCAACCTCCCCTGGGATGACATGGAAGATGTTGTGGAAACGGCCAAGGTTTTGTCAGCACTGGAATATGATGGGGTGAAGTTGCATTCGTTGTACATTGTGGAGGGGACCAAACTTGGAGACATGTACAATTCGGGGCTTGTAAAGGTATGCTCCATGGAGGAATACGTTGAAAGGGTTGTGACATTTCTGGAATATCTCGATCCGCGTATGGTCATTCACAGGTTGGTGAGTGATCCTCCGAAGAACGGTGTGATCTTCGGTAACTGGGGTGTTCCGAAGATAGTTATAATCAATGCTATAGAGAAGAAACTTGAGGAGCGTGATACCTATCAAGGTCGACTTTTCGGGTATCTTAGAAGGTGAGATCAAATACTCGGAAATTCCTGTGGATGTTTACGCTTACATCGGGGATGCTGTCATGAATCTAATCGCCCGAATGTATGCGGTAGGCGATGGAAGAATAAGAGTGATGAATGCTCAAAGGAAAGCTGCAATTTTTGAAAGTGCCGTGGGTCAGGCAAAGCTGCTAGATACAATATGGGACCTTTTAAAGGGAGAAGAAAAAACGATAGCTTCCCGTGGTATGAACAGTAAGGGAGCCAGGAGAAGAGGTAATTCACCCGTTTATCGCAAAAGCACCGGTTTGGAAGCTCTTATGGGTTATTTATTTTTGAAAGGTGAAAGTGAACGCATCAACGAGCTCTTTCATCATATGAGCCGTATTTTGGAGTGATCACCTACAACGAACTTGAGTGTTCTAGGCTTTCCATCTGAGGTGCTCACAACACTGCTCTTTCCAAATATACTCGCATCGATTCTACTGTTGATGTTTATCAGTGCAGCTCCATCTAGAATGATGGAATTTTCAACTTCGCAATTTTCCAAAACCACTTCGTTTCCTATTGAAGTGTATGGCCCCACATAGGTGTTCACTATGCGGGTTCTGCGCCCCACAACCACAGGGCCACGTATCACTGAGTTGATTATCGTCGTGTCTTCGTCGATGTAAACTTTGCCCTGAATGATGGAAGCTGAATCCACTTCGCCTCTGATGAACCTGACATCCAGATCTTCTAGTATTTTCCTGTTGGCATCTATGAGATCGTCAGGTTTGCCCGTGTCTTTCCACCAGCCATATATGATCCTTGCTCCCACATTGTATCCTTTATCTATGAGATAACCTATCGCATCGGTTATCTCAAGTTCTCCGCGCCATGACGGCTTTATGTTGTTCACACCTTCAAAAATCTTCGAGTTGAAGATGTAGACACCAACGATCGCCAGATTGCTGGGTGGTTCCTTCGGTTTTTCAATCACCCTGACCACTTTCCCTTCTTTCACCACCGCTACACCAAACCTGGTGGGATCATCCACCGGTGTCAGGAGAATGTATGCGTCGTATTTCCCGGCTTTGAAATCTTTCACGAAGCCGGAGAGATCTTCCTTGATGAGGTTGTCACCGAGGTACATAAGGAATTCTTCACCATTCAGAAATTCTTCCGCTACCTTTACCGCATGTGCCAGACCTTTTGGTTCTGTTTGAACAATGTAGGATATCTTCAAACCTATTTCTTTGCCGTCACCGAGACGATTAACGAACTCTTTCTTGTTATCTGGGCTCACCACTATCCCCACTTCTTCTATCCCCGCTTTTTTTATCATTTCCAGGCTATAGAAGAGGATCGGTTTGTTCGCCACTGGAATAAGATGTTTCGCGCTTGTGAAGGTCAAAGGTCGAAGTCTTGTACCTTTTCCGGCACACAGAATCAAAGCTTTCAAGATCCTTCCCCTCCTTTTTTCGAATATGTTCATCTATGGAGGATTCTAACATGTACTTTCATTCATCCAGGGTGGGATAATCCTCAAGATCTCCGTACCATTCATCCGATTTGTCCACAAGCGCTTCCGGTGAGGAATCCCAGTTGAGGTTTCTGGAGTGAGGAACGAATGGCACATGTTTTTCTGAGGAGATTCTAGTAGACATTTTTATAACGGGAAAAGGATATAATTTCGATGGAGAGGAGCCGATATCATGGGTTTCAAGTATGTGTACGGTCCGGTGGTTTCAAGGCGCCTTGGTGTATCCCTTGGGGTGAGCCCCATACCCTTCAAGACATGTAACTACTCCTGCGTATATTGTCAGCTTGGAAGGACGCTTCATTTCACCAACGAACGTGAAGAGTTCTTCAAACTTGATGAAATACTTCACGAGGTGTATGAAGCCGTTCAGCGCTATCACAAATTGGATGCCATCACGGTGGTTGGTGAAGGTGAACCGACACTTTATTCGAAATTGGGAGAACTGCTGGATGCATTGAAAAAGTTCAGAGGTGTAAAGCGAGCCGTGATCACCAATGGTTCGTTACTGTACAGAGAGGATGTACGTCGGGAAATTTTGGACGCTGATATCGTGCTTCCATCGTTGGACGCATGGAATGATGAAATGTACCGAAAAATAAACAGACCACATCCTGACCTGAATTTTCAGAATCTGGTGGAAGGCTTGCAGGCGTTCAGGGAGAGTTACAGTGGCCAGATCTGGATGGAGGTGATGCTGGTAAAAGGTTTGAACGATTCGAATGAAGCTTTGAAAAAGATTGCGGAACTTTTGGAGAAGATCCATCCCGACAGGGTGTACATAAATGCTCCCGTACGAGCACCTGCAGAACCCTGGGTGAAAATCCCATCTTCCGAACGTTTGAAAGCAGCGGAAAGGATACTGGGTGGAATAGGGATAGCGTATCTGCCGGAGAGTGGATACCAATTTCACGAGAAAGAGCTAGTGGAAGAGTTTCTAGGTGTGGTGAAAAGACATCCGGTTACGCTAAAGGAGTTTGAGAAAATGGTGATAAGGAGGGGTGGATCCCCTCGTGAAATGTTGAAGGTTCTGTTGAATAAAGGTGTGGAGATTGTGAGATATGGAGAGAGGAAATTTCTGAGATACCGTTCAAGTGGGTAACAGCATGAGAATTCATACGTTTTCCAGAGCTTTCTCTACGAAACCAAATGCGGATACTTCTTTCGCATCTTTCATTCTTGCTTTAAGATCTGGTGTAACATATCCATGTGCCACCGTCATTTCCACACATCTTCTAACGGCATTCGCTGCCTCGATCCACCCAATGTAGTCGAGCATCATGGCTCCCGACAGAATCAGGGACATGGGATTGGCATATTCTGGATTTTTCAATCGCGGTGCGGTACCATGGGTGGGTTCGAAGAGTGCGATAGCGTCACCGATGTTTGCCCCTGGTACCATTCCCACTCCCCCAACCATGGCAGCACATGCGTCGGAGAGGTAGTCGCCGTTCAGGTTGGGTGTCACCAGTACATCGTAATCTTCGGGATAAAGAAGCATTTGCTGAAACATATCGTCCGCTATTCTATCTTTTATCACTATCTTTCCATCACATATTCCTTCGTCTTCGAAGCACACACGATCTCCATACTCTTCCTTGGCGACCTCCTTACACCATCTGAGGAATGCACCTTCTGTATACTTCATGATGTTACCTTTATGTACAATGGTGACACTCTTTCTTCCGTTTCTTAAGGCATATTCCAGCGCCATCCTCATGAGGCGTTTCGTGGCGTGCTCGCTTATCGGTTTTATCCCTATACCCGTATCTGGACGAAGGGATACACCGAACTTCTCTTTCAGAAAAACCCGCAGCTTTTCCGTTTCTTCGGAATCTACCGGCCATTCTATACCCGCATAAACATCTTCGGTATTCTCACGAAATATCACCACATCCACCTTCTCGGGATTCTTGAGAGGTGAAAACACTCCCCTCAACCATCGTACCGGTCTGACACACGCATACAGATCCAGCTGTTGTCTCATGGTGACGTTCAAACTCCTGTATCCTTCGCCCACGGGGGTAGCGAGTGGCCCTTTGATAGCGATCCTGTGATAACGAATCGCTTCGATGGTTTCATCGGGGAGAGGCGTTCCAAATTCTTTCAAAGCTTTTTCTCCTGCTTTCGCTTCTTTCCAGTGTATTCTTCTTCGTCCATCGTATACTTTTTCCACCACGCCATTCCACAGATACATAGCTGCTTCCATTATGTACGGTCCTATACCATCTCCCTCTATGTACACGATTATTGGATCATCCGGTACCAGCAGCTTCGTTCCTTCGATTTTTATCGTGTTCCCCAGCATTCATTTTCCCCTCCTCAGAAACGGTAGTCACCGTACTTCTTCATGTATTCATCTATTCCACCTAACTCGAGTATTTCCAGCACAAAGCTCGGGAGCGGCTCGAAGGAATAGCCTCGCCCTTTGGTTATGTTGAAGAGTGTTCCACGTCTGAGATCTATTTCCAGTATATCTCCTTCATCTATTTCGTCCGTTTCCTGGAGTTCCACCAGGGGTAGTCCAACGTTTATGGAATTTCTGAAGAATATCCTGGCGAAGGATTTTGCCACTACGCAAGAAATACCGGCCAGTTTTATTATTCGTGGGGCATGTTCTCTCGAAGATCCCAACCCGAAGTTTTTGCCTGCAACTATTATGTCGCCTTTTTGAACAAGTTCCGGGAAATCTTCCCTTGCATCTTCCAGAACATGTTTCGCCAGCTCCGGAAGATTCGAGCGCAGGTGAAAATATCTTCCAGGTGCTATGTGATCGGTGGAGATGTTGTCACCGAATTTCCATACTCTGCCTTTCAACACGGATTATCACCTCTCACAGGAGCTTTCTGGGATCCGTTATAACACCCTTTGCAGCGGAAGCGGCTGCAGTTGCAGGAGAGCACAAATATATCTCCGCTTTAGGATTGCCCATCCTGCCCTTGAAGTTTCTATTCTGTGTGGAAAGAACTTTTTCCCCATCTCCTGGAACACCGCCATGTACCCCAACGCACGGTCCACAACCCGGAGGTAAAATGGTTGCTCCACACTGGACGAATATGTCCATGAGACCTTCATGGATGGCATCAAGAAGGATTTTCTGTGATGCGGGGACGATGATCAAGCGTACACCTGATGCTTTACCATGTTTTTTCAATATATTCGCGGCTATTCGAAGATCTTCCATTCTTCCGTTGGTACACGTACCTATTACCACCTGATCTATTCTCGTTCCTTCCACTGCAGATACGGGCGCTACGTTATCCACGGTGTGTGGTTTTGAAACCACGGGTTCCATGGAGGATGCGTCGATCTTGATGATTCGCTCGTAGATAGCATCATGATCCGGGGCGATTTCTCTGTAATCTTCCTCTCTGTTGTGCTCCCTCAGGAACGCCCTGGTTTTTTCATCTGTGGGTATCAAACCTGCTTTGGCTCCCGCTTCAACTGCCATGTTCGAGAGTGTCAGGCGTGATTCCATGGACAGATTCTCGATTGTATCACCCACGAATTCAAGGGCTTTGTATGTTGCACCGTCGGCTCCAATATCACCTATTATTTTTATGATCAGATCCTTGGCGCATACTCCGTCAGGTAAATTTCCCGTTACTTCCACCCTTATGGTTTCGGGAACTTTCAACCACACCTTCCCTGTGCCAAAGGCTAGGGCGAGATCTGTGGATCCCATGCCTGTCGCGAATGCTCCAAGTGCTCCAGCAGTACATGTATGTGAATCTGCACCAACTATCAGATCTCCAGGTTTGGCGTATTTTTCAGCCACGATCTGGTGCGATATTCCTTCTCCTATTTCCACTAATTTGATATTCTTCTGCTGGGCAAACCCTCTGAGCACGTTGTGAGCGTTGGATAATTCTTTTCTTGGACTGGGAGCGGCGTGATCGATGAACAGGATGGCTATCTTCGGTTTCACGCTGTCAAATCCCATTTTGTGGAATTGTTCAACCATGAGGGGTCCCGTACCATCCTGGACGAAGGCCACGTCCACACCGGCAACTACTATTTCACCTGCCTTCACTTCTTTGCCAACATGTTCAGATATGATTTTTTCGGCCATAGTCTTTCCCAAGGTACATCACCTCTTGCTCTTTTCTATTTTGTAGTTCAAATTCATCGGCCCTTTGTATATAGCGCGAGGTCGGAAGATTCTGTTCGTTTCATTGTACTCAATAACGTGTGCCGTCCACCCTACCACTCTTGCCACTGCGAAAATCGTGGTGAAAAGATCTTTGGGTATGCCCAGGCATTCGTAAACTATGCCCGAATAAAAGTCCACGTTGGGATATATTCCTTTATTTCCCAATCTTTCAGTAACCGCCTTTTCCAGTTTCATGGCGATTTCAAAGTGACGTTTTGCCCGTCCGCCTCTGATATTCACCAGAGTTTCTGCCCATTTTTTCAGGATCCTTGCCCGTGGATCGTAGGTTTTATAGATCCTGTGTCCGAATCCCATTATTCTTCTTCCTTCTGCTAGGCATCTTTCAACGTAACCCTCGGCTTCTTCGGGATCTCCTATTTCTTCCAGCATTTCCACGACCTTCTCGTTTGCCCCACCATGTATGGGCCCTTTCAAGGTTCCAATGGCTGAAGTCACTGCCGAATACATATCGGAAAGAGTGGAAGCGGTAACTACGGCGGCGAAAGTGGACGCGTTCATTTCCTGTTCTGCATGTAATATCAACGCTTTGTCCATTATCGTTTCTTCCATGGATTCTGGTGGTTTTCCTCTCAGCATGTACAAGAAATTTGCTGCATGTCCCAGTTTTTCGGAAACATCCAGGTTCAGCTCTTTACCCATTCTACGTCTGTGGAAAATCGTCACCAACATGGGCAACTGCGCAGTTAAGCGTATGGCACAATCCATTCTGGTGTTTTCTCCACATTCGTCAGGCGTCGAGAATAATCCTAACAGTGAAACCGATGCCCTCAAGAAATCCATGGGATGAACATCAAGAGGGAAAGTTTTCAGGATCTTCAAGTATTCTTCTGGCAACTTTCTGAATTTCATAAGTTTTTCTCTGAGCTCGCATAACTCCCCTTCAGAAGGCAAGTGTCCATACCAGAGCAGATAGGCAACTTCTTCGAATGTGGAATGTTCAACGAGGTCTTCCACATCGAAGCCACGATATAGGAGTTTACCCCTCACGCCATCCACGTATGATATGGAACTTTCTGTTACTGCTACACCTTCCAGACCTTTGAAATACTGCAAGGTACCAGATAATTCACTCACTTCTTCACCCCCATATCGGGTTCATTGAACCATATCTTTCAAGCATCTGTGAAGTATATCCATCGCCATATCCACATTTTTTTCAGTTACTATCAAGGGCGGTAGATATCTCACAACGTTGTTTCCAGCACTTGCCACCAGGAGCCCTTTTTCCAGGCATCTCATGGTCAGATCTTTTGCCTCTACCCCTGGATTTAATTGCATTCCCAGCATCAATCCTATTCCTCTGACTTCCCGGATGATCCGGGGAAACTCTTTCTTCAGTTGTTTCAGAGAGTTTTTGAAATACGTGCCCACTCTTCCCACTCTATCCAGGAAACCGTTGGATAGTATTTCTTTCATAACCGTTATTCCGGCGGTACATGCCAGCGGGTTTCCACCGAAGGTGGATCCGTGATCTCCTGGTTCAAAAACGTCGGATTTTTTGTTCGCTACCACAGCTCCTATGGGTACTCCTCCTCCCAGGCCTTTGGCCACCGTGAGAATATCGGGTTCCACACCATAATGTTGATAGGCGAAGAGTTTACCCGTTCTTCCCATACCACATTGGACTTCGTCGAAGATTAGAAGTGCTTCATATTCGTCACACAGTTTTCGTGCCTCTTTCAAAAAATCCTCTGTGGCTGGTTTTATACCGCTTTCGCCCTGTATGGGTTCGAGTATGACAGCGCACACATCGGACGCCATCTTGTTTCTCAAAGCTTCGATATTGTTGAATTCCACATATTCCACACCCGGAAGCAGCGGTTTGAACTTTTCCTGATACTTGGGTTGCCCGGTGGCGCTCAGAGACCCATAAGTTCTTCCATGGAAGGATTCCAGAGCAGCCAGTATTCGAGTCTTGTTCTCTCGTATTTTTCTTCCGAATTTTCGTGCCATTTTCAATGCTGTTTCATTGGCTTCTGCTCCACTGTTCACGAAGAACACTCTTCCTTTCAAGGTGTTTTCGGAGAGCATTTGTGCGAGTCTTATTTGTTCTTCAGTCCAGTACAGGTTCGAACAGTGTAACATTCTTTCGACCTGTTTCTTGAGAGCCTCTACAAGAGAGGGATGAGCGTGTCCCAATACGTTAACCGCTATACCTGCTACAAAGTCCAGATATGTTCTGCCGTCTTTGTCCCAGACCCATATACCCTTTCCGTGGGTCAGAACGATGGGGAAACGTTTATATGTGTTCATCAAGTACCTGTCACCCAATTCCAGCATGATTCTTCACCTCCTTTCCACGACCATCGTGCCTATGCCTTCGTCACTGAATATTTCTAAAATTAAGGCATGTTCTATTCCACCGTTTATGATGTGTACACTCCTGACACCGGCTTCCAGCGCGGATATAGCACACTGGAGTTTTGGTATCATTCCACCTTCTACCACTTTCTCTTCTATAAAATTTTTCGCTTCTTCAAGGTTCATCAGTGATATGAGTTTTCCATCTTTCATCACTCCATCGACATCGGTGAGAAGAATCAGTTTTTCGGCTTTCATGTTCTCGGCTATCTTCGCGGCAGCGGTGTCAGCGTTGACGTTGTAGGTGGCACCGTTTTCCCCTACAGCCACTGGAGCTATCACAGGGATATAGTCTGCATCCAGCAGTAGATCAACGACCTCCGTGTTTACATGCACTATCTTTCCCACGTATCCTATATCCCCATAACGTGTTTCACGCTCTGCCACGAGAGTCGCTGCATCTTTGCCACACAGGCCAATGCTTTTACCGCCATGGAGGTTGATCCAGGTAACTATATCCTTGTTCAGCTTTCCAACCAGTACCATTTCCACGATTTCCATGGTGGCCTCGTCCGTGACCCGTAATCCGTTCTTGAAAACCGGTTTCATTCCTAGCCTGCTCATCAGTTTGTTTATTTCAGGTCCTCCTCCGTGTACGATCACCGGCTTCATGCCAACGTACTTTAAAAGTACAACATCCTGTATGAAAGCTTCTTTTGCACGTGGATTCGTCATGGCGCTTCCGCCGTATTTGATCACCACGGTACGACCATGAAACTCTTTTATATAGGGGAAAGCCTCCAGAAGTATCTGCGCCCTTTTGAATTCATCTTTCACGTGCGATACCTCCCGTTTATCACAACATACTCTTCGGTGAGGTCACAACCCCACGCAACCGCTCTTCCATTACCCTGGTTCATTTCCAGACGCAGCTTTATTTCATTCGATTTCAGGATTTCCTTTGCTTTCGCTTCGTTGAAGAGATGGGCTTCTCCGCTTCTAGCCACCTGTAAACATCCCATGTCGCTTTCGATGTACAAATCCAGTTTGTATGGATCGAATTCCGCCCCTGAATATCCAGCGGCTGCCAGTATTCTTCCCCAGTTTGCATCTTCGCCGTATATGGCTGCTTTCACCAGATTGGAGGAGACGATGGAACGTGCAATCTTACGCGCAGATTCTTCGTCAGGGGCTCCATCCACGATTACTTCGAACAATTTCGTGGCACCTTCTCCATCCTTCACGATCATCTTGGCAAGTCGTGTATTGATATCGTTCAAAGCTTCAAAAAACTTTTTATATATTTCCGCATTTTCATGCACACCCGGCAGATCTGAAGATCCGTTGGCCATGACCAGCACCATATCGTTCGTGCTGGTATCGCCATCGACACTTATCATGTTGTACGTTGTGTTTACTGAGTCTATAAGGGCTTTCTTCAGGATTTCAGGCGTGGCTTTCACATCTGTTACAACGAATGCCAGCATCGTTGCCATGTTTGGGTGAATCATACCTGAACCCTTTGCAATTCCGAGTACAGTGAATTTGCCTCCCCCAATTTCTACCTCCTGATATGCTATCTTCACACGGGTGTCCGTGGTCATGATTGCTTCAGCTGCATGAAGGGGGGAACGTGCAAGGTGTTTCGCTGCCATTTCAATCCCCCGCTCTATTTTGTCCATAGGAAGCTGAACGCCTATCACACCTGTGGATGAGACCAATACACTTTCGACAGGAACATTGAGAACTTCGGCAGTTTTTTCAGCCATCCTTCGTGCGTTTCTCAAACCTTCCTCACCTGTGCATGCATTGGCGTTACCGCTGTTCACTACAACGGCTCTTATGTGGGAAGCATGTGTCTTCAGGACCCGCATGTCGTATATCAGTGGCGGAGCTTTCACAACGTTACGGGTGAACACTCCCGCTGTTGCACATGGGTGCTCAGAGTATATTATGGCGAGATCCCTTCTTTTTCTCTTTATTCCGCAGTGGATACCTGCGAACTTGAAGCCGTGCGGTACGCAATATCTCACGCGTATCCTCTCCTCTTCATGGATATAAAGGATTCATTTCCAGTCCGCGGCTTTCAGGTAGCCCGAACATTATGTTCATATTTTGAACAGCCTGTCCCGCCGCTCCTTTCACCAGATTATCTATCACCGACATCAATATCAGCGTGTTTGATCGACTCTCGTACGTCATGCCAATGAAAACGTGGTTGGATCCAAGAACCCATTTGGTAGATGGAAACATTCCAGGAGACAGGACGTGGACAAATGGCTCTTTGTCATAAAAGTCCCTGTATAGTTTGTGGATTCTCTCTAGATCGGTTGAAACTTTCACGTAAATGGTGGTAAATATGCCCCTGGTCATGGGTATCAGGTGTGGAGTGAAAACCACTTTCACTTCTCTTCCCGCATGTTTCGACAACTCCTGTTCCATCTCCGGTATATGCCTGTGTCTGGCGACATTGTAGGCTTTGACACCTTCACTAACTTCCGAATAGATGTACTCTATGCCCGCTTTCCTGCCCGCTCCCGAAACACCGGATTTGGAATCTATGAAAACCGTATCTTCGATCAACAGTCCTTCCTTCAGTAGAGGGAATATGGCCAGTAGTGCGCCGGTAGGATAGCAACCGGGGTTGCCCACCACTTCTGCTTCTTTTATTTTGTTTCTGTATATCTCTGGCAGACCGTACACTCTCTTGACATTTTCATATCCTTCGAGCCTTTTGGAATACCATTTGATGTAAATTTCCGGGTTGTCGAATCTGAAATCAGCTCCAAGATCTATTACCTTCACGCCCGCTTCAGCAACTCGCATCGCCACTTCATATGAGACGCCTGCAGGTAACGCTGTAAACAGCAAATTACATTTCTCTGCAATTTCTTCAGGATCCAGCTCCCTTAATTCATCGTTCCGGAATGTGAAAGGATGAACATTTTGTAATGGAGAACCTGCATACGTGTGTGATCCCATCCAGGTGATCTCTGCATCTGGGTGTTGATGTAGTATTCTCAAAAGTTCTATACCTGTATATCCTGTAACTCCAGCTATCCCCACATATACCATAAGACCTACCTCCATTCGAGGTTTGGGAAATTCCCGATCGTGAATAAGGATTCAGGAACGTGGGGTACGGTACCTGCGCATTATATCTTCCGCTATTCTCCTGTAGGCTTCCCTGAAGGGGACCCCTTTCTTCACAAGCTCGTAGGCTGCTTGTGTGGCCATAACTTCATCGTTTATACTTGCTTCGGCTTTCTCCACGTTCACCGTCATTTTCTCGAAGACACGGCGCATAACGGAAAGAATTTCCAGAGTTACCTTGAAGCTTTCGAATATTGGTGCTTTGGTGAGTTGCAGATCTCTGTGATATCCGGAAATCAGATTGGAGGAGATGCTAACGAGGAAAAAAGCATTGGAAACGAGCTTATGATGGTACGCCCTCACAAGTTCGAGAGGGTCAGGATTGAGCTTATGTGGCATCATGGAACTCCCGGTACATAGCTCCTTCGGGAGATTTAGGTAACCAAGGTCGGGCATGGAGAAGAAGATGATGTCACTCGCCAACCTGTTCAAATCGTAACTCACCTGTGAAAGTGCATGCAAAATCATATATTCGAATTTTCCTCTGCTGTTTTGGACATATATCGGATTTTTCTGGACTCTGGTGAATCCTAACTTCTGTGCTGTGTACTCTCTATCGATATCCAGGGGCACACCGTAGCCCGCACCGGAACCCAGAGGCGATTGGTCCACCATATTTCGAACGAATTTGAGAAGTTTGAGATCATCATCCAGGGCATCAATAAAGGCTTCGGTCCACATCCTGAAGGTGGTAGGCATGGCTTTGCGCGTGTGAGTAAAACCCGCGAATTTTATGTGTCCATAATTCTCGGCGAATTCTTTCATCGCTTTTTGCAATCTCTCCATTTCTTCCTCAACTTTACCAAGCTTTTCTCGATAATAGAGTCTCAGCGCCACCAGAACCTGATCGTTTCTGGAACGTGCCGTATGTATTTTCTCACCAATCGCACCCAGTTTCTTCACAAGGAATTTCTCTATGGCTGTGTGAGAATCTTCATCTTCCGGTTTTATGGTGAAGTCTCCTTTTTCAACCAGTTTTTTCAATTCATCGAGAGCTTCCAGAAGTTTCTTCGTTTCTTCCCCTGAAAGCAGCCCAACCTTTTGAAGCATCTCAACATGAGCTTTGGATGCTTTAAGGTCGTACTCGATGATCTCCATGTCGAGTACGTAGTCTTCCCCTACAGTGAATTTTTCTATCTGTTCATCGAGCTCGTAACCCTTCTTCCATAGTTTTTCAGCCACCTGTTATCTCCTTTCTCCAGGAGTAAGGATTCCTCTTCCGCAGTACAAGGTTGTGAGCTTTCAATCTCAAAGCGTGAATATTTATGAATCCCCTCGCATCCAGGGCGTTGAACCCTCCTTCAACGTCCATGCTGGACAACTCCTCGTCGTACAGTGAAGTGGGCGAGTCTCTGCCCACTGGCATCACATTGCCCTTGTACACGGCAACCACGACTTTACCATCTATGGCTTCCTGTGCTTTTTTGAAAGCTGCCAGAATGAAATCCATCTCCGGCGAAAACCAGAAACCGTTGTATATCAGCTCCGAAAATTTGGGTACCAGCATATCTCTTAAATGCATGACTTCCTTGTCCATGGCTATACCTTCAAGATCTCTGTGAGCTACCCAGAGAATGGTGGCACCGGGTGTTTCATATACTCCACGTGACTTTATCCCTATAAATCGGTTCTCTATCATGTCCACCCGCCCTACACCATTTTTTCTGCCTATCTCGTTCAGGTACTCGAACAATTCCAGTGGATCGTTTTTCTCTGTGCCGTCTTTCAGGTTCACCACTTTAACGGGTTTACCATCTTTGAAATGGATTTCCAGAATAGTTTCCTCATCTGGTGCTTCTTTTGGAGAGACGGTCAAACTGTACACACTTTCATCGGGTCTGTACATGGGGTCTTCGAGTTTCCCGGCTTCATGAGAGATGTGCATAAGATTTTCATCTTCACTGTATGGTTTTTCCTCTGTGGCTTTTATCGGTATCCCTTTTTCTCGCGCGTACTTTATGAGATCGGGTCTGCCCTTGAACTTTTCCAAAAATTCGGGGTCCTTCCAAGGTGCGATCACTTTGAGATGAGGGTTCAAGGCGGCGTAGGTCAGCTCAAATCTTACCTGATCGTTGCCCTTTCCTGTGGCTCCATGTGCAACATATTCCGCACCTTCCTTTTCCGCTATTTCCACCTGTCTTTTGGCGAGTAATGGCCGTGCAATGGAAGTACCAAGGAGATATCTTCCTTCATAAACAGCGTTCCCCATCAAAGCGGTGAAGATGAAATCGGTTACGAATTCACGCCTTAAATCTTCTATGTATACCTTTGAAGCCCCTGTAAGGAGGGCTTTATGTTTTATCTCTTCGAAATCATCGCGTTGTCCCATGTTACCCACGAAGGCTATCACTTCAAACCCTTTTTCAACCAGCCACTTGAGTATAACCGAGGTATCCAGTCCACCACTGTATGCGAGCACTACTTTTTTCTTCACCGCTCTCATCACTCTCCTGGAAGATTTTCCCTATTATACTTCATGCAGCCGTGTTGTTCAAGTAAATGTTTCATTCCAGTTCTTCATACTCCATCATCGCTCATTGCACTCTCGATCGTGAACGATCACATTGTGCTATAATAATTTGCACAAAATGATCGATTTCGTTCGTGATCTGATTCGGTGAAGGAGGGATCGGAGTGACGAAAGTGGAAAAGGAAATACGTGAGGTCGTTGCCGACGCCGGAAGAGTATATGACTATGCTACCAAAACAGATTTTTGTAGGATGTTTGACATACTGTCAAATTCCGATATGGTTTATTTCGTTGGCTGTGGTTCTTCATACAATTTTAGTGTGAGTGCCTCTCGTTTTCTGACATTGAGAACAGGGGTGGAAACCAAGGCCATTCCCGGTGGTGAGATAACCTTTGAATTTGCAGAAAACGTTGGTGGTGGAAAATTAAAGCGTTCAGCTGTCCTGATTTCGCGTTCAGGTGAATCCACGGAAGTCATAAGAGCGGGTAAAGTGCTGAAAAAGATGGGAATACCCACTATTGGGGTAACCATAGAACCTGATAGTTCGCTTGTTCAGCTGGCTGATGTCAGCCTGATACCACCTGTGGAAGAGGAATCTCTGGTTATGACGAAATCTTTCAATCTTCTTCTCATGAGTTTTGAGATACTGGTGGACAGAATGGTTGGCAAGAACGTTGAGATATACGGGCAGTTGATAGAACGAATGGGATTGGTTCTCCAGCGATCCTTTGAAGTCGTGGAAATGGAAGATCTGATGGAATATGAACATTACGTATTTCTCGGTACGGGCATTTATGAGGGTATAGCACGCGAGGGAGCGTTGAAGCTTGAAGAAATGTCACTTTCGAAGGTTGAAGCTTATTCGATGTACGAGTATCGTCATGGTCCCAAGGCGCTCGTCGAGAGCGGTGTGTTGATAATAATGTATGTCAGAGGCGAAAAAGAAGAGAAAAAGCTGAAAGATGAGCTCACCAGATATGGTGGGAAGGTTATCACGGTCGGGTTAAAAGGAGATGTGGAAACTTCTGAAATCGTGCCAGAAGAAATTTTCATGAGACCTACCTTCGCTCAAGTTCTGGGACTGAAAATAGCCGAAAGAAAGGGATTAGATGTCGAGAATCCTCGCAATTTGACGAAAGTGGTAAAACTGGAATGAAAGGGGATACCGGTTCACAAAGGGGAGGAAAGAGTGAACTTACCGGAGCTTTTGGTGTCCACAACCATAATGATGATCTTGATGCTGATGTTGTGGACCTCTTTTCTCACCACTTTGCAATGTGTGAGCGTTTATGTAAGACCGCCATACGAAGAGCAGGCTTACATGATGGATACCATTTCGTTGGTGAACATCATCAGGAAATTTCTCTGCATGGCGAGTGAAATCTTCGTGAATTCTGATGGTGCTATCACAGGAAAGGTCAAGGTACTCGATAGTTACATTGACTTCAACATCCAGGTGGTGCAGTCAGATGGTGGAGTGGTACTCGTCGTAAACGGTGTACCCCATCGTTATGATAACATCACGCGCGTAAAGATCGACGCTTCTCACATGGGACAGGGTAACATATTGGTAATCTCGGAATACATTTACAGCGTGCAAGGAGTAGAAAAGAAGCTCAGTAAACAGTTCATGATTCCACTTGTCAACATGATGAATTGATGAATGATAGAGTGGGGAGGGGGAATACGATGAGGAAAGGATATGTCATTGTGTATGCCTTGACGATACTTGTTGTCATCTCCATCTTCATCGTTGTTGTGCTGGTGGCTTCTTCCAATGTGATGAGGGTTTCCACGCTCAGTGTAGTAAGGCAAACGGAGATCGCCCAGAAAGTAAAGATCGCTCCTGTGAACCTGCTAATGTTGTCCATAGATTACTATAGCAGCACTAATCCTCTGCTTACGGACAAGGAAATAGACGCAAAGTGTAAGAATTTTCTGAAGAATTTCGTGGAATTCTTGCAGAAGAAAGAAGATGGTGAGCAATGGATAGAAGTTGTGAAGGATGCCACCACTTTACAAAGATGGGCAAGGTTATCCGATGATCTCGCAGAGGTCATTACAGAGCTTCAGGAAAGAGAGTACCTTCCCGTTGATGAATCACTGGAGTCCTATGTTTTTGCTATAGAAAACGATAGAATGCTGTTCGTGGCCAGGGTGGGTAATTATTTCTCTTACGCTACTTTCTGTCGAGGAAAGGATTGTTCTTATGTGTATATGACATTGCTTTATACACCCGCACCGGTGAGATTGAGCGGAAGTAGTGGATGGGAAACTGTGAATTTCTATGGACCTTTGACACTTCCTTCCACTTCCCTTGAAATGCTTTCTCTTGCCGATGTGCAGTTTCACGGCCCTGTACGGATCAACGGCGTTATAAAAACGTATAACTGCTCAAACGTTGAATTCCACGACTCCGTGGAGTTCGGTGAAGGTGGTCCCATAACATTGAGGCTTTCCAACACCACTTATCATGGTACTTTGACAGTGAACGGGGATTTCATATGCGAATGGGCGTCTGTGGCAAGATTCTATGGTCCCGTATATGTTTCGCACAACATGGAGTTCAGGGGTAACCAAATAAACGTTGTTTACTTTTATAAGCCTGTACACGTTGCCGATACTCTTACCATCGAATACTACACTCCAACCTTTTCCTTTGAAGATGTGGTGTATCTCTCAAAACAACCGGTGATTCCTCCAGGCGGTTTTGGAATCTTCAAAAAAGGGTACGAGATGGGTGAGGTAGACGTACCAACGGTAGAAAGAGTACCCGATATCTTCGACAATTTCTCAGCTGATGAATACATGGATGATATCGAATCGCAAACGACGTTCATAGAAGAAGTGATTGAATCGGGCGCATCAGGAATCACAGGTTTGAGGAGTCCTGGGAAGCTCACAGTATCGTACAATTACCTGGACCCAAAAATGTACGTGAGAATTCTGGATGATAATGGTACGGAGTATGTTTTGAGCTATGTTCCTTCATCCTCTCCACCCTACAACGCGACGATAAGATGCGGCTCGAAGCTACGTAATTTCTCCTTCAACGGTGTGATCATGGCGGATGATGGAATCGATGTTGTTGCCTATCCCGGAGTTGACATGAACGTTTTGAAAGGATCATTGGGTATATTCTCCAGATCTTCCATACAGATTAAGGTCAGAACGGTTTATGAATTTCTGACGGGGTTCGATAATCCTGCTATCTGGCGAGACAAAGCCATGGACACTGATGATAACACTGTCCTGTCGCTGGTGGCAATGAGAAACGTGAAGATTGACAACGGAGTTGATCTCGTCATGGCTGTGATGCATTCTCTCAGGGAGGGAGTTACTTTCAATGACACCTCGATATTCGGTGGTGTTATACAGAAAACTCCTCTTGATATTACGGGTAAGAGTATCAACTTCGTTCACGATCTGAGGCTTTCAGATGGCAACGCGGAAATCATAGGTGAGTTGGGAGATTCAGAAAAAGGTCGCATCCACGATTTGAGGTGGTAACGTTGAGAAAAGGCTTCACGATAGTTGAAGTGTTGATAGGGTTGTTGATAGCGCTCGTGGTTGCGATGATAGCACTTGCAGGTATTCCTGCAGTTTTGAGGGCGTCCGAAAACGTTAGAAAGAACATGGCAACCACGAGCGTTCTCGACTCACTGGTATCCATGAGTAAAGTGGTGCAGATTTCCAGTGTAAAGCATATTCTCGAAGACGACTCAGTACGGGAAGCACTCTCGATCCTTAAAGAGCAAGCGGATGGTTTCGATTTGAACGTTGATGTACGAGAGGAAAGGTTCGATCATCCCTTGTTTCATGGAACGTATCTCGTGACCATCATTGCGACGATGGATTTCCATGAGGGTAACAGTAGGATCATCAAGCTGCACGTAGTAAGAAGAGGCGAATGATAAAAGCCCTCCGGTTGGAGGGCTTTTTATTGTTCTTCTGGTTTTTCTTCTTCCGATTCTTCTGGTTTTTCTTCCGTTTCTTTCTTTTCCTCTTCTTCCTTTTCCTCCTCGAGTTTGTATTGCATTACTATACCATCCAGTTTTCTTGCCAATCCTGCCATTTCTTCTGAACCTTTTGCCAATTCTTCGAGAGTTTTTGAGATACCACTTATAGAATCGTTTATCACACTCAATGTAGAGATCATGTTGGAAAAACTATCTCCAATATCTTTGGCACGTCCTGCAAGTGTTCCTACATCCTGTCCAACTTTGAGCGTAGATTCAGAATAATTTTTCACACTTTCTGCCACACTTTTGACAGAATTGGCTATTTCACGCATACGTGCACTTACATCTTTGACGTTTTCCACTATTTTTTCTACATCTTTCACACTTTCTGTAGTTGCTTTTACAACCATACTTACATTTTCATTCACCTGTGCAATGGCATTTTGGACTTCTGAAGCTATACGACTGGATTCTTCTGCCAGTTTTCTTACTTCATCGGCTACTACTGCAAAACCTCTACCTGCTTCTCCTGCACGTGCTGCTTCTATTGCTGCATTGAGAGCCAGCAGATTGGTTTGTTCTGCTATACCTCTTATATTTCCCACAAATTTTGATACAACTTCGGTGATCTCTGTTAGTTTTTCCATTTCCTTGACGTTCCCTTCGACTTTCTTTCCTATACTTATGGCGAGTTCAGCCACCTGTTCAACGTCTTCACTGTCTTTTTCTATATCTTTGGTAAATTCATCTATTCTTGAAACCAATGCTTCCGTTTCTTTGCTCATTTGCTCTGAAGAATTTTTCAATTCTTCAAGTTTGGTTACCACATCTACAAGACTGTTGACAGCTGTTGATAAACTATCATGAAATTCGTTCACACCTGCTGATACTTCCTGAGATGTGGCAGAACTTTCTTCAACTGATGCTGCTATATTCTGTGATTGTTCACTCACAACACTTGAAACTTCTTTTAGTTCTTCCACGGTTTCTCTTAAAATACCAACCATTTGTGCAAAAGTATTGTGCACTTCTCCTATTTCATCTTTGCGTTTAATGGTTTTGGGTACAGAGGAAAGGTCTTTTTGTGCTATTTTTCCTGCAAGACCAGCCAGTTTTTTGAGAGGAGTTGCGATGGAACGATTCAAGACCATGGTTAATACTACGGAAACAGCCAGTACTATAACCGCAACGACAACGAAGAGATTGAAGATATTTTCTATACCTTTTTGAACTTTTTCTGCGCTTGCCTGAACGTTTTTGAGCATGGAATTCAATTCACTGTTAACTTCATTTCTTTTGGTATTGAGGAGTTGAGCGAGTTCATTTAAACGTGGTATTACATTGTTGGTGAAATCTTCACCCATTTGTCTTGTGAGATTTCGAAATTCTTCCTGCGTGGTCATGTAGTTCATCACCAGAAATGTGTAAAAATCACGAGCATTTTTGAGTTGTTCTGAGAGTGATATGTAGTCTTTCAATTTCTTGGAATATGTGTCCACACTCAGTATCACCAATTCCGCATCAGCAGCACTCAACATAGCGTAGTCCTGGGCTGTGGTGTCCTCTATGAGCTTTTTTATCTTTTTGATGGTTTTGTCCACCTCCGCGAGGCTCTTTTGTTGGGCATCACCTGTTTGAGTAACGGCTTTGCGGGCTATCAATTGAAGATAGTTCAGGTCGGATTCCACACCCCATATAGTGGGAAGAGTAACGGAATTCCACAGGCCTTCTATTTGCCACAATCCCAGTTCGTTGAGATTTACCTCTTCTCTTATTCTCTGTCGGAAACTCCGACCTCCTTCCAGATCGTATGTATACTGAAGTGTTTCTTCCTGATACTGTGCTACTTTGTTCATCAAATCTTCCCATGCTTTTGGATTTTCCTCCACAATTTTTTCCACTTCTTTCTCTATCCTTGCCACTTCCTGTTCCTGTCTTTTCAGCTGTTGTTTGTAAGTTTCCAGTGTTTCCTGGGCCTTCAATCTCATACCCTGTAAGGAAAGTGACCTGGCATTTTCTTCCAGAGTATCAAGAATCGATTCGACTTTTTTATAAAACTCAGATGTTGTAGCTTCAAAACTGCTGAGAATTTCTCGAGATTCTTTTATACTATCCAAAGCTATTTTCTGCATTTCATACATTTTGTCCGCTTCATCAAAGTAACCAGTGGACATCAAAGCGATGTTGGAGTTCACAAATGCTTGAAAAGTTTCTGCTATTTTTTGATTTTTCTCCAAACCTTTCAAAGTAGCATTGAGAGAATTTATGGTTTCTTCACCTGCTTTTCTGGCTTGTTGAACCTGAAGATGGGTACCAAGAACCATCAAAACTACGGCTATCATCATTACGAGGTAACCCAGAAAAACTTTCATACCTGTTTTCATAATGACGATCACCTCCGAAATACATGCTGGAGAACCTTTGACTTCTATCATATGCGTTTTATCACATTTATTTGATCTTATTCTATCACGAACCGATCAGCAATATTACATAAAACAAAAAGAGGCTGGTTTTTCCAGCCTCCCTGGCGGGGACGACGGGACTCGAACCCGCGACCACCGGTGTGACAGACCGGCATGCTAACCGCTGCACCACGTCCCCGGCAGTGTTAATTATAACAGAGAAAGGGGAGCAATTCAACCTCTGAAAAAGACATAGGTCATGTAAAAAGTGTATGAAGTGAGCAGTAAGACTCCCATACCTTTACTTATGGTTTTCCTTTCTCCCATTGTCAGTAATAGAAAAACGGGTAACGATATCATATACAGGACATCCACAATGGGTTTTTCCACATCCAGACCGATGGGTCTTATGGTTGCCGACACCCCCATTATCAGTGCTATGTTGATAACATTCGAACCTATGATGTTGCCAAAGGCTAAAGAGGAGCGTTTTTTCAGCATGGCTGTCACCGTTGTCACTATTTCCGGTAATGATGTGCCGATGGCGATGGCCGATACACCTATCAGTGTTTCCGTTATTCCTGCAGCTTTTGCGAACTTCACCGCCGATTTCACTGCCATGTCTCCTCCTATCATGACCCCTGCCAATCCGAGCGCGGTGATCATCACAAGTTTCCATACTTTGTGATCGTTTTCCGTTTCTAAATGTACCGTTTTTTTCGTTCCCATTTTATACAGATACCATAAAAATGCAGCAAGGAACAATAGAAGTATGTATCCTTCCCACCGGACCAGTATCGGAGGAGTATGCCAGAGCACCATGGTTCCGAAAACGATACTGAGCAGAGTGCAAAAAGGCAGTTCGTATTTAAAAGAACTGTTCTCAAGATGAATGGGATGTACGGTGGCGGCCAATCCCAGTGCGAGTGCAAGATTTGCTATATTGCTGCCCATTATGTTTGATATGCTAACACCACTGTTGAGTACGGCGGCTCGCACACTCACCACGAGTTCAGGAAGGCTCGTACCTACGGACACTATCGATAAACCTATGAACAACTCGCTTACTCCCAGACGTTTGGCGAGCTTGCTGGCTCCGTCTATGGTTATATTGGCACCTTTAACCAGGAGGAATAAACCCAAAAATAGAGTGAGCAGGTACAACATTTCAGATCATCACGGTCGTTTTCTAAGATGAAAGGTTATAGCCTTGAAAAGGACTGTTATATCCACATCTTCAACAATCACGTTACCGGGCACATGCAGGGTAACCGGCGCGAAATTCACTATCCCTTTGACACCAGCCTTGACGAGTTGTTCAACCACGTCCTGTGCAGCCTGTGCGGGAACGGCTATAACTCCTATTTCTACTTTCTTACTTTTGACCACGCTTTCGAGTTCTTCCATCGGTCTAACGGGACCGGCTGCACCTATGACCAATCCAAATTTGGACGGATCCTTATCGAAGATGGCTACCACGTCGAATCTGTTCCTGTAAAGTCCCGGGTAATTTGCTATGGCTCTTCCCAGATTACCTGCTCCTACTATAACCACTCTCCATCTTCTGTCTATGCCGAGGATCTTGCGTAATTCAGTGGCCAGAGACCGTACGTTGTATCCCACTCCTCTTTTGCCAAACTCTCCAAAATACGATAGATCCTTTCTGACCTGACTGGATTTAATTTTGAGTTTCTTTGCCAGTTCTTTGGATGAGACGTACATCTTTCCTTCGGAGATCATCTCGCTCAAACATCTGTAGTAGACTGCCAGTCTTTTGATGGTGGGTTTGGGAATCTTTCGTTCTTCACCCATCGTTTTTTACCTCCTCTGCGTACTGTACCCTGTATAACTCATAATAAAGCCCCTTCATCCTCATCAATTCGTCATGAGATCCAACTTCCACAATTCTACCAGCATGCACCACGTATATTCTATCCACCCACTTTATAGTTGAAAGGCGATGAGCTATGATAATGAGAGTCATATCATGCAGTTTTTTCAGTGCTTGTTGTATGCAGTATTCTGTGTGAACATCAACGTTGGCTGTTGCTTCGTCAAGAACAAGGATCCTGGATTTCAGGAGTGCCGCTCTCACCAGGGCTACGAGCTGCCGTTCACCAGCTGATAATCTGCTTCCTCTTTCCAGTACCTCCGTATAATATCCATCAGGTAACCGCTCGACGAACTCGTGCAGATACAGATCACGTGACAGTGTTTCGATTTCCTCATTGGAAAATTTACCATCGAAAAGTTTTATGTTGTCAAGCAAGGAACCCGAAAACAGAAAAACATCCTGTTGAACCACAGCTATCTTTCTGCGTAAACTCCCTAGGTCGTATTCTTCCAGTGGTACATCACCTATGAATATCTTTCCCTTCTGAGGCCTGTACATACCGTTTATGAGATTTATAATAGAAGATTTACCGGCACCGGTTTCACCAACAAAGGCAACTTTTTCTCCCTCTTCTATTTCGAAGCTCACGTCCTTCAACACCCAGTTTTCGCCCTCGTATGCAAACCAGACACTTTCAAAACGTACGCTAGCCTTGTTCAAGTTGTGAACATGTCCTTTTCCCCTATCTTCCACATTCAAATCCATCAATCCGAAGATCTTTTCTGATGAGGCGAAGGCGTTTTGAAGTATATCATATTTTTCCGAGAGATCTCTAATTGGTGCAAAGAACATATCTATATAGGAGGCGAAAGCATACAACACACCGAACCCCAGCTCTCCGGCGAAAATCTTTCCCGCACCAAACCATATGATACTCGTGAGCACAAGATAATACACCAGATCCATCATAGGTCTGAATATACTAAAGACCATCAATTGTTTAAATTGCGCATTCAGTAAATCACTGCTCACATTTTGAAATTCCTTCAATTTCCTTGATTCTTTGTTAAAGCATCGTATCAGATTCATACCCGCAATGTTTTCCGCCAGGAAAGCATTTAACGCAGCGAGTTTTGTTCTCACAAGTCTGTAGGCCTTCCTATCGAAATGCCTGAAGATCAGACTCGCAACGATGATTATTGGTATGATGAAAAGGGTTCTAAGTGTGAGATAGTGTGACATTTTGTACATCATAAAAAATATTGCTCCTATGAGGAAGATGTCCTTCACCACACTGATGATAACACTTGTGAAAAACTCCGTGAGGTTCTGAGTGTCATTGGCTATACGCGTCGCCACCCTACCTGATGGGGTTTTATCGAAAAAGGAAGTGGGAAGCATCATTATGTGTTTATACAGATCCATTCTTATATCGTATACTACCTTCTGACCCAGATGGTTCATAGCATACACCTGACCATATGTGGCAAGGAATCTGGTGGTGAGTATCAAGAGCATCGTCAACCCCAACCAAATTACCATCTTGTAGTCGTTTAATTTGACCTTCATCACCAGTTCGCGCGGTGCAGGCAGTACACTTCCATCGTTCCCCTTCAGTACGTATTGTGTTCCTTGTTTTTCGAGCTTGTATGAACCGTTATCTATTTCCACCCATCTGCCATCGAGTCGCTCGAATCTATGTACTTTGTTCATATGATCGTCTATAGCTTTCTGAATTATTCTGGGTGGCATGACATCCAAAACGGCTGAAAGCATCATCAAAACAGTACCAATCAAAAGGATATACCAGTACTTTCTGGTATATCGCCATAAGCGCAGGAATATACGCCAATCTGATCTTGTTACCGTTTGCTCGTTCGAATTTTTCATCGGCACTTTCAATCACCACTTTTTTCGAGCACCTGTTCTTCTTTCAATTGCAATTCATACATTCTTCTGTATAATCCGTCTTTGCTCACGAGTTGATCGTGTGATCCACTTTCCACTATTTTTCCATCGTCGAAAACATAGATAATATCCGCCTTTGCCAGCACCTTCAATCTATGTGTTATCACTATCAACGTTCTTTCACCCAACATTTTCTTGAGTTCATCTATTATCCTTTGTTCTGTGTCCACATCTACAGCTGAAAGACAGTCGTCAAGTATAACAACAGGAGCAGGTTTTATCAAACCTCTTGCGAGTGTCACCCTTTGTTTCTGGCCACCTGAGAGTGTGATCCCTCGTTCGCCTACCACGGTATCGTATCCATCCGGGAAACCTGTGATGTCTTCATGCACCTGTGCGAGTTTTGCGTACTCTTCAACCTGTTCACCGAAACTCTCTTCTACAGAGAAAAGAATGTTTTCCTTTATCGTTGTCGAGAAAAGGAAAGGTTCCTGTGGGACATAGCTCACAAAATCGCGAAGATGTTCTTCGGGTATGTCGTTTATATCCACACCCTCAAGAAATATCGTACCATTGGGAGCCGGGTACATCTTCAGCAGCAATTTGATGAGTGTGGATTTACCGCTCCCGGTTTTACCTGTTATTCCCACGAACCATCCTTTTCTAATCTTCATGTTGATATTTTTCAACACGATGCGTTCGTTACCCGGATAGGCAAATGTGAGATTGTGAATATCTATGTTTCCATGAATCTGCACCTTTTTGGGACTCTCGGGTTCAGCAACCAGAGACTTTTCATCGAGAATCTTTCTTATACGTTTCAGCGACGCTCTACCTCTCTGTATAACATTCAAGACCCAGCCCATTGCTATCATCGGCCAGATCAGCATTCCGAGATAAACATTGAAAGTTACGAATTCCCCCAACGTTATTGTACCAAAAATCACCATCTTTCCACCGATTATCAGTGCTATAACCACCCCACTGCCTCCTATCAGTTCAAACAGTGGGTACAGTAATCCCCATATTTTCACAAGATTCATATTGCTACGTATGTTGGCTTTTGCGATATTTGAAAATCGTCCAAACATCGTATCTTCTATTGCGCAGGATTTCACCACTCTTATACCACTGACCGTTTCTTCGGCTATGCGCGTCAAATCGGAAAATCTTTCCTGGACCTGCATGAAACGTTCATGTATCAGCTTACCAAAGGTCAGCGAAACCAGGGCTAGCAGTGGAAATGGTATGCAGGCTATCAAAGTGAGTCGCCAGTTCACAAGGTATCCCATGGCGGTAAAGGTTACAATGCTGAGAAAGAGAGCATCTGTCAACATTACCACGGCGGAGCTCGTCATCATCTGAAGAGCCCGAACATCGTTCGTGAATCTTGCCATGAGATCGCCCGATGGGGTGAAATCGAAGAACGATTGTGACAGTTCCAGAAGTTTTTTGAACAATTCCATTCTGGTGTGATGTGCGAATCGTATAGCGGTTCCTCTTATGAGATAACGCCAGAAGAAGCGACAAAGAAACATTCCTCCTGCTACAAGAAGAATACCGACAAGGTAAACGATTATACCGTTCAAATTGATCGAAAGTCCCTTGATCTTGTCCACCAGGATTCCCAGTAATCTTGGTGGAACAAGCTGAAGGGAGTCTACCGCTATCAGTGCCAGAATCCCCAAAAGGTACTTGCTCCAGTTACGTTTCAGGAAGTTTTTCAACAAGGGATCCAGCTTCTTCACTCTTTTCAAAACCCCCTTGATCTTCACTTCTTTTTTAAAAACAGTATGGAGAAAAATCCTCCTCCTTCCAGCACCACTATGGCCGGACCGGTAGGTATATCCAGAAAATACGATAACATGATGCCGGCAAATATGGAAACGTTGACGAACGCCAGAGCTATCCAGAACGCTCTGTGATATTCTCCGCCCACGATCAATCCCGCTGCTGCCGGTATGATGAAAAGGGCTGAGACCAGTATCACTCCCAGTATTTTCAGGGCCAGTACAATCATTACCGCGAGAAGGATGAGATAAACGAAATATACGAATTTCATCCTGGGGTACATTAACTTCGTGTAGTCTTCATCCATGGTGAAATAGGCAAGGTGGTCATGAAAGAGATACATGAACACCATGCCTATCATGCTGACTATGATCATGACCCGTGCTTCATATTTTCCAATCGCCAAAATATCGCCAAAGAGATAAGATGTCAAATCTCCGTATCCCTTTTTTCCAAGTGATAACAGAATCACACCCAGGGCCATCGAGAGTGAGAATAGAATACCTATACTGGTATCTTCACTCACATTTTGTGTTCGTAGATAACCCAGAAACACCGCTGCACACACGGAAAAGATTACGGCAACGGGGAACGGAGAAATTCCCAGAAGGACAGCCAATCCTATTCCACCGAACGCTATGTGGGCTAGACCGCTACCGAAGAAAGCCATTCTGCGCATCACTACAACGATGCCGAGAATCGCCAATGCAGAACCTGTAAACATCCCAACCACTACGGCTCTTTGAAGAAAAGAATACTTGAAAAGTTCAAGCATCAGGGTCACCGTGCCTGTGATCAACAAATTTCACGTCATATCCATACAATCTGTTGAAAAAATCTTTCGGTAGCTCGTCTTTGTGTTTGGTATGAAGGTGCACACGTTTGTTCACACACACCACCGTATCAGCATATTCAAAAACAAACCCCACATCATGACTAACCATGATAATTGTTATATTCAACTGTTCTCTCAATTTTTTTATCAACGTGTAAAAATCCTTTTGAGCTTTTACATCCAAACCCACGGTTGGTTCATCCATTATCAGAAGCTCGGGATTCGATACCAGTGCCCTCGCTATCAACACTCTCTGTTTCAAACCTCCGCTCAGATCGTCGAAGAGATTATTACGTCTGTCAAGCACTTCAAGCATATCCATGATTTTTTCCACACGTTTTATAACATCTTTTCTGTATCCCGTCAATCCGCGATATCCCATGCATCCCATAAGAACCACGTCGATAACTTTCAAGGGGACTCTGGATATGTTCGTGGAATGCGTTTGTGGAAGGTAACCTATGGTGTTCTCTTTGAGATACTCCTTTTGTGGTTTCCCGAATATCATTATGTTACCACTGAGGGGTTTGATCAATCCCAGTATGGCTTTAACAAGTGTGGTTTTTCCCCCACCGTTTGGTCCAACCACAGCGTGGAATTCACCTTTCGAGAGATGTAAGTTGATGTTCTCCAGTGCCACTCTTTTACCGTACGCCACCGTTAAATTTTCAATTTTGAGGCAGTATTCACACGTTTGCATGGTTCCTCGCCTCAATCATCTATGTATACCTTCTCCACGTATGGGGAAGTCATCGAGCGCAGAAGAGCTCCATAACTCACGCGGAATGAAATTATGTCTCCTACTTTCCAGTTTTTTTCCGAATCGGTGACATCCACCACAAGGTGATCACTGCTCGCCCTGATCACTTCTATCCCTGACATCAGGGGGTACAGCCCCGTGTACATTATATCCTGTTCTCCCAGTGCAAGAATGGCGCGTTTACGAATACCTCTGTCCTTCACAACAGTTTTCCTTCCAAAGGCATCTTTGTTGAGCTCTCCAAGAGGCCGCGAAGGTTTAGATTTCAACTCAAGTATTTCCGCCTGCAACTCCATGGTATCCTGTCTCAACATCTCTATCTTTCTGTCCCTCGTAACATCCGTTCCCAGTACGATGGCTTCTCCCACTCTGAATTGATTTATACCCTCGGGTAAGGTGTTGTTCTCCATCAGAAACAGTGTGGAGGTGTTACCAGCAGAAATCAGCGGTATATCCACCCCCAGTCCGGCAAGCTTATCCCGGATTTCCAGCAGTATGGAAAGGTTCTGGGGAGTGGCGAGTACACCATTCAAACATCCAAGATTGGTTCCGATACCTATCAGTCTCACGTTTTCATACTTTATAACTTTCACTATCTCTTCGACCGCTTCTTTGTACCATGCTCCTTCCCTCAGCTCTCCTATGTCCACCATGTAGATGATATCCATTTTTCTGCCTTTAGATTTCAGAACTTCGTTGAGGGCTTCAATGGTTCTCAATTCTGATACCAGAACGCAATCTACCAGCTCGACAACCAATTCCAGTTCACTTATCATCGGCAATCTTATGAGTTGAAAACGCGCGTTTACACCATTATCACGCATTCTTCGTATGTTCAAAAGCCTGGAATCTCCTAAGGTTCTTATACCAGCTTTCACCATTGCCTTTGCTATCCTTGGGTCACCCAGAACCACCTTCGTGATACCGACAAGATCTACATTGAATCTGCGGGCCAATTCTACGATTCTTCTCGCATTTTCTTCTATTCGGCCAAGATGTACAAGTAACCGGGGATACACAGACAAACACCTCCGATTTTAAAAAACGAAAAAAGAAGTGGATCTTTTCCATAATGATAACACCGGTTCTTACCCAGTTCAAGTTACAATGCCATGCTCTATATCAGAAAAGGCTTAAGTATCTTTCACCATGGTCCGGAGCTACCGTAACAACCCTGGCTTCACGTCCGAGTTTTTCGGCTATTTTGATGGCTGCAGCGATATTCGCACCACTGGATATCCCTACAAACAAGCCCTCGTGTTTCGCGAGTAATTTCACCATTTCGAAAGCTTCCTCATCTTCTACAGTCACGATTTCATCGACGACACTCAAGTCGAGTATCGGTGGAATGAAACCGGCACCTATTCCTTGGATTCTGTGGGGTCCAGGCTCTCCCCCTGATAGCACGGGTGATCTGGCTGGTTCCACAGCGACGATCTTCACCTTTTCACCGAACAACTTTTTCATGACCCGTCCCACTCCCGTTATCGTTCCTCCTGTTCCCACACCCGCCACGAAGGCGTCGAGCTCCCAGTTCATCTGATGTAATATCTCCGGCGCCGTGGTCTTCTCGTGTGATAGTACATTGGCCGGATTCGAGAATTGATCAGGCATAAAGGCGTTCAGTTCCTTCACCAGTTCTTTCGCCTTCTCCACGGCTCCCTTCATGCCTTTTTCACCGGGCGTGAGTACTATTTTCGCACCAAGCATTTCCAGAACTTTTCTTCTTTCAACGCTCATGGTTTCCGGCATGGTGAGAATCACTTCGTATCCTCTGCTTGCTCCTACCATCGCCAGTGCAATACCCGTGTTACCACTTGTGGGTTCAACTATGACGCGATTGCGGATGTTGAGCAATCCCCTGCGTTCAGCATCCATTATCATGAAATAAGCGGGTCTATCTTTGACACTACCGGCAGGATTGTTTTTTTCAAGCTTCACGAAGACTCTCCCGCGTTCGAAAATTTTCGAGAGGGTGAACATGGGGGTGTTACCTAGAGTTGCTATCAGCATGGTTGGCACCTCCTCTGTTATTAAATCATATCCCATGGATCCACGTAGGTACCTCCAGTTGTTCGGGATCATCCTGTTTCTTTTCCAGTATTCTAGCGGGTACTCCCACTGCCACCGCACCTGCCGGTACATCATTGAGTACCACAGCATTCGCGCCTATCCGTGCCCCATCTCCCACTTTGACAGCGCCCAGCACTTTGGCTCCAGAGCCTATGAATACGTTTCGGCCTATATCTGGATGTCTCTTCCCGCTTTCGATTCTTCTGGCACCCAGCGTGACACCATGATATATTATGGTTCCTGATCCAATACTTGCTGTTGAACCTATGACCGTTCCCACACCGTGATCCACGACCACACCGGGTTCTATGCGTGCGGCGGGATGTATGTCCACCCCCGTTATTATTCTGGAAGCGGCGTAGACGATCAGAGCAAGAAATTTTAGTTTCCAGCGCCACAGCAAATTGCTTATTCTGTACAGCATCATTGCATAAAATCCCACAGAAGCTACCAGAACCTCCCATTTCTTTTCCACGGAAGGGTCGAGCATCACGTACATTTCCAGATCGCGTTTAACCGCAGTAAAAGTGGACATAATATCTCCAAATATATTCTTGAAAAAGCGTATTATACGCAACTCAATTCACCTCCATGAAAAACTAAAAAGTACCTAACACCGAATCCAGGGAAAACAGGCTTTTCGGGGAACGCATGAAGAAAAATCAGAAGGTACACATGCATCTACATGTGTAGGAAGTAAGTTTATGAAAACGTATAATCTTCAACGAAGTTTTCCACAGCACCCCATCTACATCACCTCATGCACATTTTACCATAAAATGTTTGACAGCTGCATGCATTCTTCTAATTGTGTATCTATAAAGCTTTTGGAATACATCTTTCAAATTTGAAGCGATTACTGCGTTTGGATGAATATTTTCGAGTTTAAAAACAATTGTGATATCATTTGTATGGTATCGCAATTCTGTAAAGATAGGAGGGTGATCGTATGCGCAGAGTCCTTATTGTCATGTTGATGGTGCTGGTCGTGAGTTTCGTTTTTTCGCAGTTGAAATTGACCATATGGTGTTCGGAAAAGCAGGTGGACATACTTCAGAAACTGGGAGAGGAGTTCAAAGCGAAGTACGGGGTGGAAGTCGTGGTGCAGTATGTCGACTTTGGATCCATAAAGTCCAAATTTCTTCAAGCAGCACCGGCTGGCCAGGGCGCAGATATAATAGTGGGCGCACATGATTGGGTTGGTGAACTTGCCGTTAACGGGTTGATAGAACCTATACCGGAGTTCGGAGAAAAGAAGATGTTCTACGAATCCGCTCTCAACGCTTTCAGTTATGGTGGAAAGTTGTATGGATTACCGTATGCCATGGAAGCGGTTGCGTTGATATACAACAAGAACTATATTACCGAACCACCTAAAACAATGGATGAGCTCATCGAAAAAGCGAAGGAAATAGATGAGGAATACGAAGGAGAAGTGAGAGGATTCATCTACGATGCTGCTAATTTCTACTTTTCCGCTCCATTCATTCAGGGATATGGTGGCTACATTTTCAAGAGCACCCCGGAAGGATTGGATGTTACAGATATTGGTTTGAACAATTGGGGTGCTGTGCAGGGAGCCAAACTCATAAAACGGCTTTTCGATGAGGGAATATTGCAGGTGGGAGACAATTATCCCATAATGGATGATCTCTTCAAGTCTGATGCAGCAGCGATGATAATAAACGGTCCCTGGGCTATAAAAGCTTATAGAGATGCGGGTATAGATTATGGCGTTGCTCTCATTCCTGATCTGGCATGGGGCGTGAAAGCCAAACCTTTCGTGGGTGTCCAGGGATTCATGATCAACGCCAATTCTCCTAACAAGCTCATAGCTCTGGAATTTCTGACCAGTTTCATAGCCAAGAAGGACACGATGTACAAGCTTTACTTGGCCGATCCCAGGCTTCCATCCAGGAAAGATGTACTGGAGCTGGTGAAGAATGATCCAGATGTTGTAGCTTTTACCAGGAGCGCTGCGAATGGTATACCGATGCCCAATGTGCCGGAAATGGCACCTGTTTGGGGGGCCATGGGCGACGCTTTGAATCTCATAATAAATGGAAAGGCCTCTGTAGAGGAGGCATTGAACAACGCCGTGGAAAAGATAAAGGCTCAAATTGCCAAGTGAAAACGGGGGGCATCCCCCGTTTTTTATTTTTGTTTTGCTTCCTTCTTCCATCCCCACCGGGGTTAAAATTTCTTTGAGGTGATCACGATGTTGAGAACGACTCTAAAAGTGGTGGGATGGTTTTTCTTGTTTGTAACGAATGCGCTCGCTTTCTGGGCTTCCACATTTCTTATATCGTATGGTTTGAAGAGCCTTGGAATAGTAATCGCCTCTTTGATCGTCATAGTAGATTTCATTTTTTTCTCCCGCAGAGCTTATCCATACAGATACATAATTCCCGCGGTCATTTTGCTGGCCATTCTCGTGGTGTATCCCATATATTTCACCATTAACATTGCTTTCACAAATTACGGCACTGGACATATAGAAGTACGTGAAGAAGTTGTTAAAAGGTTGATAACAGATCCACTATATACTTACATCCCTGAAGAAGCTCACTCAGTTTCTTACACCGTTTTCGTGCGGTACGAAAATTTGAGTCCCACTGACGATTTTCTGATAGTTTTCAATGTGGGCGGTCATCACTTCGTGGCAGGCGTGGCGCAGCCCAAAGTTAGGAGAGGGCGTGAGATTGTCCTCAGAGAAGGTGTTCTTGTTCCCGTGACCAGTGAGCATCATGACTTTCAAGGACACGTTCTGGAAGTCGTGCCTGATGATTTCTTCAATCTTACAGATGCCAGAATGTTGAAAATAGGCGAAGAAGTGTATAGACGTTTCTACAACCCCGATGATCCTTTCACGGTGCGCAATGAAATGTTTTTCAAAAGCAGGATCGGTCAGAAATACTTGGCTAACGCTGAGTACATTACTCCAGATGGAGTGCGCCTGGCTCTAAAAATTTCATCTGATGGTAAATGGCGATTTTTTCCGGTGAAACGTTTGTATGTTCTTTCCTATCGCGAAGTGGAAATTGATGGGGAAAGGGTGTTCAAGAGTGTGGTGATTAACACGAAGACGAATAGACCGCTGCTGGAAGAGGAAGGGGCATTTTACGAATTGACATCTGAGGGAAAAAAGAAATTCGTAGCTGGCTATATAGATTACGTAGGTGTGAGAAATTTCATGAGGATATTCACAGATCCAAGTGTTTCAAGGCCGTTCTTGAAAATATTTGCGTGGAATTTCACGTGGGCCGCTCTTAGCGTTCTTTTCACGTTTATCGTTGGTTTGTCGTTTGCTCTGGTGCTCAACGATCGAACTTTGAAGGGTCGAGTACTCTATAGGACTCTGTTGATAGTACCATGGGCAATTCCAGCGTTTATTTCTGTCCTTGTGTGGCGAAATGGTATATTCAACGAATCCTACGGATTGTTGAACAAGTTTCTTCTCTCCATTTTTGGAATCAAGTTGAAATGGTTCAGCGACGCCTTTCTAGCCAAAATCGCATGTCTTGCAGTAAATACCTGGCTGGGATTTCCATACATGATGACCGTTTCACTTGGAGCTTTGCAAAGTATACCCGATGAATTCTACGAAGCAGCAGCGATGGATGGTGCTGGAAAGGTGCAGAGGTTCTTCAGTATAACCTTTCCTTTACTTCTCACTACTGTTGCACCACTACTCGTGGGAAGTTTTGCTTTCAACTTCAACAACTTTGTCAACATCTATCTTCTTACCCAGGGTGGTCCACCCATGCCGAACACCACCACACCTGCTGGTGCAACCGATATACTGATTTCCTATACCTACAAACTGGCTTTTGAAGGTGGACGTGGTCAGGATTTTGGTTTTGCCAGCGCCGTATCTGTGATCATATTCGTTATAGTGGCGGGGATAAGCTTCGTGAATTTCAAACTTTCCGGTTCTTTCGAAGAGGTGAGCAGGTAATGAAGCGTACGAATAGACACCCTATTGCCCATGTGATTCTCATAATCTTGGTGGTCATCATACTTTTCCCCGTTTTCTGGGTTGTGGTCACTTCGGTCAGAATGGATGAAGCGGCTTTCTCGAACAAGATTGTCACCACGCGATTGACACTGCAACACTATAGGGACCTTCTCGTTCCAGAAAAGAATGTACCCGCCTTGATTCTCGAGCTTCAGAATCTCATCACCTTTTCAAAGCCCTTTGATACTGGAAAAAAAAGCAAAGCACAGAAAACGGCGGTGAGGGATGTTGAACGTTTACATGAATACATGCGTGTGTCCTCTAACATTCTCACAGAGCTCGATAGAATGAAGAACGAAATAAATGGATATTTAGGAGGAAATGCTGAAGTAATTGTTGAAGAAAGCATCCGTGCACTGGAAGACATTCGCGGTGCTTTCGTGAAAGCGGCTGGAGAACTACCAGAACTCGATCCTGCTTTCGCACCTGTGGTTTTCTGGGAGTTACTTTCATCCAGACGTTTTTCACAATATGACCCGTTTTTCATGACGTTGTTGGAGCGCTACGCCGAATATGACAGAAATTTCATGTTGGAGTTCAGAAGATTCGTTGAAGGTGAGAGTAGCATCGTGGAATTGAGAAAGGTGTATTCAGATGTTTCGAAGCTCCTGATGAGTATATATGACAGGTACATTGGAATCAGCAGGAAAAAATTGGAAGAACTGGAAGAAAAGATCAAACAATTCGATGATGAAATCGCGAAACTAGACAATAAAAGATATACCATGTCTCTCAAACTTTTGAAAATTCAGGAGCTGATAGAGGATCTGTACATACCAGAAGTAAAAGTGATGGAAGATACACTCGAGAAATTCCTGAGCCTGCTTGAAAAAGGAGAAAAGGTCCAGAAGAATGTGATGAACACTTTTGCAACGGAAACTCTTATTCGTGATGCGGAGAATGCCGTTCGATCCATGGAAGCTTTCCCGAATTTACGGACAAATCAGCCTATCATGAAGATGCTGTTGGGAAAATTGAATGTCGTGAAAAACCGAATGAAGAAAATTGTCGAATATCTGCAGTGGATAAGTGGTGAAAACGTTGTCAGTGCCATCCATGTTGACTTCCTTGAAGCTTTTGAAGGGTTTCTTCCCTCGTTTCTGGAAACACTTGAGAGTGTTGGAGCCATCCTGCGTGAATGGGTTGATGGTACGGAAGAGCTGAGTCATCTGGAAGAAGAAGTTGCGGTCAAGAGGAATCTACTGGATAAGGTCATGATGGAAAAGCACGAATTGGAGAAAATCATCGATGCAAGGACGACCGTTTTGTTGCCGTTTGTTAGGAAACAGTGGCTGGTGGCTGCGGCAAGAGCACTGGAAGTCTGGCAAAACGACCTCATGAAACTGAAAGAAAAATTCGATTGGCGGGCTGTCGTAAAATATGCGAGCATATACAGAAAGGTGAAAGATCTGGCAATGGAATACAGGAGTTCTTTTTCAGACGATAGATTCGAAGATTTGTTCAAAAATCTCTTTCGAACAATGAGTTGGGTGGAAAAGTATCGAGATTTTGTGAAAAGGCTGGATCGCTTTCTACGTGGTGCGCGTGAGCTGATGAATTCTTTCGCTAGCTGGTTGAAGCTTTTCGAGGACAACATGTTCCATCTCATGGATATAGCAATGGGTGGTATATATGTGAGTTCCGAGGCTCTGGAACGAATGTATGATCTTACCAAGTTAGATTACGCCGGCAAGGTGAGCGGATATCTAGGTGTTTCTTTAAGACTAGCAGGAGATTTGATATATGACTTTCCGGTAAAAAAAGCAAGGAAAATATTCAAAGATATTGAGCATCTTTTATTCAGATTCTCACAAATCTGGGAGCAGAAACCCAAACACTTCTTTTTGCGATGGGTGGCGAATTCTGTAATTGTATCCGGGGTGGTTGCTTTGATAACGACAGCAGTTTGCGCTCTTGCCGCCTATCCTTACAGCAGAATGAGATTTTGGGGGAGAAAATACGGTATTCTGACACTGCTCCTCATTCAAATGTTCCCCGCGATAATGTATATGGTGGCTTTGTATGGTCTGCTGAACTTCATGGGGAAATTCGTACCGTGGCTGGGATTGAACACTCTGGGGGGCTTGATATTCGTTTACCTGGGGAACATAGCTTTCAATATGTATTTGATAAAGGGTTTCTATGATACGATACCCGACTCCCTGGAGGAAGCTGCCATGATAGATGGTGCGACAAGGTTTCAGACCTTTTACAAGATCGTTCTCCCGTTGGCAAGCCCTATTCTCGCGGTTGTCATCATTCTAACTTTCATGGGTACCTTCAATGAGTTCGTGCTGGCCAGAATAATATTGCAGGATGTGAGAAACTACACCTACGCTCTCGGACTCTGGACCTTTGCGGTCGGACCATATGAAACACAGTGGGGAATATTCACCGCCGCCGCTCTCATGGGTATGACACCGATGGTGATACTGTTTCTTTCCCTTCAGAGGTTTCTGATAGGGGGGTTAACCAGAGGGGCTGTGAAAGGTTGAAAGGAGGTGAATGAATGGGAGAGTGGGAAGAATTCAGAACATTCAGAGAACGCATGAATGAAAAGATAATGGAATTGGGTACCATCAATACCAAAAGGTTCTTCAATCTGGATTCACGGGTGTACAGCGAGGGAGCCCTGCCCGCCAAAATCAAAGAAATGATGGGGTTGGTAGCTTCCATGGTATTGAGATGTGACGATTGTGTGATGTATCATATAGAGAGATGTGTTGAAAATGGCGTGAGTTTGGAGGAGTTCATGGAAATTTTTGATGTTGCACTGGTCGTCGGAGGTTCGATCGTTATTCCACATTTGCGTCGAGCCGTAGATAGGCTTCTGAAAATCCTCGAGGAGAAAGGAGGCGGAAGTGATGTTTCTGAAGGCATATGCACAGATAGTTGATATCAAGGCTCGAGAAGTACTGGATTCCAGAGGAAATCCGACAGTGGAGGCGGAAGTACACCTGGACGATGGAACCTTTGGGATCGCGATGGTGCCATCTGGAGCTTCTACAGGTAAGTTCGAGGCTCTGGAGTTACGTGATGGAGGTAGCAGGTATCTTGGCAAGGGTGTGACAAAAGCCGTTAAAAACATCGTCGAGATAATAGCTCCCAAGCTGATAGGTATGAATGCGTACGATCAGGTTGCCATCGATAAATTGATGCTGGATCTCGACGGTACCCCGAACAAGACAAAACTTGGGGCCAACGCCATACTGGCGGTATCTATGGCGGTTGCCCGTGCTGCAGCTGAGAGTCTGGGTGTGGAGCTTTATAGGTATCTGGGCGGTGCCAATGCAAAGGTACTGCCGGTTCCTTTCATGAATATAGTGAACGGAGGAAAACACGCGGACAACAATCTAGATATTCAGGAGTTCATGATCGTTCCCGTTGGTGCTTCAACTTTCAAAGAAGCATTGAGATATGGCGCGGAAGTGTTCCATAATTTGAAAAAGATACTTCATTCCGAAGGGCACGTAACATCTGTTGGAGATGAAGGCGGCTTCGCACCGAATCTTAAGAGCAATGAGGAAGCGATACAGTACATAATCAGAGCGATAGAGAAAGCAGGTTATAAACCCGGTGAGGATGTGGCAATAGCTCTGGATTGTGCAGCTAGCTCCTTTTACAATGCTGAGAGTGCCACTTACGATATAGACGGAACACAGAAAACTTCGGAGGAACTCATAGAGTATTATGAACAGCTCATAGAGAAATATCCCATAGTGTCGATAGAAGACCCGTTCGATGAGGAAGATTGGGAGGCTTTCGTAGCCTTTCAAAAGAAGGTGGGAACCAAGATACAGATAGTGGGTGATGACCTGTACGTTACGAATGTGGAAAGACTCAGAAAAGGGGTGGAAATGAAGGCCAGTAATTCGATACTCATAAAACTTAACCAGATAGGTTCTGTAACGGAGACTCTGGAGACCATAGAATATGCGAAAACCCATGGTATGACGTGCGTGATTTCTCACCGTTCTGGTGAAACTGAGGATACCTTTATAGCTGATCTTGCAGTTGCAACAAATGCGGGTATGATAAAAACTGGATCGCTCAGCAGGAGTGAGCGTATAGCCAAATACAACAGATTGCTGAGGATAGAGGAGGAACTCGGAGATGTTGCATTGTACAAAGGTAGAGATGCTTTCTATTCAGTAGGATGAGGAAAAATGTCCATTTCCTGGACAAAGGGGGGGTTCTCCCCCCTTTGTTCTTTGTATTCGAATTCATCCTTTGGTGCTCTGTAAAAGACCATGATAGAATACTTCCATGGTGATTCCTTTCGCTGCCAGGAGGTGGATGGAATTTTGGAAGTTTTTGTAACTGATAGCGTCTGTGATATGCCTGAAGAATGGCTTAAAGTTCATCCTTTTTACACCATTGGGATGAAGGTTGAGGTTGATGGTAGAACTTACACTGACACGGTGGACATAAGTAGAGAAGAGTTTTATGGTATGGTTACCAATGAAAGCGAATTGAAAACCGCATTTCCTTCCATGTCGGAAGTGGAAAAATTCTATGAAGATCTGAAAGAAAAGGGTGTGGATGAAGTTATCTCCATCCACTTTTCGGAAAAGCTGAGTGGATTTCTGGACACTTACAGGCTCTTTATAGGACGCTTGAAAGATTTGCGGGTGTATCTATTCGATACCAGAAGTGCTTCTGCCGGTGCCGGTCTGATAGCCATGAGATTGCGGGAGTTGTACGAGGAAACACGGTCCATAAAGGTTTTGAAAGAGCGGTTTCACGAAATACGCAGAAACACGTTCCTGGTTTTCACGGTTAACACGTTGAAATATCTTCACAAAAACGGTAGAATAGGCAAAGCCATGAACCTGATAGGTACGCTGCTGAAAATAGTGCCGATACTCACAGTAGATGAAGAAGGTTACGTGGATAAAAAGGCGGTTGTTCGGGGCAGACGTTCTGCTATCAACACCATGGCGGAGATGGCGACGAAGTTTTTGAAAGGTAAGAAATTCGTTAGAATCATGGTAGGGTACGGTGCCGAGATCATGCGTGAACGGGTTGAGGAATTGCTGGATAAGATAAGAAATTTGGTACCTACAGGAGTTGAAAAACTGGAAGAGTACCTTTTGCGTATTTCACCTACAGTTGCGTGCCACACTGGACCGGAAGTATATGGGATCGGTGTGTATGCCGAGTAAAACTACTGTTGGGAGGCTGGAATTATGAAGAGAACATATCAACCATCTCGACGAAAGCGAAAGAGAACGCATGGATTCCTCAGGAGAATGTCCACGAAGAGTGGGAGAGCCATACTCAAGAGGCGCAGAAGAAAAGGTCGGAAAAGACTCACGGTGTGAGCAGAGTTTATACCTTTACCAGGTTGGAGAGACTCAGTAAGCGTAGAGACATAGATAACGTTCTCAGGAACGGTGAAAAAGTCAACAACGATTACATCACCGTTTTATATCTTTACAACGACATGGATGTTTCGCGGTTGTGTATTATTGTTGGCAAGAAGTTTGGAAAAGCACATGAAAGAAACAGATTCAAACGCTACATAAGGGAATATTTCAGATTACATAAAGGTGAATGGAGAAAATGTGTGGATTTGATAGTAATACCACGAAAGAGCTTAGCAGGCATGTTCGAGAATCTGAGATATCGGGATATAGAAGTGATGCTGGACGAGCTACTGAATTTCCTAAAAGAGTAATATTGTGTATAATACGGCTTTATCAGAGGTTTGTTTCACCTCTTAAACCTCCAGTTTGCCGTTTTACACCTACATGCTCGCATTATATGTACGAGAGCATCAAAAGATTTGGAGTGATGAGAGGGCTGTATCTTGGTGTAAAACGCCTGTTGAAGTGTCATCCGTGGCATCCTGGTGGTCACGATCCCGTCCCTGAAATTTTCACATGGAGGAGGCAGAAAAGATGAAAAATGCATGTTTATATGTTTTTGCTATCCTGTTATTCCTGTCGCTAACATCCTCCCTCCCGGGGCAGGTAACATACGAATCTACAGGTGCAACTCTTGTTATCAGGAGCAGGACATCCGAATACGTTTTTGATGTCACCAGAGGAATACTGAAAAACGTTTATTTCATATTCGAGCGGCGTACGGAAGTATACCGCTATGAAAACGACGGTTTTGATGTGGTGGTGGACTCTTCACCGTTGAGGGTTCTGGATTATGAGTTGAGCAGCGATGCCAAGGGTAATCTGCACCTGTTTTTCTTTCACGAAAAAGGTGTTGTTAAAGAACTCATATTCGTGGATGGACCTCATTACATTGTGAAGTTGAATATCAATACCCCTGTTGAGATAAAGGTTCATTTACCACGCTTGTATTACGACAGATTCTGGGATAACATGTTCATGAGTTATTCAAGATCCAAGCGTGTCATCATATTTAAAATGGGAAGTACGAAGGGTGTGAAGGAAATTTTCAACAACGTTGTAGCATTGAATGGACGGTTGGAAGCAAAGGGATACCTGGGGCCTTTAAAATATTCGTTCATTTCTGCTGAGTTCCCTGATGATTATGAAAAATTGAAAGCGGCTCTCAGGTCTTTACCGAAAGCATGGACATGGTATGGTTCTATTTTTTACGGGTTGGTTTCTTTCATGAGCTGGCTTTACAGAATAACTGGAAATTTTGGATGGGCAATAATAATATTCACCATAATAGTGCGTCTGATTTTGTATCCGCTCTACCACACACAGATGAAATCCATGATAAAGATGAAAGAACTACAACCTTACGTGGAGCGTTTGAAAAAAAAGTACAAGGATCCAAAACGTTTGCAGGAGGCTCTTATGGAATTGTATCGTGAGAAAAAGGTTAATCCTGCATCGGGTTGTCTTACCCTTCTGGTGCAATTTCCGATTTTTCTGTTACTGTTTTCGGTAATACGCTATTTTGGTGAAGAATTTGCGTACGGTCCTCCGTTTTTTATCTGGAAGGACCTTAGCGTGGGAGGATTCAAAGAGAATATCCTGTTTGTGGTGATAAGTGTAGTATGCTACTTCTATTCTGCCTTAATAACGAGTCAAGACAGGCGTACTGCCTGGCAGTCCATAGCCATGAGTATAATATTTCCTTTTCTCTTCATAAGGGTTCCATCCGGTCTTTTTCTTTACTGGACCGTTCAAACGATAATTCAGTTACTTGTTACCCTGTACATCTACAAGAGATACAACATAAAGGGTATGACCATTAGAGAACTTTTCGGTGGCTGATGAACAGGAGGTGGGGTGATGAAGAAATTTCGTGGTGCAGGTGATACCGTTCAGGACGCTGTAGAAAAGATCCTGAAGATGATCGACGCCCGTGAGGACGAATATGAGCTGGAAATCCTGCAGAAACCTCACCGTGGTTTCTTTGGCTTGGGAAAAAAGGAAGCGGTGGTGGAGATTACACTCAACGAGCGATATGTCGAACGAAAAATGAAGGAATTTCTCGATCGTCTTTTTTCTATGGCCAACTTTCAGATAAATTACGATATAACTGTGTCCAAAAAATCCGCTACCGTGTGTTTCACGAAAATCGATGGTAAGATGAAGAAAAGCAAGCATTTTTTTCAAGAGCTCCATCATGTTCTGAGCATATATGTGAATCGTTTCACATCTTCTAAATTTTCTCTTAAATTCGAGTTTCAGGGTGAAGATCTCGAAAGGATCAGAAAAATAGCTCAGAGAATGGCTATGAAGGTTTTGAAGAGTAAAGGTCGTGTGGAGTTAACTCCCATGTTTTCGCATGAGCGCAAAGTCGTACATGAGGTTGTGAAGGAGTACGAAGGCCTTACCAGTTATTCCGTAGGATATGAGCCTTACAGGCGTGTGGTGATAGAATATGCTGGGGAACTAAAAAAACAGCACAGGGGAGGGTCATCAAGTGGCGTACGTAGGGCGAGCTGAAGAGGTGGAACCTGTAGTGTACGATGGAGAAGAAGTGAAGGGTGTGAAGAAAAGGGTTTTAATTGGTCCATCGAAACAGGGCGCGGAAAACTTCATAATGCGTTTGTTCACACTTGAGAAAGGTGGTTATACCCCCAAACACACGCATCCCTGGGAACATGAAGTGTTCGTGGTTGAAGGTGAAGTGGAACTTGAAACGGAGGATGGAGTCTACAAACTTTCTGAACATTCTTATGCTTTCGTCAAACCCAACGAGATTCATCAATTCCGCAATGCAGGTAGTGGTCCAGCTTCCTTCATATGTGTCATCCCCGTTTCTGGAGGGGAGTGACCCCTGGTGAAAATTCGATGGAATCTTCTTTTTGTTTTATCGATTTGTATGGTTTCCGCTATATTGCTTTCAGACGTTATTGCGGATTATAATTCCTCCATAAAACTGATGGAAAAAGGTATATACCTGGAGGATATCAGTATAGTTTCGGAAGCACTCAAGAGGTTGAACAACCTGACGGCCGTTGTGGAAAATCCAGAGATGTTAAGAGAAATTTACATAGCCATGGGCGACGGCTTCTACTTCCTTCAATTGTACGATAAGGCTTTGAGGAATTACGAAAAGGCAATAGAGGTATTCAGGAAGGAAGATGAAAGGTACATGTATGCTTTGTATTCGCTGTTTTATTGTGCGTATAATCTAGATGATGAGGAAAAGATAAGCGAATATTTCAGGTTTCTGGAGAATACGCGGTACGAAGATGAATGCAGGTTCACATGGGGCAACATGCTATACGAAAACGGCGAATACTCCAAGGCTGCCGATATCCTCAAGGAGATTGATCCTTCTTTCGATTATTTCGATGAAGCGAAGTTGATAGAGGGCGTCTCTCTTTACAAAATTGGAGATTATGCAAAGGCGAAAAAGGTGTTGATAGAAAGTGCCAACAACGCAAAGGATGTTACAACCCTTCATAGTGCTCTTTATTATGCTGCTCTAAGTGCTTCAAAGCTTGGACAACACGATTGGGCGATCGAAAAACTGGAGCAGTTGCATGCACGCGATGTGGGTGAAATGAAATACGGAGTGCTTCTGGCACTGGGTGGAGAATACATGGCATTATCTGAATATGAAAAAGCTGTTTCCGTTTTCAAAGAGGCCTTGGAAATCGCACCTAATATCACGGAAGAAATCATTCTGAAGGACAACATAGCATGGTGTTTGTACAACCTGGGCGATTGCAGGGGAGCCGCTCGATTATGGGAGGAAAGCGCTGAACGTTCGAAAAATCGGGAAAACAAGGAGCGCATGTACAGCAACGCGGTGTCATCCTACCAAAAGGTCGGCGATCAGGAAAGCGCTATACGGGTGTGTGAAAAGGCTGCCAAAGAACTTCCACAGCGTATGGAGAAGTTTCTCATAAGGAAAGCGACCATACTGCTGGATCTTGGACGTTTCGCTGAAAGTGCGGATGTTTTGAAAACACTGAAATCCGGCGAAGCAAGTTATTGGTTGGCTGTGTCACTCATGAGGATGGGGAGATTCGATGAGGCTTTGAAAGCCATAGAGGAAGCGGAAAATCAAGGTTATGATAAGGTGCGTATAGCCAGGGCAAAGGCCAACATATTTCTCAATACTGGAAAGTTCGATGAAGCCCTTTCCATTCTTCAAGAAACGTTGAAAGTCGCCGGTGATGAAAAACCTTACGTTTTGCTGGACATGGGCTTGCTCTACCTATCGCGCAAGAATCTTTTGAAAGCTGTGGAGAATCTTTCCAAGGCTTTTTACGAAGGTGATGGAGATGTGAAACTTGAAGCAGCCCTGAATCTGGGAAGGACTTATGAGAGGATGGAGGAATGGGAGAGAGCTGCTGAGTGGTACAGGAAAGCTTCAGAACATGATAAGGGCAAATATGGCGACGAGTTGACATACAAATACTATTTCTGTTTGTTGAGGCTTGGGGACTATGACACCATAATTACTGAGCTTTCTTCGCACGATTTAAGCGATAAATTGCGTTATGTTCTTGGGGAGGCTTGTTTGAAAAAGGGCGATGTAACCGGAGCCTGGAAAGCTGTAAATGTTATGTTGAACAGAGCCGATAAACTGGGTGAACTCATTGGATCCAGCGTGTTCTATATAGCCGGTAAATATTACGAGCAGCGTGGAATGCTGGAAAATGCTGAGCATTACTACAAAAAAACTGTGGAAGAATATCCAGGAAGTGCCAAAGCACCATGGGCATTACTGGATGCTGGATTGATGTTATACAAAGCAGGAAAATACGAAAGAGCCAAGATAACGCTGGCGCTCCTTGTTGCATCCTACGAGGATTTCGTGAAAAACGATGTAGCGCTTTACTACCTTGCATTGATATATGAAAAGACGGGAGAAATCGATAAAGCTGTAAAGGTGTATGAAACCATATTAAAAGATTACCCCAATACCACGCGAAAAGCGGAAATAGAAGAACGCCTCAAGAAACTTCCCCATTGATGTGATTCTTCAGCCTTCGTAATCCTTCCTCCAGATCGGACATTGAAGCTGCAAACGACATTCGCACCATACCTGGGGCCTTGAAAGCCTGACCAGGTACCATCGCGACCTTTTGTTTCTTCAATAACTCTTCGACGAAGATGGTGTCATCCGGGCAATATTTTGACACATCGAAAAAGAAGTAAAACGCCCCAGCAGGTTTGTGAAAGGTGAATCCCATATCCTGAAGTTCGCGCGTCACGAAGTCCCTTCTTCTGTGGAACTCTTCCAACATGTATCGTGTGTCGGTTTCGAGAGCTTTAAGAGCTGCCCACTGGCTCGGTGTATTCACATTGCCTGTGGTATGACTCATTATCTTTGAAATGGCTTGTGCAATGTGAGAAGGTGCCAGAAGGAATCCCACCCTCCATCCTGTCATGGCATGGGATTTGCTGAAGCTGTCTATCAGGATCGTTCTTTTATCCATTTCCTGGAAGGAGGATATTGAGACGTGTTCGCCATCGTAGATCAGGGTTCTGTACACCTCATCGCTTATAACGTAGAGCCTATTGTCCAGAACGATTTCGGCTATTTCCTTCAGCAACTCCGCAGGATAGACGGCGCCGGTGGGATTGTTGGGGGAGTTTATTATCAATGCCTTCGTACGATCGGTGATTCTTGAGCGGATTAAATCCGGATCTGGCAAGAACTTCTCGTTTGTGGGTACAAAAACGGGTTCTCCCCTGTTCAATAGAACCTGAGATTCATAAGAAACCCATGCAGGTGTCAGGATTATAACCTCATCGCCCGGATCGAGTATAGCTTTAAGAGTTAAATATATAGCCTGTTTACCGCCGTTGGTTACTATTACCTGAGAGGGTTCCCAGCGATTGCCAAAAATAGAGGAATACCTGAATGCGATGGCTTCTCTGAGTTCCCAGATACCAGCGGCAGGCACATACTTTGTTTTTCCTTCCTTCATAGCTTTATAAGCAGCATGAACAATAATCTCTGGGGTTTCAAAATCCGGTTCACCCGCAGTAAGTTTTATAACCCTTTCACCACGTGCCTGAAGTTCAAGAGCCAGTCTGTTGTACTTGAGCGTTAACGATTCATGTATGGAAAGGGCTACATTCGATACGGTGGTCAGGACAACATCACCCCAGGCATTTTATGATGAGGTTGGCCACACTGAGGGCTGGATCTTCACTCACCAGATCTGCTTCCACACGTTTTTCGCCGTTGAACGATTCGAGTACGGCGACTACAATGGGATATCGGGGGTAATTCAACACATCCAGCAATTCCAGACTATAGCGGGTAACACTTTCTTTCAGCTGCGCAAGTGCACTTATGGTGGCCATCGCTACGGCACGAAGATACGATTTTTCACCGTAATCTCGCAATATCGCTATACCTGTCACTTCTTTTTCCGCATCTTCAATGGTTACTTCGATTTTCTGTGGTTCTTCAAATATGCGGCTCACACGCTTAACCTTGAAATTCAGGCTTGTTCCCGATTGCCTCTCTTCCTCTCCTTCGATCTGTGCAACGCTTATAATCTTTCTGTCTACTTTTATTCCGCTGGTTGCAAGTATAGCGGTTTCCACATCCCTGACAACCTGCTTTGCAGATTTCTGACTACTCGCCAGAACGTGGATTTCTGTAAGATTACCGTTACCATCGGAAATAACCTTCGCCGAGTGAATACCCGGTAAGGAAGAGAGAACTTTCTCAAGATTACGTATCTCCACTTTGCACCCCCACTTTTCGTAGATATTTTGTTCCCGTCATATACAAAAATGGCTGGGAGGGGAGGATTCGAACCTCCACTAGCAGATCCAGAGTCTGCCGTCCTGCCATTAGACGACCTCCCAGCATCTCTTTATAATTCTATCATAACTTTCCAGGCTTTCAAGACACCAGATGAATCGCCACCCAGATGAATCGCCATTCGAAAAATACCATATAATGCCATCGGGTTTTGAAGGTCCCTGGTTCGAAATTACCATCCTTTTTCATCTTTTGTATGCAGACTTTCACACCAACTTTTTTCATTTCCACCCAGGTCTGATAATCCAGGCATCAGAATATGGCTGGTCGTTCATTTGATCTTGTCCAGCCAACAACGATACATCCACCATCCGGAGTTACTGCTACGTCCTGAGCTAAGTCAAGATTACTTCCACCAAGAGTTCTTTGCCAGATGATGTTTCCATCTTTATCAAGCTTTAACACCCAAAAATCATTGGCTCCATGGTTTCCGCTCACATCTCCATCTTTTGAACCTGTCCAACCAACTACGATATATCCTCCATCTGGAGTTGTAGCTATAGCTGAGGCAGATTCCCAATCGCTTCCGCCATATGTCTTTTGCCAGATTATGTTTCCATCTTTGTCAAGTTTCACTACCCAGAAATCTCCTTCCCCGTGATTTTCGCTTACATTTCCATCGTTTGACCATGTACCACCTGCAACGATATACCCTCCATCCGGCGTGACGGCTATGTCATTGGCTTTGTCATAATCACTTCCCCCATAAGTTTTCTGCCAGATTATGTTTCCATCTTTATCGAGTTTCACTATCCAGAAATCTTCTTT
>JAGGZV010000041.1 GCA_021161835.1 Thermotogae bacterium | reverse complement strand
GTCTTTTATGAGAAGAGTTTTATCGACAAAGTAATATCCTCCCTCTATCATTTTTTCGAAGTTGTTCACTCCTACTGGAAGTTTTTTCATAACAGGCACCTCCGAGAATGATTATAACAAAGCTATAAAGAATCCTGTCGATGCAGTAGAATCAGTACAGGAATTCCGAAGATTGCTAGTAAATTCAAGATGCGGTCAGGAATTTAGATTGTCCAGTGAGATGTTCCGTGAATGTCTGCTATAATTTACCTGGAGGCGTGCCCGAACTGGTCAAGGGGTCGGTCTTGAAAATCGATGGGGCGATGCCCCGTGCGGGTTCGAGTCCCGCCGCCTCCGCCAGAAGTTGACAAAAAACCTCCATTGTTATAAAATCGGTATCGCGTGGGAAGTGGGCCGTTAGCTCAACAGGTAGAGCGGCTGATTCTTAATCAGTAGGTTGCAGGTTCGAGTCCTGCACGGCCCACCAGAATCGATAAGAGGAGGCCACCCGGCTTCCCACCCCGCGTCAAGGACGGCAGGGGTTAAGGTTATAGGAAAACTTTCGTGGTGAATGGAAACGGGTGGTCTCACCCGTTTTTATTTTGGGAGGTGGAAGGATCGCAAGTATAGATGTTCCGAGAAACAACGAAATACGTGTGCCGCAGGTGAGGGTTATAGACGCCGATGGTACGAATCTGGGTATTTTCCCGACACGTAAGGCCTTGGATATGGCACGTGAGAAGAATCTGGATCTGGTATTGGTTGCACCCAACAGCGATCCCCCGGTGGCAAGGATAATGGATTACGGGAAGTACAAGTACGAAAAGGAAAAGAAGATGAGAGAAGCACGCAAGAAGCAAAAACAGTCGGAACTGAAGCAGATGAAGTTCAGGTTGAAGATCGATGATCATGATTTCTATACCAAACTCTCCCATGTTAAAAGGTTTCTGGAACGTGGGGACAAGGTAAGGATAACCATAATGTTCAGAGGCAGGGAAATGAGCTTCACCGATCAGGGTTATCAGTTGCTTGAAAGAATACGGAAAGAACTTGAGGAAATCGCGGAGGTGGAATCCCCCCCGAAACTGGAAGGACGGGATATGAGGATGACCCTAAAGCCTAAAAAGTGAGACTCTGGAGGTGTCTCAAGATGGGCAAAAAGGTTAAGATGAAAACGAATAAGAGCATGGCAAAGCGGATAAAAGTTTCCGGAAGTGGCAGGTTGATGAGATACCGTTCGGGTAGAGGACACAATACGGGGAAGAAATCCAAAAGCAGGTTGAGAAGGTTGAGAAAACCCGCAATGGTGCCTAAATCCCATGTTGACCACGTGAAAAGAGCACTCGGAATGTAGCGAGGTGAATCACGATGAGAGTGAAAACATCGGTGGCTTCTAGAAGAAAACGAAAGAAAATATTGAAAGCGGCGAAAGGTTACAGGGGTGCGTTGAGCAGAAGATACCGCCTGGCTAAACAAATGTACTACCGTTCTGGAGCGTTCTCCTTCAGAGGCCGGAAGGAGAAGAAGCGGAACTTCAGAAGATTGTGGATAACGAGAATCAACATAGCTGCCAGAAATGAAGGGTTGAAGTACAGTGAATTCATACACGGTTTGAAACTCGCAGGGGTGACAATCAACAGGAAAATGCTTGCCGAACTCGCTGTGAACGATCCGGAAGCTTTCAAAGAATACGTGGAAATCGCCAAACAGTACCTGAGCGTGAGTTGAAACACCACCAATCTGGAAGAAACGAGATCGATGGGATCCGTTAAGGGGGTGGAAAGTTCTGCCCCCTTATTGTTTCTAAAATAGTGAAATAAGCGGAGGAGTGAATCAATGTGGCCAAAGTTGCACTGGCTATGAGCGGAGGGGTAGACAGCTCGGTTGCTCTTCACCTGCTCAGGGAAAAAGGATACGATGTGGTTGGAGTACACATGAAGACTTTCCCTGATATTTATTTTGATTTTGCCAGGCACACCAAAAAGAAAGTATGCTGTTCGCCCGAAGACACCTTTGATGCCATGAAAGTAGCGAAAGAAGCCGGCGTGGAATTTCACGTGCTGAGGTTCGGTGAAATTTTCGAAACACACGTTGTGGATTATTTTGTGAATACTTACGCTGCGGGGTGTACACCGAACCCATGTGCGTTCTGCAACAGATATCTCAAATTCGGTGCAATGATGGATGAGGCGATGAAAAAATTTGACTGCGAATTTTTCGCAACAGGCCATTATGCGCAGGTTGAGTATGTTGAAAAATTCGGAAAGTATATGTTGAAAATGGGAAGGGACAGAGACAAGGACCAGAGTTACTTCCTCTCCCTCATCGAACCTGAAAGATTATCCAGAATCCTGTTTCCGCTGGGGCAGTATACGAAGGAAGAAATACGAACAAGGGCCAGGAATCTGGGACTCCACGTGAGTGAAAAGAAGGAAAGTCAGGAAATATGTTTTGTACCGTATGATGACATCAAAACCTATCTCATGAAAAAACTGGGAATACGCAAAGGGCCGATAAAGGATCTGGAAGGAAAAGTGCTTGGAGAACATGAAGGTTTTTATTTCTACACAGTGGGACAAAGAAAAGGATTGAAAGTTTCCACGGGAAAACGCCTGTATGTTCACCATGTCGTACCAGCTGAAAATACCGTCGTCGTTGCAGAAAGAGACGCTCTGATGGCATCGAACATTGTAGCGAGAAATATCAACATGTTTCTGAAGATCGAAGAGCTGAAGGAACTGGAAGATCTCAGATGTAAGGTGCGGAACAAATCGCAGCTGGCTGCAGTAAAAGAAATCTCGATCCTCGATGATCAATTGAAGGTAAAATTAAAGAAGCCGGTATTCGCGGTCACACCAGGACAGATAGTCACCGTATACTGGCGGGAATATGTCATAATGGCAGGAATAATAGAAGGGTGGGAATGAACATGTTCGTGGATAGAAAAAGTGCCACCTTCATTATAACGCTGGTCAACGTGATACTGTTCATCTTGGAATTACTTGGTGGTTTCACCACCACCACACTTCTAAAACTGGGCGCACAGTACGGTCCGATGGTGGATGCAGGACAGTACTACAGACTTATCACTGCCATGTTCCTTCACGGAGGATTTCTGCACATATTTTTCAACATGTACGCACTGTTGTATCTGGGCAACATAGTTGAAAGAGTTTACTCAACCCCGAAATTTCTGAGCGTTTATTTTCTCAGCGGTGTTGTGGGTAATCTCGCAACCCAGATTTTTTACCACAACACCATCTCCATTGGCGCGAGTGGAGCCATTTTCGGTTTGGTAGGAATGCTGTTCGCGGCAGGTAGAAGGCACGATATACCCTACTATTTGAAACCACTGACGGGAGCGGCTCTACTGCCGATGATACTGGTGAACCTTGTTCTTGGATTCACGGCGGGAAACATCAACAACGCTGCACATATAGGAGGACTGCTGGCGGGAATGGCATTCGGGCTTCTCGTCTCACCCAGGTACACGTGGCGAAGCTGGAAGAGATGGATTGTAGTGATGTATATAATCACCGGCCTGATGATAGCATCTTTCCTGCTCCTGTTCCTGAACCCCGGAGGTAATGTAAGCGAAATCATAGATTTTCACAACAGATATCTAACGATATTGGGTAAGCTGGAGATGGGACAACTGATATCAATACGCGAAGCCGAAAGTTTGAAACCCGTGGATTGGGATACCAGAAAACTCAAGAAAAAACTACTTTCACATCTGGAAACCATGAAACCATCACTGGAAGAGCTCGAACGGGATTTCCAGGAATGGCACAACAAAATCCTGGATATGTACAAAGGGTTGATCACACGAAAATGAAGGGATGTTATCTGCTCCTCATACACCTGGAAAAAGACACCACCCTTATGACGAGATCAAAATCCTTTGAACTTTCGAAAGGGCATTACATATACGTAGGATCAGGTATGAAAGATCTTCTCGCAAGGGTTTCAAGACATCTGAAAAGTGACAAAAAGTTATTCTGGCATGTGGATTATCTGCTTACTGTAGCCACAGTCGAATCTGTCTTACTTATTCCAGCACATGAAGAATGTGAAAGGAAGATAGCTGAAATGCTGGAAAAAACTCTCGAGAGTGTGCATGGTTTTGGAGCGTCTGATTCCCCACTCGTGTCCCACCTGTTCAAATTGCCGCGTAGAGAAGAATTTGGGCATATCGTGGGTATGCTCCTAAAATCACTCTGATATCTTCTTTTCCAGTATATCAACTATCCTTTCCGACGCTTTCCCATCCCCGAAGGGGTTCTCCGTGGCCCTGAACCTTTCATAGTATGCCTCGTCATCAAGCAGTTTTTCCAGCTCTTCGAGTATGACGCCGGGATCGGTTCCCACCAGCTTACCGGCACCACTTTCAATCAGTTCAGGACGTTCCGTCGTATCCCTTAAAACCAGAACGGGTTTCTTGAAGGTGGGGGCTTCCTCCTGTATCCCTCCCGAATCCGTCATTATGAGATGTGCGTTCATCATCACAGACACCAGGGTGGGGTAATCCAGGGGTGATGTCAGAAGTGCATTCTTCACGCCATGAAAAATCTCATAGGCCAGATCCTTCACAACGGGATTCGGATGAACGGGATATACGAGAAAGACATCATTTCTGCGCAACAGTAGATCTTTCAGCATCTGGAATACTCTTCTCATCGGTTCGCCCCAGTTTTCACGTCTATGCATGGTGAGAAGAACGATCTTTCCTACATCGGATGTTCCATTTAACAACTTCCTGAAACATTCATCCAGCAGATGTTCCTTCGCCTCCGTCAGCCAGAGAAGGGCATCGACCACAGTATTACCCGTCACCCAGACATTCTCTCTGATACCCTCATGAAAGAGGTTCTGTCGGGCTCTTTCGGTGGGAGCAAAGTGATACGAGGTTACAACGCCTATCAGCCTTCTGTTAACCTCTTCAGGAAAAGGTGAGTAGATGTTGCCACTCCTGAGACCCGCCTCCACATGTGCAACGGGTATTCTCAAATAAAAGGCTGCGAGCGCAGATACGAAAGCGGTGGTGGTATCACCCTGCACTATAACCACATCGGGCTGCGTGCTTCTGTAAACCGCCACCATTTTCTCGATGACCAGAGCCGTCAGGTCCCACAGTGTTTGTCTTTCCCTCATAAGATCCAGATCTATATCCGGTTTCAGGCCAAAGACCCTATTCATCTGATCGAGCATTTCCCTGTGCTGTGCCGTTACAACAAGGGTGGTACGGAAATGTTTACTTTTCTTGAGTTTCTGCACCACAGGCGCCAGCTTTATGGTTTCGGGTCGTGTGCCATATACCACCATCGCATGTTTCATGTTCCTACCTCCATTTCCAGCCTGTTGAACCGCTCCAAGTATAGCAAAACATGAACCTTTTTCTAACCTTTCGAAAACCTCAGCTTTCTCCTTCCGTAAATGAGTACGGACAATAGCACCAGCACGAAGGGTAGAGTCATTGCAATTTCCCAGGGGATGGAAAGTATCTGGAATTCGTAGCCCAGAATTTCCGAAAATCCAAATAAAATGGCAGCTCCAAGCGTACCAACTACGGACCTGTTACCAAGCGCCTGAGCTGCGAGAGCGATGAAACCTCGACCGGCGGTCATATCCCTTGCAAACCAGGAAACGTAATACATGGAAAGGTACACACCTCCGAGTCCTGACAGGATGCCAGCGATGATCAACGCCATGGTTTTGTAAAAACCCACGGATTTACCGGCACTGAGAATGCTTTCCGGTGCTTCACCAACAGCCTTCAAATACAAACCGAATTTAGTACGATTGAGAAAGAGATAAACAAATAGAGGAAGTGATAAAGCCATGTAAGTCAATACGCATTGATCGTCGAAAACACTTCCAATGCCCGGTATAATCCCCGATATCCCCAGATGCAGCTCCTTGAACACTGGAACATTCAAAGATGTGGTCGCGCCTTTTTCACCCGTGAACATATAGAGCATGTACACTGTCGAACCCGAAACGATAAGGTTTAAGCTTATACCCACCAGCACCGCATTAGCCTTAACCTTCAGATGCAAAAAAGCCATTAGCATCATGATTGCCACAGCGGCCAGCACGCCGATCAGACCACCAATCAAACCGGATCCGCTCCAGCTCCCTGAAAGCACTCCAAAGAACGCTGCAATGAGCATTGCTCCTTCCAGAGCCACATTTATGATGCCCGCATGATCACAGATCAGAGCAGCAAACGCGGCGAAGATCAAAGGAGTTGAAGCCCTCAGGGTTGAGTGCAGAATACCTGCAATGTCCACTCACTTCATCCCCCTCGATGAAGTTTCTCGCATCCTGAGAAAACCCAGAAATCCGTACGAAGCGAGTATGATCACCATGAGACCGTTCACTATCATGCCCACCTCTGGTGTTACTGCGCTCATCCGCCCCATGAGATAAGTACCTGTTTTCATGTACGAGAAGAAGGCAGCAGATACTGGTATTATCAACGGTTCCAGACCGCTCATCAACGCAACAGGTATACCTTCGAAACCCAGACCTGTGAAATAATGCCACAAATATTTTCCATACAACCCACACACTTCCACTCCACCAGCGAGGCCCGCCAGCATCCCGGAAATCAACTGAGCCGATATCTCGGATCTCTCAACGTCTATTCCAACGTAACGTGCAAAACGACGATTGTAGCCCACAATTCTCATATTGAAACCTGCGGGCGTTCTGTGCAGGAAAAAATACAGGATCAACACCAGACCAACGGCTACAAAAATTCCCGAGTTCAAACCGGATATCTGGGGAAGGCGGGCTGTTTCAGGCAACGTGTAGGATACCAGATAACCTGCTTCGGGATCCTTAATGTGGTGATTCAGGATATACAACGATACGTACAATCCAACAAAATTCATTATTATGGATGTTATTACTTCGCTTACACCGCTCACCACTTTGATGAACCCGGGAACCACTCCCCACAATCCCCCCATCAGAGCTGCCATCAACAGTGTTATACAAAGATGAAGCAATGGAATTTCTGGAAAATGAAGCGCAATGAACGCGGCGGTTATTCCACCCACTAACATCTGTCCTTCGGCACCTATGTTGAACACCCCGGTCCTGAACACCACGAGAACAGCTGCACCGGTTAGGAGCAAAGGAAGCAATCTGTTCAAAAACTCCACGAAATGTGGCAGGCTGCTGAACACTCCCGCAATAAACCACCGGAATGTACCGTAAATGGTTCCCGAGGAAATCGCCAGAAGAACGAAGCCTACCGTTATTACTATCACACAAGAAAGTAAGAACCCCACGATTCTTCCTATCATGGTTCTACACCCTTGAAAGCTCGAATGAAGAAAGATCTTCAACAGGATGGAGCTCTCCACGTGACATGAAATAAACTTTATCGCACAGTTCTGAAATCTCCTCAAGATCCGATGAAATCAACAAAACGCCCCCATCGTGACGTATTTCCCTTATCTTTGAACGCACGAAACGTGCCGTTCTGAAATCCAGTCCTTTCGTAGGAGAATGAGCTATCAAGAGCATGGGATGAGAGGACAACTCTCTCGCCAGTATCACTTTCTGAAGATTTCCTCCGGAAAGCGTGTACATTGAAGCGTCCGGGTCATCCGGAAAAATCCCATAAAGCTCCATGAGTTCACGCGCCCATCTGCGTAACGTTCTTGGTGAAATGAGGCGCCCGAATTCAGTAGTTCTCACGATACCAGCCACGAGGTTCTCCCACACTTTTCCTTTCATGGCTGTCCCTACTTCCAGCTTATTATCGGGTACGTAGGATATACCCATCCTTCGAATATCAGCCGTGGAAAGGCCTCGCATGTCCTTTCCCCGGAATTCGACCCGTCCACTGGTATATTTACGAAGTCCCATCAATATTTCCACTAACTCCTTTTGCCCGTTTCCTTCGGGACCATAGATACCCACTATCTCACCTGCATGAACCGAAAATGACACATTCTTTAAAGCCGTTCGTCCACAGGGATACGTGTACCACAATTCCTGTACCTTCAGCAATTCCTCTCCTAAAACTGTGTGTTCACATGTTCCGGTATTCAACGTCCCTGGAACCAGAAATACACGTTCTGACTTTTCAAAGGTTTCGACTTTGACTCCCTTGTCGAGTATGGTCACACGATCCCCTATTTTTTCCACTTCCTTCAATTTGTGCGATATAAAAACCACAGCAACGCCTCGGGATTTGAGGATTTCTACAACTTCAAACAAGTTCATCACTTCATCCTGACTGAGGAGCGCTGTAGGCTCATCGAGAATCAAAACTCTGGGTTCCATCATCAGAGCTTTGACGATCTCCAGCTTTTGTCTCATCCCGTACGACAATTCCGACACTTTCATATCAAGGGGCACCTGAAAACCCAGTATCTTCTCCAGCTCCCACAGTTTTTTAATCACCTGTTTTCGTGCTGTACCGAAGTATCCCCGCATTGGGAGAATGAGGTTTTCCAGAACGCTCAGCGAAGGAACAGTGGAGAAATGCTGGTGCACCATCACTATACCGTTGTGAAGCGCTTTCCTGACATTCCACCTTTTCATAACTCTACCTTCAACCCTTATTACACCGGATGTGGGACACTCAAAGCCGGCGAGGATTTTCATAAGCGTCGTCTTACCCGCCCCATTATCACCTACCAGCGCATGCACCTCGCCGGCACGTACATCGAAGTTCACGTACCTGTTAGCTACGATACCGTTGGGATAAACCTTCAGAATATTCTCCAGTTCCACCAGTTTCAAATTCCTATTCCTCACCGCTTTTCAAAAAAGGATGGAACCTTTATCTTACCAGCTAACAGAGCTTTTTCCAGCTCCTCGATCTTCTTTTTTATGTCTTCGGGTACGATGCTATTGTAATACTCGTTCTTTGCCAACCCCACTCCTCCCTCGGCTATGCCAAGTCTTTCCACCCTCCCATATATGTTTTCTCCTTTTAGATGCCTTTCAAGCGCTCTGTAAAGGGATAAACCAACGTTTTTAACCATGGAGGTAACTATGTGAGAAGCCAGCTGGGGGTCCTTTTCTTCTAACGCCTTTGCCTGATCCACATCAACACCTATTGCATAGACACCCTTCTCCTTCGCCGCTTCCAACACTCCGAGTCCTGCCCTGCCAGCCACGGCAAAACAAACATCCACACCGTATCTGAACATCGTCAGAGCCGCTTCTTTGCCACGTGCAGGATCCTTGAAAGTTCCCAAAAAGGCAATCTTGATTTCCACCTCAGGATCGATGTATTTGGCACCCGCTTCGTATCCCACCAGGAAATCTCTTATCACCGGTATATCCATTCCACCGATGAAACCTATGATCTTTTTGTCATTGATACCCTTCACATTCGACTGGGTAAGGAGTGCAGCTAGAGCACCTGCCAGGAAAGATCCTTCATTCTGCTTGTACAATACAGAATACACATTTTCAAACGCACCCTTCGAATAATCCATCGTTGCATCGAAAAGAATGTATTTCTTATCCGGATGTTCAGGGGCAACATCCTTTAAAATTGCCGCCAGCTGGAATGTACCAACTATTATCACATCGCAGTCCTGATTGGATACATCCACAAGCGTCGGACGCCAGTTGGTGGGATCGTAGTACATCTCTATTATTCTGCCATCCACACCAAGTTCCTTTTCAGCTTTGAAAAGTCCACTGGCTGCAGAATCCATGAACGATTTGTCTCCAAGCGTACCGTTCAACAGCAAAGCAACTTTCAAAGCAAAAACGCTACTCAGGATGATCATGAAGACGAGTAAAACAGCCAGCCTCTTCATGGGGACACCTCCCTCATCATGGATTACAAATATGATACTCGTAGTGTTTTACGGAGTCTTTTTGAATTCGTACAATCTATACTGAAGGAAAACTTTAACCACTTCGGGATCGAACTGTGTCCCCGAACATGTGCGGATTTCCTCCAGCGTTTCTTCCAGGCTGAGAGCTCGCCTGTAAGGCCGTTCGCTTCTCATAGCATCGAACGCGTCCGCAAGGGCCAGGATTCTCGAGCCCAGAGGTATTTCCTCACCCTTCAAACCGTCCGGATACCCTCTTCCATCCCAGCGTTCATGGTGATGTTTTACGATCTTTGCTAGTTTTTTGGTTTCTTCCAGCTCGTTCAGTATGATCGCCCCCAATACCGGATGTCGACGCACCTCATCCATCTCTTCTCTGGTAAGCTTCTCGGGCTTCTGAAGTATATCCATCCTTATAACAACCTTCCCAACATCGTGAACGATGCCCGCCCAATACAGCAACTTTATGTTCTCTCTATCCAGTCCTAATTTTTCGGCTATCTCAGCTGAGAGTCTGGCAACGTTCATGGAATGTCCGCGAGTATAAGGATCACGCATCTCTATGAACTTCACAAGCGCTTTTATCAACTCACTTTGAAATTTTCCCTTGATTTTACTCAAGTGCTTGATGGTAAGAAACGAAGATCCCAGTGTTTGCAGAGGCTTGAGCATCAAAAGCGTTTTCTCGAAGTTTCTTTTTATCGGCAGATACAATCCCAGTATTGCGGCGACACGCCCCCCAACTTTAAAAGGTACTAAAACACATTTTGGATCTCCAGGTGCGAACATAATATCCTTTATTCTATTCATGATCTCTCGTTTTTCAAAGTACTGTCCTTCCATCCTATCGTACCTGTAACCCATACCAGCCACAACCTTCCAACCTTCATCGTCAACAGCCACGAATCCTCCCTGAGCTTCCTCCACCAGATGTAAAGACAATCCTAAAAGATCCTTCATGAATCGAGTCTCATCCATCACATCCATTTCCACCACTGTTTTCACGAGCACCCTGTACTTTTCCAGGGCCTTGTTCAACGTGACGTTCGTCAGTTGCAACTCTTCGTGCATGGCGGAAAGTTCCTGATGGTAAGCCTCCAATTCCTCTTTCTTTTCCTGAAGTTGCCTGGTTCTTAAGGCAACCATTCTTTGCAAAGTGTAGAACCCTCCATATAATACGGTTATTCCACAGGCAAAGACCAGTATAACTGCCTTGAGCCAGCGTGGATAGTATTGACGCTTGACCCGTACGTACTTGTCCATGAGCTCGTAGTATACAGAAGAATCGTCACGTTTGAGATCCGCTACTTCCCTATCCAATATATCCAGAACTTTCACCATACTTGCTTTTTTGGCCGCGGCAAAATGGAATTCCACAGGGTTTAAAATCAGAGGAATCTTCTTCACATTGTACACATTGGCCCTATGTAGCGCGAAAGATCTGCTAACCAGACCCACATCGGCCATCTGTGCAACCACCATTTTCATCACTTCGCGGTAACTTCCCTCGGTTTCCAGAAAATAGGGGTGTATACCGAACTTTCGAGCGCTTTCCACGATAGCGCGGGAGTGTACATCACCTTTAACGATCGCTATCTTCTTACCATCCAGTTCCACGAAAGAGGCAACGTATGTGGAAACGTTTGAAAAAAGAACAGCCCAATCGTTGAAAACACTTTCGGATCCCATAAGATATGGTGGCTCACCCTTCGCACTGTACGGTACAGCACAAAGTAGATCGAGTTGCCCCTCGCTTAGTAGTTTTATCCCTTCCTCAAAATCGACGAAGCGATACTTGATCGTCCAGTTGTGAAGCCGGGCTATGAAGTTCAGAAGCTCGGGGAATATACCAACAAACTTTCCCCTCTCCATATAACACAAGGGAGGGTAATCGTACACACCCACCTCCAATGAAATACCCAGCAGAGAGCAAAATAAAATGGCCACTGGAATGATCGACATGACCAGATTTTTCATGATATTACCCCTTCACCGCTACAATGATACCATGACTGAAGAAAGAGAGTAAGGAAACTATCGCTTTTTCACGTCTCTGCAATGGTATAGAAGCTCCATGAACTTGCCCACAACGTAAAAGTTGGATAAGAGGGCTATTATAAGAAGAGCCAGGAAAACCTGACCAAAGAGAGAGAAAACGAACAGTATGAACAACCTTACATCCCGTGAAGCTATACCTCTAATTCTGCCCACAAGCACGGGATGTGTACCGAAAACCCTACCAACACTGTGAAGATAGCTCACCATAAGATCGCCCGTTACTGCGAGAATGGATACCACCAACAAGAGGGTGGTTGAAACCTCCCCCACCTGTCCCACATAAATGGAAGCACCCAGTATAGCCAGGATGTTGGCGAACCTGTCCAGCATGGTGTCGAGAAAGGCTCCATAATCGCTCTTCATGTTTCTGGCACGCGCTAGCTCACCATCCACTCCATCCACCACGGAAGACACCTGTATAAGCAAACCTGCTGCCCATGGCAGATGGAGTAGATAGAAAGGAAAAGCTAGAAGACCTATGATGAAACTTATAATGGATATGTCGTTGGGCGTACAGGGAATATCATGCTTCATTATGAAACCGGTTATACGTGTAGAAATTTTTCTATTCAAATATCTCGACACGATGCCATCCGTGCTTTTGCCTTCCATCTGGATCCCTCCGTGATCGCTGCAAGTATGGAAGCACCTTTACCTTTCAACACCATCTCGAGATCTTCTACCGTATCCACCTCGGTCCACGGTTCTTCCCCGAGATCCACCCCTTTGACCTCCATTCCTTCGTCGATGGCTTTTTGCAACACATGAAACAGAGAAATTTCTCTGTTCCACTCCATTTTTCCTTTCAATTTGTACACTTCTTTCGTCATTACGAAAAGCCCTGTATCGTAATGGGTATAGTCCTGAATACCTTTTCCTATATTGAGGATTTTCCCTCTTTCATTCAGCAAGACCTTGCTGGCTTCATCGGGATCTATGTACTCATCCACTCTGCTGACAGCCAGTTTTATATGAGCAAAGTCAGGATCTTTAACCATCTTCCGCGCTGCATCACCAGTATAAAGAGAATCACCGCAGCTCAGGAAGAAGACATCACCCGTATATTTCTCGGTTACCATGAAGGAATAAGCGTTTCCAAGTGATATTCTGTCATTTTCCACCACTGTTCCTTCAACGCCCAGATCGTGAAGAACTTTATACCCCAAAGCTTTAAAGCCCTCTGGAACGACCACGATGAATCTTTCCACACCTGCCTCCATGAGCGAAAGCATGGGGTACTTTACAAGTTCCATCCCCATCACCTTGTAAAACACCTTCGGGACACTACCCGTGAGCTTCCTCAACCTTCGTCCGAAACCGGATGCCAGCACCACCGCTTCTCTTATCATCCAACTTCCCCCCTTTCTTCAAGAGTTTTGTTGAAGTGGAGGGCGAGGATTCAGGAATGCCTCGCCCCCAGACCAGCCCAGGCTCTCATCTTCTCGTATGCGAGTATTCTGGGAATGTTTTTCCTGTCAAAAGGCCCGGGGTTCTTCATGTAGAAAGCGTTCACAGGGTAAACGGCTCCATATTCTCCTTTTTCAACGGCTATCTTTCCAAGCCGCACGAGGTCCACCAGCAGTCCCGCCAGCGCTGGACTGTCGTTTATTCGACCATTTACGATCAATTCATCCACAGCACCGTTGAAACTTATGTATTCGACATGCATGGATATGAACTTTTTGTCCCCGAGAGGTTCGAGAAAACCCGTGGGTTTGATGTAGTGGGGAGCATCATAGCCAAGGATATCCTTGACTATGCTGGACTTTGTGAATTCTTTACTTTGATTCTTCTCCTCATCTGTTAGAGCCAGGAAATCCATGTTACCACCAATGTTGAACTGGACTATACCCTTCACATACCTGTTTCGCTGAGCTAAATGCGATATCACGTCCGCCGTCAGAGGGGTTGCACCGGTTGCTCCGTCATCTCCAAAAACGACCAGCCTCTTCTCACAGGCTATATCCACGAAAGCGGGGTCGTTGGCTATGAAAGTTGGTATTGCGTTCACAAAAGCGGCTCCTCCCACTCTCTCAGCATACAATGCAGCGGCGTACGCATAAACCTGTGTTGCTGTAAGCCGCTCCTTATCGTTGTTTTCGATGGCTTTTATCACTTCATCCTTCGATTTGAAAGGCTTGAACGCCTCTGTTGTACAAACATTCACAATAACATCGGGCTTCAATTCTTCGAACTCTTTCACAAGTGTCTCGATGGCCTTACTCAAACTCATCTCATCTTCCAGGCCTTCCGCATCAATGGGAAGATTTTTCAGACTACGCAGATGAACACCTTTTCTAACTATTACATTACGTAAAGCAGGGAAATCACCATCTTTCCAGTATTTCCGAACAACCTCTTCAAGATTCCTGCCCACCTTGTCTTTATCCACATCGTAACTTCCAACTATCTCGATGTCGCTCACCTTGATGCTCAGCTCGTCAGCCAGGGGTACTCCATGATGCTCGATTTCACCTCGCTTTATCCTCTCCACCCCGACGGCAAAGATGCTGCCAACGTATCCTTGGCCCAGGATAAGAACCTTGACCATAAGCCAACACCTCCTTTTTGCAAGGTGTTTTGATCGCATTCACACATTGGAACCCGGAGTAATCCGCTACTTTCGGATCTTAAAAGGACAAGAAGCTTTCAATGGAAGTCCACGATGATATATGATCCTTAAAATAATTGCATTTTATTTTATCATATCGAAACCAACAAATCGATTACACCTTCTTGAAAAAATGTTACAAGCTGAGGTGATATACTATTCGGTGTACAAAACCACTGTGGCAGGTGAGGATCGGATGAAAATACCGCTTTTCGATCTGACCAGGCAGTACGAAAAGATACGCTTCGAAGTGCTTGAAAGTATCGACGAAGTCCTGAAATCTGGAAGAGTTATTCTGGGACCGCATGTGGAAAAGCTTGAGTCAGAAATATCGAAGTATCTTGGAATTGAATATGCACTGGGTGTTTCCAGCGGAACAGATGCTTTGGTTATAGCTGTGAAAGCATTGGGTATAGGACCCGGCGACCTCGTCATCACAACCCCTTACACCTTCTTCGCCACGGCCAGTTGTGTCGTGAGAAACGGTGCAACTCCCATATTCCTGGATGTAGATGAGAAATCTTATAACCTGGATCTCGACGAGGTGGAGCTGCTTTTGGCAGGAGTTTACAGAGGTTCATTCGAGGGATGCGAGGTTGAAAATTCCAAAGATCTGAATAGAAAGATAGAAACCGTGAAAAGGGTAATGGAGATTTATGGATTATCCACACGCTCCCGCATAAAAGCTATGATACCTGTACATCTATTCGGTAGAACAATGCCTCTGGATAGATTGAGGAAAATGAAGGATAAATACAGAATAAAGATCATAGAAGATTGCGCACAATCGATAGGTTCTCAGTGGTTCATGGATGGAAAGGTGGTGCACAGTGGAAGTATCGGTGACATTTCCATACTCTCGTTCTTTCCCACCAAAAATCTTGGTGCTTACGGAGATGGAGGTATGATCATGACAGGTAACGCAGAACTGTACCAGCGTTGTAGAAAACTTCGTGTACACGGTGCAGAAAAAAAGTATTTCTATGACGAGATAGGATACAACGCCAGACTGGACGAAATACAAGCCGCCATACTGGGTGTAAAATTCAGACACATCGACAAATGGACATATCAAAGAAAGAAAATAGCGGATCTTTATGAAAAGCTTCTCAGGGTTTTACCAGGAATAAAGCGTTTACCTAATGTGGAATGGCGAAATAATGTGAAGTATCACGTCTATCACCAGTATGTTGTGGAGTTTGAAACCAGCGAGATCAGGGAAAAGGTCATGAAAGTTTTCCAGGAAAAGGGTATAGGTTTCTCGATATACTATCCCCTTCCCCTGCACCTTCAGAGGTGTTTCGAATACCTCGGGTACAAGAAGGGGGATCTACCCGTGAGTGAGAGATTAAGTGAAACCACGCTGGCACTTCCCATCTTCCCGGAAATGAGAGACGAAGAGGTTATGGAAGTAGCAAACACAATAGGAGAGGTGGTGCGGTAATGGAACTCATGGAGAAAATAAAGAATAGGGAAGCGGTCGTTGGAGTTATAGGATTGGGATACGTCGGCCTTCCACTCGCCGTGGAAAAAGCCAAGGCCGGTTACAGGATCATAGGATTCGATATACAGAGGAAAAGAGTGGAAATGGTGAACAGAGGAGAAAATTACATAGGTGATGTGGTGGATGAAGAACTGGCAGAACTCGTTGAAAGAGGACGCCTTAAAGCGACGGAAAATTACGATGAAATTTCCAGCTGTGACGTTGTGACCATATGCGTACCCACACCCCTTGATAAACACAAACAACCCAATCTCAGTTATGTGATAAGTACAACCGTGGAAATATCCAAAAGGCTTCATAAGGATATGCTCATCATACTCGAAAGTACAACGTACCCCGGCACCACGGAAGAAGTTGTGCTTCCAATCCTCGAAAAAACAGGATTCAAAGTAGGTGAGGACTTCTTTCTCGCTTTCAGTCCTGAACGTGTCGATCCGGGAAACAGAAGATATAAAACGAAGAACACCCCAAAAATAGTGGGAGGCGTTACAAAAAAATGTACAGAATTGGCGAAAGCTCTGTATGAAAACGTCCTTGAAGCGAGCGTGTTCGTGGTGTCTTCTCCTAAAGAAGCGGAAATGGCCAAAATACTGGAAAACACCTTTCGAATCGTGAACATAGCACTCATAAACGAAATGACCATAGTGGCAAACAGGATGGGAATAAACATATGGGAAGTCATAGATGCGGCATCCACAAAGCCTTTCGGGTTCATGCCTTTTTATCCCGGGCCGGGAGTTGGAGGACACTGCATCCCCATAGATCCTTTCTATCTCACGTATAAAGCCAGAGAATATGATTATCATACTCGATTGATAGAACTCGCGAGCGAAATAAACGATTCCATGCCAGAGTATGTGGTGGACAGGCTGGCGGAAATGTTGAACGAGAGGAAAAAATGTTTGAACGGAGCAAAAATACTGATGTTGGGTGTTGCTTACAAAGGCGATGTAGGTGACATAAGAGAATCACCCGCGTTGAAAGTATTAGACATACTGGAGAAAAGACGTGCCATAGTTTCGTACTACGATCCCTACGTACCCAACTTCACGAGAGGGGGAAAAGAATACAAAAGCGAGTCCCTCACTCCTGAATTGGTGAAGAAAATGGATGCGGTCATAATAACCACTGCTCACAGAGCCGGTGTGGATTATAAAATGGTCCTTGAAAACGCACATCTGGTTTTCGACACCAAGAACATCACGAAAAATCTACCGCCGGAGATCAAGAAGAACCTGTACTTGCTATAGTTTGGGGGCGAGCTATCTACAGTTTCAAACGTAGAAGAGAAAAACGGGCATTTTCCCATGTTTTGCAGGCGACTTTCTCGAAACCGTTGGCAAGATAAAATCTGCTGGGACCCGAAGGGTTATCACTGGAATCATCACGGGCAAAAGTTTCAATCAGTTTGTACCCCTTTCTCCTGATCTCCTCGATCACATTCTCCAGAATTCTCCGTCCCAGACCGCCACCACGGTATCCTTCTTTAACATAGAGACATGTTATTATGACGCTATCTTCACTCACAGCATGAATATACTTTTCGTATTCCCCAATATTCTCAATATGATGTGGTGGTGCAAACTGACAATATGCCACTGCTTTATCATTTACATAGAGTATCTTTCCGCAACTGCCAAAAATCTTCCACATTCTTTCGAACCACTGCAACTTGAGATTTGAACCTTCAGTGGATGATACCTTCCCACACTTTCCCGGATACTCCCAATATACACATCCCTTGCATGGAAGAAACAGATCGTTGAAAGTTTTAGCATCAATGTCGCTTACCTTCACCACCATTTTTCTATCACCTCACACATTTTTATCACATATGCCTTCTGAACTACGAACGTCTCATCACTTCCGCTATGAATCTCCACACCCGTCTGGAAGAGGAAGCGTCAGTGTAAGTGTGCAGTATTTCCCGCAGGCGCTGGCGTTCACGGCGATATCCATCCCTTCTGAGCATGTTCAGAATCTCTTTCTGAAGCTCTTTCTGGGTTGTGATTATGGGACCTGGCACCCATTTTTCGTATGGTTCAAGTATAAAACCTTTCTCCTGTCTGTAATATCTGATATCGGCTGGCACAAAGATCATCGGACGATCCAGTAAGAGATAATCGAAGTACACGGTGGAATAATCTGTTATCAAAAGATTGGCGCTCGGTAACAACTCATAAAGATCCATACGGATTTCAAAAAGCCTTTCATCGTCTATCATCAAAATCCTTTCGTTTTCCTCAAGAACAGCTTTCTGTGCTGGGTCAAGCATGGCTATTTCGGAAAGGTCAAATTTGACAACAAAATAAAGGTCGTTCCTCTCCAGGAACTTCACAAAGGCATCTATATCGAAATCGGGAATGTTTATTATATTTCCATAGAACTTTCCCATGGTTCTCTTCAGGACTTTATTCACTCTGGGAGCGGGTAAATAGAATATTACTCTTCCATCGGGTTCCTTGTTGAAGTAACTTGCAAAATTCCGTTCCGCATTAGAAAGAAACAGAAAGTCATTCCTCGGCATACCTGTGACAATATATCTCTTCACATTCAAACCCAATATCGCATTCAGTATCACCGTGTAAAACGGAGAATAAGATAGATAGTAATCGGCTCTCTTCTTCGCTCCTTTTGAATTTCTTCCGCCTGAATTTCCCAAGGATTTATCGAGCAAAAAATTTGATTGCAACGTGGGGGTGGAGCCTACAGCTACGTATATGTTTCCAAAACGCTTGAACTTCATGTCTTCGGAGCATCCAACTACAACCTTTGAAGAACCCGCCTCTCTGCGTAACGCAAGTTTTCTCCTGAAAGAAGCGTCTTCATTACTGAAAAACACTTTGAGGGTTATGGTTAAATCTATATCCTCGGGAATGAAACGCGAAAGGGCAAAAGTATCGGAACCCAACAGATTGGATATGAACAGCACCACCGTATCATCCTTTGAAAACGGTGACATATTCAGAAATCCAGCGGTTCCTCGAATCATCCTGGCTACCTCCTACATCGTTATCATAAATAAATCATATCTGCTGTATAGGTACAGTCCACAACACGTTTAACCTTATGCTGAGTTCATAATTGCATCATCATAACATTATACTATTGACTTTTGTAAATCTCCTCGTCAGAAATCCTGGAAATAAAATCCCTTTAATGCCCTTTCCTCTTCCTCAATTTTTGTATCAAATCGAACATGTGTATACTGGTCTTCCGGGGATAGACCCTGTCCAGCGACCATACCCTCACCAGAGAGAAACCCGTGTGGATCCTCAATGCACCTTTCAGAATCCTATAGGGTTTGATGTTGATTGTCGCCACCTCCTATCCTGACTGCCCATACAGTAGAGTCAGGTAAATCACTTTGAAAATCGTCCATCGTCCTTTGAAACCGGCAATTTGTTTACATTCTTTTCAAGCCACCCTATTTTATCAACTCTCCTTACATCGAACTCGGGGACATAAGGTTTGATATCCAAAAGCGGTGTTCCGTCCACAATATCCACATCCTGAATATAAAGCACATTTTTCTCTATCCCAACGAGCCTTACCACTGAAATGCCGATTGGATTCGGTCTGGCCGGTGCACGTGTTGCAAACACCCCGTGCATTCGATCGTCCATATAAGGCTTTACTTTTAGGGTCGAACACTTGGATAAATGAAAGTGGTATATCAATATGATATGTGAAAAACCTTCGAGATCCTCCAGTCCTTCAACATATTCCGGAAAGACTTCGATCGTTCCTTCAATACCCTTAGCGGCAACAGATTGTATGGGCACACCCTTTGGCTCTTTGAATCTGGAATGAATAATCCCAATTGGCACATATGCTATGGAATTCGCCATACCCGAAATCCCTCCCATTTCCAGCACGCGGGCAATCATTAAATGAGTCCATTTTTGACGCCATATTTTTCACACAATTCCTTTACCTTTTCCTGAAGCTTTTTTCGATACTCCTTCGACGGTTGAAAAGACCGCCTGAATAAATTTCTGTACCTGGGAACAAGCTCAGGGTGATACTCCTCCAGAAATTTGTAATACACCATTCTGCAATCATATGGCCGATTACCAAACAAAGTCAGGCTTCCCACGAAAACGAAAGCCGCATCGTATTCTCTGGCCATTTCCAGCATCCGTTCCAGATCTTCTTCCGAATCAGAAAGAAAGGGCAAAGCGGGTATGTATGAAATGCCTGCAAGAAACCCTTCTTCTCTGCATTTCCTCATGGCCTCCAATCTCTCAAAAGGATCCGGTGCCCCAGGCTCGATTATCTTCGCCAGTTTCTCATTCAGAGTTGAAATCGAAAAGTTGATGATCACACCCCGTCCCAACTCGTTTTTCAAATCATCCGGCAAAATTGCACTTTTATCTATCTCTCTGAACAGATCCAGATCCCTCAGAACCAGACCGGATTTCGTCAATATATGTACAGGAAACCTGTATTCGAGTATCACCTCAAGGATCTTCCTTGTTAACGTCAATCTTTCTTCAACTCTTTGATAGGGCTCTGTCGATGTCGATATGGCTATAATACCGTATTCTCCATTCTTTGCTCTTCTCCTTAGCTGCTTTTCCAGAACTTCAGGCGCATTCACCTTCGCGGATAACTTCCCCGGCATATTTTCTCCATATCTGAAGCCTCTCGTGTAGCAGTAGATACAGTTGAAGGAACAACCATAGTAGGGATTCACAGAATAGTCATCCAGAAACCAATCGTCTCGTTTCCTGTGTTTATTCAGAATGGATTCAACCTGGATTTCGTTAACCATTACGAATCTTTCCCCAGCTTTTCTTTTTCCTAGCACCTTCTTTTACACACATATTCGGCTCTACATCAAAATCACCTGGATAGGTGTGCATTCCATCACTTATTCCATGGCAGTTTTTCTTGACAGTCTGCGTCTCGCCACCCAATATGTTACCCTCGCTATCAATTCTTATCTTGTTTATCCCACCTATCTCATTTCTGAGATTAACCATCACGTCCCAATGTGGGCCTTCTTTTTTGTTATCAAACAAATACCACCTTGATTGTACCATGCAAATAACATTGATAATGATAAATGGACAGGTTCGTTATCACTGGAGCTTCCATCAAAGCTGTGTACAATGCAACCCAGAAACTTTCGGGAGTTTTGTGCATTTATCAAAAACAAAGCGTTGATATATAGTATGGCGGATTTTTTCGAGGATATTTCACTGACCTTTCCATACTGCTCGCCATTATTTCTTTCTTTCTTTTCCTCTTTGCCCCTTTGCAACCCCTTAGATACCCCTTTTGCCCCTTTGTGGATTCATATTGAGTACATACTTGGTCCCTTTACCGGTGATCCCTACCTGGAAGAATATATTTAGCCTTACAAGCTCGGCCAGGTCGTTTGTTGCGGTTCTCTTTGATACATTGTTGATTTCTTGATATTTTTTGTTAGTTATCTCTCCCTCTCTCTTTACATAAAGAACTGCCTTAATCTGTCTTTTATTGAGTCTCAACTTCTTCAAATGTTCTTCATTGTATATATCCTTCCAGAATCTCACCGAAAATCCGCCGAATTCCTCTACGAATTCAGGATCCGGAAGGCCGTGTTTCCTACACCACGAGATTATTCTTATCGTTCCGGTCCCCCATTTTTCAATCAGTCCAGCATAATAGAATACGAACGCTATCAGTTTATTTCTCAACTTCGATGGATGCTCTTTTCTGAGCATTTCTGTGCTCAATCCTTCTGGCAATTTCCCAGGATTCCAAAACCATATACGATCATCGTATATTTTGATTTGAATGTCTTCAGAGCTTAAATATTCTCTATGAGCAAGTGCATTGATCGAAGCTTCCCTGATAGCTTCCAATGGATACTCCCAAACATCTTCTCTGCGTATGTCTTTTATTTCATACCGCACGCTGATATGTCTCTTTATAACCTTTATCATCCCATCGAGTTGTTTGAAGAGATTTCCCTCGATTTCAATACTGTCTATAATATCCACAGGTGTTTTGAATCTTCCAATTCTCACGAACGCATTCTTTAAATACTTTTGCGGATTCTTCGCAAAGAGCAGCACAGCCGCGTTGGTTAGTTTCCCATCTTTAACCAGTTCAAGACTTTCAAGTATCTTCTCTGTGGTGTCTTTCCTGGATATAGGAAGCCTGTCTTTTGCCATCTCTATGAACATATCTAAAGTTTCTCTATCCACTTTATCGATACCAATTTCCGAAGGTAAGGAATCCCATGATGTGTTTTGCTTTCTCATTATGAACCTTAGAAGCTCTACACCCTTAAGTTCTTGCTTCGTCGAACCTGTTCTGACGTAGAACTTGCCATTGTAAGATACAGGAATGCTGGATGACGGCACCTCCAATTTTATAATCTTTTTACCCTCTATTTCTTCGAGTTTCACTATGACAGTTATTGATAAAACGTCTCTTATCTTATTCGGAAGATCCTCAAGGAGTTTCTCAGGATTTTTAACGCCAATGAGATTTCCATTTTTGTCCATCCCGATGAAGATGGTGCCTCCATCTGAGTTTGCAAATGCGCACACTTCTTTTAAAAATTCATCTTTCCACTCTCTTTTGAACTCAACCAAATGCGACTCTAACTTTTTTAACACCTGCATACCTCCATTCACATTCAACGGAAAGGCTCCAGCGCGCGATCTTTTCACACCACCGTTGAGTTAACGCTGTAGCCTATCAAACAACATGGCCTCTTCCTTTCCATTCCTGAAAAGGTACCACATATCTAACCTCTATCTTTTTCAAAGCTTTGAGATTGTCCGCCGGGTTTTGAAGCTAAGGTTCTCACCTGAAATATTCTCTGATTTCCTTCATCTTGTAAAACCATAACCTATCTTCCTTTTTTCTTCAACCTCTCCTGAATTTTCTCGCTTGTTAATTCCCTCAGTGCATCCCGGGCGATCCATCTGGCAGTTTTTGAATCTTTTTTCTGAATCTCTCTGGCAACTTCAATCG
>JAGGZV010000072.1 GCA_021161835.1 Thermotogae bacterium | reverse complement strand
TGGTTCCATCTTCTCCTATCGCAGGACTTGAGAAAACACCACCTTTTGTTTTGAACTTCCATTTAAGTGTTCCATCGGAATTAATTGCGTAAAGATAACCATACCAAGACCCAGCGGATCCAACGTATATGGTTCCATCCTTTCCCATCGCTGGACTTGATTTAATCCAATCACCTGTTTTGAACTTCCATTTGAGTGTACCATCCGGATTGATGGCATAAAGATATTTATCATAAGACCCAACATATATCGTCCCATCTTCCCCTACCGCAGGGCTTGAGTCAACATCAGTGTTTGTTTTGAACTTCCACTTGAGTGTACCATCCGGGTTGATAGCGTAAAGATAGTTATCATAAGACCCAACATATATCGTCCCATCTTCCCCTATCGCAGGGCTTGAAAAAACATAGCCTCCAGTTTTAAACTTCCACTTGAGCACGTATGGCTTCAGCGTAGCCTGTATCCTTTTCTTTTCTCCAATTTCAACATGTATGAATTGTGTGTATTCAGGGCGACCTCTTTTCTTCACAACAAGTTTCCCAGATATGGTTGATTCTTTTTTCAGCACAAAGGGCGTTTTACCAAGATACTCCCCATTGAGATACACATCGGCTCCCTGAAGGTTTGATTCCACAACAAGCACGGCTTTCAGATGTTCGAGTTTGTAGCTTTTTTCAAGTTTCATACCAGCTTTGTCAAAGTTTATGGTGTCGGTGAGAGGTTCATAGCCCTGTCGAACTATTTTCAGATTGTGTTCACCAAGCGCTACTTTCAACTCCAGAGGTGTTTTACCCACGCGTTTGTCATCTATGTAAATATCTGCTTCGGCAGGTTCTGTTTCAATTGCCAGGACCCCGTAAAGTTTCAGTTTTATATTCAGATCCTTTGTCTCGCCAGGTTCTATCTGGATTGTTTCTTCATATTCGAGATACTTCTCCTTTTTCACAACAAGTTGACCGGATATGGTGGCTTCTTTCTCAAGCACCAAAGGTGTATTTCCCAGATATTTCTCATCAAGATAAACTTCAGCGTCTTCAGGATCTGTTTCAATCAATAAGGCAGCCTTGAGATGGTTGAGTTTGTAATTTCTCACAATCACCGATGGTTTCGCAGGTAGTTCTATGCTGTCTCGCACGGTTTCGTAGTATTTTCTCTCAAGCGTTATCGTATGTCTTGTATCTCCAAGCATGGTCTTCACGTAAGGTGTTTTTCCTGCATACTCGCCATCTATGTAAAGATCCGCCCCTGGGGGATCGGAAGAAATCTTGAGGGTTACTATGGGATCGAGTTTCGCAGAAATTTCTCTTTTTGTACCAAGAGGAACAGAAACTTTCATTCTGTATTCGGCGTATCCTTCTTTCGTGAGTGTTATCTCTCCTGTTATGGGTGCTTCTCTTTTTATCTCCAGAGATGTTGTTCCAAGGTATTCATCTTCTAGATGTACAATGGCTCCCTGTGGCGCGGAGTTGATTGATAACGTTGCAATGAGATGTTTTAAACGATATCGAGCTTCCATTATGGGACCTTTCTTTGGTATAAAAAGCGCGGTTTCAAGAATTTCGTGATCTTTCTTTTCAAGTCTTACACCATGTCTTTCTCCCACGGTTAGATAAACTGTTACCGGTTTTTCCCGGGATGTGGTGCCATAGTACTTTCCGTTGACATACACTTCTGCACCATCGGGTATGGAAATTATAGTTACGTATCTTCGAGCAGGGACGGCTTTCAAAGTGTGGATGTGTTTTTCATTTTGTCCCACTTCAAATACGAACTCTTCATCTTCGCACATTTCAGACTCGACTTTAACATAATGTTTCCCGGTGGAAACCCGTACTTCGAATACATTCGATGTTATCTGGCCAGCAAATTTCCCGTCTATGAACACTTTCGAACCCTTCGTTTTGTCACTCCTGGAAATTATCCGAAGAATGCTACTGCCAGCAGGTACATATTTTTCAACCTTCTTTTCCTCAACGGGCTTTCTTTCTTCTTCAACACTTTCAACGACACCTTCACACTCTATATCCTTCTCATAGGCTTTTATCGCTGTCTTTATATAATCGAGAAGATCTTCTTCTGATGTTCTGTAATACTCGCCTATCTTTTCTTTTATGTACTTCAAAGCTTTGCTTTCTTTGCACCATCTTCCTTCAACTATCGCTTTGAGTTTCTGAAACTCCACGAAGTTTAATTCGCCTTTCAAATACATATCTTCAACCTTTCCCAAAAGCTCCTTTTTCTTTCCAGCAGGAGTTTGAACAAGTTTTATATCTTTTTCACCTCTCATCATGGGATGTTGCATTCCCTGAGAATGCTCTTCAACTTTCTTTTTCACATATTCATACAACTCCCCCGACTTTACCCATCCATCTTTGTTAATATCCGCCCTTCCTTTCAACCCCTCTGCCAGAGCAATTGTAAATATACCCCCACTACCATCAGGCATTTCGCGAGAAACTTCGTTTCCCGTGCTTGAAGTGATTATTACCTGGTGTACCCCAGCTTCAAGCGCCTCTTTCTGTACCCTAACCGCCTTCAACGGCCTTCCTTTTACTATCGAACCTGAATAACATGCATCTATAAGCCACACGAGTTTTACATCTTCCGGTACGTACTTTTTCAAACGACTGAACGGAACCCACGTGAACGAATCATCGGGATCTGCATCAGCGGGTATAAAGTAGAACTCTCCTTTTTCACTTATCCCGTGTCCTGCATAGTAGAATATCAACGTGTCAGAAGACGGCGCTCCTTTCACCCATTTTTTGAACTCGCTCACGAGATCACCGAAAGAAGGGTTTTCCAGAAGATCAATCCTGGCACCGGGAATCCCGGAAAGCGTTTCCTTCAAATTAAGTGCGTCTTTCTTCGCAAGTGGAAGGTGCAGTATTCTGGCATCACCGTAGGATGAAACACATACAATGAACACTCTAACTGATGCAAGTAATGTGATGATAATCATCATGAAAATGAATACTGTGAAAACCTTTCTCATGCAATCTCACCCCTGTTGGACTCGATAGTTTAATATCAAACCGTTATCTTCGTAAATGTTCCCAAACAAGTTCTGCCTTCTTCCCACAAAACGCTATCCCAAAGCCTATAACCTTGAAACCTTTTTTCACCATCTTTTCATAGTATGCTCTTTCTCTTATCTGTTCAACCGCTTTTCTTGCATACTCTTCAAGTTTTCCTTCTTTGTTTATTTGCTTGACTTCAAATATGGCTGCATAACTTCCATATCTCTTTTCCTTTGGATACACCACCACATCCAGCCTTCCATATCCTGATTCAATCTCACTCTCTACTTCATATCCGTTCAACGCTATCGATAACATCCCCAGCAAAAATGCTTTGTATACACGCTCTGAC
>JAGGZV010000070.1 GCA_021161835.1 Thermotogae bacterium | reverse complement strand
GGATGGGCGAAAAAATACAGGGAGGAGAGGGAAAAAGATGGCCACAAGTAATGAACTCAAGTTGTTTGCGGGTAACTCAAATAAACCTCTGGCCAGCCGTATAGGCGAGCATATAGGTATACAGCTGGGCGATTGCGAAGTGTCCAGGTTTTCAGATGGTGAAGTTAACGTGAGGATAAACGAAACGGTGAGGGGACACGATGTTTTTATAGTGCAATCCACTTCGCCTCCTGTTAACGAAAATCTCGTTGAACTTCTGATAATGATAGATGCTTTTAAAAGAGCTTCAGCCCATACCGTTGCTGTTGTGATACCCTATTACGGCTACGCGCGGCAGGATAGAAAAGCCAGAGGTAGAGATCCTATTTCGGCGAAGCTAGTGGCCAATCTCCTTACAGTGGCTGGGGCTTCCAGAATACTAACAGTCGATCTGCATGCAGAACAAATACAGGGATTTTTCGATATACCTGTGGACAATCTCTGGAGTTTTCCTATATTCACCAATCATTTCAAAAATATGGACGATTTCGACCCCGAAGAGTGGGTGGTTGTGTCACCTGATGTTGGAGGGGTACGCAGAGCAAGACAATTTGCCGAACGTCTTTCCACTGCTCTCGCCATTCTGGATAAAAGGAGACCCAAGATCAACGTTGCAGAAGTTGTGAACGTCATAGGTGATGTTAAGGATAAAAATGTTATACTGTATGACGACATAGTTGATACCGCCCGATCACTGGTTGAAGCTGCCAGAGCGCTCAAAGAGCAGGGAGCGCAGAAGATAGTGGCATGTGCAACACACGGTGTTTTTTCAGGCGAGGCCCTGAAAAGGATAGAGAATTCTCCCATTGAAAAGTTGTATGTTACTGATACAATACATCATGAATTTCTGCCTGAAAAAGTGGAGGTACTATCGGTAGCAGAGTTGCTTGGAGAAGCAATATTGCGTATAAGAAAGAACCTGTCGGTGAGTATAATGTTCAGGTGAGGAAAGGAGGCTTGTGTTCATGAAGGCTTTAACGCTACAGGTATACGAAAGGAAGGAGATAAAGACGTCCAGAATCAAGAAGTTGAGAAAGCAAGGTCTCGTACCGGGTATAGTTTATGGCCCGGATCGTGCTCCTTTACCTATAAAAATATCCAGAATGAAGCTTGAGTCAACGCTCGCATTTGTGACGGAAACGACTCCTGTTCTCCTCGATGTACTGGATGAGGATGGAGTTTCCAAAGAGAAGGTACAGACTTTCATAAAGTCCGTTCAGCGCCATAAAGTTACGGATATGGTTATTCATGTGGATTTTTATGCTCCCAGTGAAACACACGAGATGCACATAGATATACCTTTGAAATTTGTTGGTAAGCCTAAAGGTGTTGAAAAAGGTGGAGTTGAGGAGATTTTCCACCATGAAATTCCGTGCGAATTGTACCCGCGCGATCTGGTAGATTACATAGAAGTTGATGTTTCGAACATCGATCTCAACGAGTCTCTGCATGTAAGAGACGTAAAATTCCCTGAAGGGATCAAACCTCTCCTCCATGATGATGATGTGATACTGACAGTGATAGCACCCAGAGGTCTCGAAGTTGTAGAAGAGGCTCCTGTTGAAGAAGAGGAAGTAGAACCGGAAGTGGTGGGGAAAGGTAAAGAGGAGGAAGAGGAAGAAGAGTGATAGAAATGGCGATCGTGGGGCTTGGGAATCCAGGCCCCTCCTATGTTTTCACACGACACAATGCTGGTTTTCTTTTCATAGACAGGTTGTTGAAGGAGTGTGAGAGGTGTAGTACATCGGAAACCAAGCGTTACAATGTAAGCGAATGTAGCTTCAGAGGCAAACACATTCTCCTGGTGAAGCCGTTGACCTATATGAACCTTTCAGGGTTGGCAGTTAGGGAAGTGATCGAAGTATACGGAATTGGCATCGATGATATACTCGTTGTGTACGATGATATGGATCTGCCGCTGGGAAAGATAAGGATAAGAAAGAAAGGTTCTGCTGGACAACACAACGGTATGAAATCTGTTATAGATACTCTTGGAACCATCAACATACCACGTTTGAGGATAGGAATAGGTCCAAAACCTCCTGAAACAGATGCTGTGAGTTTCGTTCTAGGTGAATTTTCAGATGATGAGCTGAATACACTCTATAAGGCTATCGAAGTTGGAGTGGAGGCGCTCGATTGTATTTTGAAAAACGGTTTTGAGAAAGCGATGTCTCTTTTCAACGCCATCGAGGTGGGTGAAGTTTGAGGTGTGAACGTTGTGGAGGAAAGGGAACATTTGTACAAAAGCTGTTGAGCGATGGCATGGAAAAGAAGATTGTTTTCTGCCAGGCGTGTCTCGAGGACACCTTGAGGAATCATGTTTCCCATCTCAAGAGTGCAGGGTTGGAGTTATTTGAAATTCACAAGAAGATGGTGGAAGATAGTCCTGCAATGATAGGTGGAGGATTCAGGCAGGGCCACTACCATATACAGATAATAGTTCCCGTGTTGATACAGGCGACTCTGTTTGAAAGCGATGAGTTCACCGATCTGCGTTTGAAAAAAGCCATGGTTGAAAGGGAACTGGCTTACTGGAGCAGGAAATTGCAGGAAAATTTGAAAAAAGAACGTTTTGAAGAGGCTGCATGGATAAAAGAAAAGATGAAGGTTCTGGAGGCGTATCTTAAGAGATCTTTTGGGGTTAGGGAATGATATGACATGCGCTTCAAACTGGAGAGTTCCTTCACACCTTCCGGAGATCAACCGCAGGCCATTGAAAAGCTTGTGGAGGGTATAGAAAAAGGTTATCGATTTCAAACTCTCCTTGGTGTAACGGGTTCAGGAAAAACTTTCACCATGGCCAATATAATTCAGCGTGTTCAAAGACCGACTCTCGTTATATCCCCCAACAAGGCGCTTGCCGCCCAGTTATACAGAGAATTCAAAGAATTCTTTCCTGAGAACAAAGTGGAGTTCTTCATCAGTTATTACGATTACTATCAGCCGGAAGCTTACATACCAACCAAAGACATATACATCGAAAAAAACGCAGATATAAACGACATTCTTGTGCGCATGCGGCTTTCCACTCTCAAGTCTGTTTTAACACGGAAAGATGTAATAGTCGTGGCAAGTGTTTCGTGCATATATCCGACGGGAAGTCCTGAAGATTTTTCTGCACAGCTCATACATTTGAAGGTGGGGGATGAATACGACAGGCATACGTTATCTCTCAAGCTTTCACGGTTACTCTATGAACGTTCCGAGGAGAAGAAGGGTGGAACCTTCAGAATACATGGTGACATTATGGAAATCTTTCCACCCTATGATGAAGAAGGTATAAGACTGGAGTTTTTCGACGATGAGCTCGAAAGTATAGTATCCTTCGATCCTGTGACCGGGAGAGTAAAAGATCATTACGATATGGTCACCGTATATCCTGCCAATGAGTTTGTGACACCCGAAGAAAAGATATCCAGAGCTCTTAAAAGTATCGAAATGGAACTGCTGGAGCGTATCGGATATTTCAAATCTCAGGGAAAGCTTCTGGAAGCGCAACGTTTGGAGCAGCGTACGAGACAGGATATGGAGCTTCTAAGGCAGATAGGTTACTGTCCTGGAATAGAGAATTACTCACGGCATTTCGACGGTCGTAAACCCGGAGAACCACCGTGTACGCTGTTCGATTATTTTGATCTGGATGAATTGTTGGTATTCATAGATGAATCTCATATAACGCTACCTCAGCTTGCCGCCATGTACCGAGGGGATAGGTCACGAAAGAAGAATCTGGTGGAGTACGGTTTCAGACTTCCATCTGCGTTTGATAACAGACCTCTCACTTTCGAAGAAACCATGGCACGTATAAAACAAGCCATATTTGTTTCGGCCACTCCAGGCACCATGGAATTGAAGGAATCCATGCAGGTTGTTGAGCAAATCATAAGACCCACAGGTCTCGTGGATCCTGAAGTTGTGGTGAAACCCACCACCAATCAAGTGGACGATCTTGTGGACGAGCTGTTGAATGTGAAGAGAAGAGGGGAAAGAGCCTTGATAGTTGTTCTTACCAAGAAAATGGCTGAACGTTTGAGTGAATATCTCAATGAGATAGGGTTCCGCTCCATGTACATGCACTCTGAACTCACCGCCATGGAAAGGGTCGAGGTCCTCAAGAAGTTACGGACTGGTGAAATAGACGCGGTGGTGGGAGTAAACCTTCTGAGAGAAGGGCTGGATCTTCCCGAAGTTTCACTTGTTGCAATTATGGATGCAGATACGGAAGGATTCCTCCGGTCGGAAACTACTCTTATACAGACCATGGGGCGTGCGGCAAGGAACATCAACGGGCGTGTCGTGCTCTATGCAGACAGAGTGACTCCCTCTATGAAACGCGCCATCGATGAAACCAACAGACGCAGAAGAATACAGATGGAGTACAATCGTAAACATGGTATAACGCCTGAAACCATAAGGAAATCTGTAGAGACCATGGACATCTTTGCCGAATTCAAGGGAGAGGTGGAAGTGGAAAAAGAGGTCAAAACATCTCGTGAGATAAAGCAGGTACTCATGATGAAAGATAGCCTTTCCCCTGAAGAATATGCTGCATTGGTGGAAGAAGAAATGTACAGAGCTGCCAGTGAGCTTCGTTTCGAGGATGCTGCTATTTTGAGAGACGAACTTTTCAAGATAAGATCTAGGGTGAAGGCGAAGTGATCGGCTGGTATCCTTCTCATATAAACAAAGCCAAAAGTAAGATCAGAGAGATGCTCAAGATTGTGGATCTTGTTGTGGAGGTGCTGGATGCACGCGCTCCCCTTGTGAGTAGAGCCTACGAACATTCGAAACTTTTCGGTTCCAAGAAGCGAATTCTTCTCCTGAACAAGAGTGATCTGGCTGATCCCTCCGTAACCGATAAATGGATAAAGGTTATTTCAGAAAAGTGGCCGGTGATAGCGATAAGCACAAGACACGATAGACCAGAGAAGGTGTTGAGTTTTCTAAAAGGTTTTTCCGGAAAAATGGAAACTCGTCTCATGCTTGTGGGCATTCCGAATGTAGGGAAATCATCGGTGGTCAATTTTTTGGGAAGACGGAGAGCCACGAGGGTGGGTGGAATACCCGGTATCACAAGAGGTCCTCATTTGATAAGGATTGCCAAAAACCTGCTTTTGCTGGATACACCAGGGATACTGTATCCTCGTTTGACGAATAGAGAGCTCATAGCGAAATTACTTCTAATAGGATCTCTCGATGTTGACAAAGTAGATCCCGTTTTGGTTTACGAGGAGATAGAGAATATCCTGCCCGAAAATTTGAAGAGAGGAAAAGCCTTGCTTCAATTGCTGGAAGATTACTCGAAGAAGCGCGGTATACCATTCAAAAACGGTGAACTCGATGTTGAGAACGCCATGAAACGATTAGTACGAGATATCGCCCAGGGCAAGATGGGCAGGTTTTCCCTCGAAACGCCTCAGTATGAAAACTTCTAAGGATATTGTATTCCTCCTCTAAGTTTTTTCAAAGCCAGGTAATCTAGCATAGAGATGCAGAAAACATCTTCATGTGGAGGTGGTAGCATGAAAAAAGTGTCGTTTATAGCCCTGGGTATTCTTATGGCAGGAATAGTGCTGGCTCATGGAATGATGGGTCAGGGAGCTGGTCCCATGATGGGTTCCCAGGCGTTAGGAGCACAGATACTGGTTATGCCAAAACAACCACTCGATCAGGATGAAGAACAGGTGCTAATGAAAATCTTCGAGCAGGAAAAGTTAGTCAGAGATCTTTACAAGGAACTGTACGATCGGTGGAAAATCAGAGTTTTCTTAAACCTGGCAATTTCCAAGCAGTACCATTTTGATATGGTAAAGACTCTTCTGGAAAAGTATGATGTGGAATATCCGGCCGATGATACACCAGGAACTTTCACCGATCAGGGACTACAAAAGCTGCACAGTGAATGGCTGGAAAAAGGAAAGGAAAGCCTGGAGAATGCACTCGAGGTGGGCGCTGAAGCAGAAGAAATGAACATATATCATGTGAAGGAGTACCTTTCTCAAATAGACAACGATGACTTGAGAATTATGCTGGTTAACCTATCGTATGCCTCTGCACGGCATCTGAAGATTTTAAATGGTTTCATGACCCACTATTACGATCATGCATACCGCTTTCAGTACCTCTCGCGGGAAGATGTGAAGGAATTCTACGGTCAAAATTTCCTGAAAAGGGTAAAGCAATTCCTGAGGAGGCACTGGAACAGGTTCTCTGATGAACACTGAGAAAGATCGAAACGAGGCCCTCCTTGAATATTGGAGGGCCTTTTCCTTCTCTAGTTTATACCAAGTATTCTGTCTATTTTGCCTTTGTCGAATCCCACTATCACTTGGTTGCCTATTTCTATAACCGGTACACCGTATTGTTTGGTCTTTCTATACATCGTTTCCAGTTCTTTCTGATTTTTTGATACATCCACTTCTTTGAATTTCAAACCGAGGGATTGGAAGTAACGCTTGGCTTTCTTACAGTACGGACAGGTTGGAGTTGTGTACAGTTTTATCTTCACGTGTTGCATCGTTTCACCTCCGACTCAATATACCCCTACCAGGTATATTATATCATACGTAGCTTTGATGGTATACCACTTCAACATGGTGTATAATTATAGTAGTGCTCTCGGGGGGTGCTCGCTTAGTGCGGGCTGAGATTATACCCCTTGAACCTGATCCGGGTAATGCCGGCGTAGGGAACGAGAGCATCTCGTTCTTTGCTGCCGGTGTACCCGATCGGGTACACCATATTTTTTGGAGGTGGTTTCTAGTGTACAAACGTGTTGTCCTGCTGTTGGTATTGTTGATGGGTATCTGCACACTTTTTGCGAAGGGAGAACTGGTGGTATACACCTACGACAGTTTCCTCGCAGGCCCCGCTCAGAAAATCTTTCCAAAATTCGAGAGAATGTATGACTGCACTGTAAAAGCCTACTCGTTTGGAGACGCTGGCAACCTGCTTGCCAGATTGATATTGGAGAAAGGAGATCCGAAAGCCGATGTTGTCATAGGACTCGATCAAAACCTCCTGCTAAAAGCAGTAGAAGAGGGAGTGTTGCAGCCATACAAACCCATAAATTACACGTCGATAAAGGACGAAGGTTTGCTGGATCCATCATGGCACGGAATACCGTACGATTTCGGCAGTATAGCTATAGTGTATGATTCACAGGAGGTAGAATCCCCACCCCGTTCTTTCCAGGATCTTCTGGATCCCAGGTGGAGGAGGTCTCTCATAGTTGAGGATCCCAGAACTTCCAGTACCGGTTTAGCCTTTCTGCTATGGACGGTGGCCGTTTTTGGGGAAGAAGGGTTCGAAAAGTTCTGGCGTGCTTTGAAACCCAATATATTGACAGTAACGCCAGGTTGGGACGAGGCTTTCCAACTCTTTGAACAAGGCGAGGCTCCTTTGATGGTGAGTTATGCAACCGATGGAGCTTACAGCTATCATGAATATGGTAGTACACGATATAGGGCTGTGATACCCGAAGAAGGTGCGTATGTTCAGATAGAGTACGTTGGAATAGTTAAAGGAAGTTCAAATTTGGAACTTGCAAAGCGCTTCGTAGAATTCGTTCTTATGGATGCATTCCAGAAAGAACTACCTCTCACCCAATGGATGTATCCTGTTACCGATGTGGAACTTCCTGAGGCATACAAGTACGCTGCCAAAATCGAGAAAGTTTTGACGCTTCCCATGGAGTTGATCAAAAGCAAACAGGAAGAATGGGTCAAAAAGTGGGTGGCGATAATAAGTGAATAAAAGTATCGAAAGATGGGGGGCATATGCCCCCATCTTTTTCTTTATCGTTGTGGTGTTGTTGCCCTTTTCTCTTTTGATATTTCGTTTTATTAATGATCCTTCTTCTATCATCTCTGCGTTTGATCCTCATTACCTTAGGGTATTGCGTTTTACATTCGTACAGGCAACCATTTCGGCGGTTCTGGCGGTTTTAGCAGGCTTTCCAGGAGCTTATGTGTTTTCGAAAACGAATATACCTTTGCGATCTTTTCTTAAAGCTATTACGCTGATTCCTTTCGTGATACCTGGTATAGTCATGGCTATGGGAATGTTGAACATATTTGGACGTCGCGGATTGGTGAACGATATACTTGTTTTGTTTGGCGGAACAAGAAAATCATTACTTTATACGTTTGGTGCCATCATCGTGGCACATGTTGTGTACAACTTTCCTCTAACTATTCGGGTAGTTGGGGATGCGTGGTCAAAAATATCCGATGATTTGATATCAGCTGCACGTGTGGATGGAGCTTCCCGGATAAAAATTTTTGCCCGTATCGAATTACCGTTGTTGTTGCCCGTCACCGTATTGGCCTTCATACTGGCTTTTATGTACTGTTTTACCAGCTTTGCGGTTGTGCTTATACTGGGTGGTGTTCGCTACTCAACCCTAGAGGTCATAATTTACAGCAATTTGAAAGTACGGTTGAACTTCCCTGTTGCTCTTTCTCTGACTATAGTACAGTCTGTAATACTGGGAGCGTTATCTTTGCTGGTTTTCACCTTGCGAAAGAGATATGTTATGGATATGTGGGAACCCGCCGCTGGAAAGGAAAAGTTTCCACGCTGGTGCATTGTATATCTTGCCATTGCCGTTATCGTGGCGTTCGCTCCCATATTCTCGTCGATAGTTTATGGCTTTGTAGGATACGGAGGAGGGTTCACTCTGGAAAATTTCCGGAGGTTCTCCCACATGAATGTGGAAATGTTCACAGGTGCAAATGTTGCAACTATAGTTTTTTACAGTTGCCTGTTTCCATTGATTGCTACCGCGCTTGCTCTCTTTGTATCCTACCATGGTGCCAGGAGCGATTTCCCAATCAATAGGTTCTTTACAATATTCGCTGCGGGTGTGTCACCTGTGACGCTTTCGTACGGATACATGGCTCTTGGAGACCGCCTTGGAGTTTCGATGAATTACACGTATTTTTTCATTCCTCTTGTTTATTCTGCTCTGATCTTTCCGCTCATGTACACCCTGATGGTTGGTGCATGGGATACTTTTCCAGTGGAGATCCTGGAAATGGCCGAACTCGATGGTGTGAAAAGGTGGAAGAGGTTCGTGTATGTGATATTTCCCATGATGAAATCGGAGATCTTTGGAGCTTTCACTCTGGCGTTTGTTCTGGTGCTCGGTGAGATGGCAGCCACTATGACCTTACAATCCCCGGGTTTTGCCACTTTCTCTCTTTTGATATACAGACTTTACAGTTCGCGACACATGTTAGAAGCACGGGCTGCAAACGCCATACTGGCACTCATTGTTATTTGCTTGTTTGTACTGGGGGAAAAGTTGGGATCATCTCATAAGACGTGAGATTATGAAGAACACCAGACTCACGATAGCACTGATGAGAATACAGGATACTATGGGGAAGTAAAACACGAAGTCTTTCTTTCTTATTATCACATCTCCTGGTAATCTCCCTATCCACGGAATGCGGTTGGAGAAAAACAGAACAGCACCCAGTATCAACAGAACAGCACCGAATATCATCAGGCTCTTTCCTATCAGTTGCAACATTTTCCGTCACCCCCACAGGCGTCTGGAACTGGTGGAGACAGCGTCGACCACCTGCAACAACTTACTCAGTTCTTCCTTGGTGCTCACCAACCCCGCTGCCACGACATTCACTCCCATCGCCTTGAATCTGGGTGCTACCTTGAAAGCGGCACATCCTGGCAATACTTCGATGGTGTCGACTGAATTTACCACGACTTGATTGTAAGCTTTTTCGATGGCACGTGAATCCAGGGAAAATATTCTCAAAACGAATGGTATACTCAATTTGTGCGCGCAATGAAAATTCCGTAGTTTCACACTTATTATACCGTCGACCCCGATGGTTTTAAGATATTCAACGGCAGCTTCACCCTCTGAGAGTCCATCCACAAAATCCATATCTACATATACCTTTTTCTCATAAGCATGATAGATCTCTATGTCGCGTGCCAAACGTTTCAAGGAACTGTTCAAGATAAAAACAGTATCCACCGGTATATCTGATGGATCCATGAACTCCCATAGCGCTGCTATAACTCCCTTTAACATGGATCAAATCACCAACTTTTTGGTATAATTCGTACTGGTTATATTCTATCGCACGTGTTGAGGGAAAACAAGGAGGTGTCTACAGGTAGTGGAAAACCAGAATGATTCAATGGAGTTAACGCTATCTGATATAATACGTATCTTTCGTAAACGTATCGGTTTGTTTCTGCTGGTGGTTATAGCGACCATTGTTTTTACCATTCTATATCTGTTGACAGCAACACCCGTGTTCGAAGCGGTTGCAACTCTCAAGGTGGAGCCATCCTCTGAGAATCCGGCAGCCGATATATTCTCATCGACATACGGTTTTGGGGGCAAAGCAAACATTTCTACCGAAGTGGAATTGATAAAGAGGCGAATAAATCTGGAAAAAGTCGTCAAATCCCTCAATCTGATCAAGAAACTTGGACTTGAAAAAGAAGAGATTGCCATGGATATAGCTGTAAACACTCTCGACAAGTGGATAACCGTTTCTCCTGTTAAGGATACGAAACTGGTTGAAATAGCTGTGCAACATCCTGATCCCGTACTAGCTGCCCAGATAGCTAACAAGCTGGCGGAGGTGTACAATGAGCTTTTGAAAAGTCTTTCAAAAAATCAATATACTGTGAAGCGTGAGTTCATCGAGGAACAGATACCGAAGATAGAAAAGGAACTCAAGGACGTGGAGGAAAGGATAAGGAAGTTCAAAGAAGAAAACGGTGTTTTTGTACTCGATGAGGAGGCCAAATGGTTGTTGGAAATGATGTCACAGTATGATACTCAGCTGAACGAAATAAACATTCAAATAGAAGAAACGAGAGCGAAGATAAAGGCAATAAAGGAATTACTTGCCAAGACGGAAGAGAAGATAATAACCTCAGAAACGATAAGTATGAATCCTGTGGTGATGGAGCTTAAACAGAAGCTCACGGATTTGAACGTGCGATTGTCTGGTTTGATGGCCACCAGGCCGGAAAGCGATGTCGAAGTGATTGCCCTAAAGAAACAAATATCGGAGACGAAGAACCTCATCAAGAAAGAAGTGGAGAAGATAGTAACCAGCCAAATTCAAACCATAAATCCTGTCTACTCGAATATGGTTGAGGAACTTGCAGGACAGGAAGCGAGTTTGCAGGTATTGTTGGCTACCAGAAGTGCGGTGGAAAAACTGCGGGATAGATATCAAACCAAACTGGCAAGACTTCCCAGGTTAGAGCAAATTCTGCTGGAAATGCAGAGAGAGTTGAAAGTCAAGGAAAGTCTGTATACATTACTACTGGAAAAGCTAGAAGAGACAAGAATAGCGGAAGCGGGAGTTATCGGGAATGCGCAAATAGTGGAAAGAGCAGCGGTTCCAAAATTGCCAGTTAAACCCAACAAGAAATTGACGCTGGCCATTGGGGGAGTATTGGGAATCTTCTTGGGAATATTGATAGTTTTTATGGCAGAATATCTCGATAAGACCATCAAAGAAGAAATGGAAGTACAACAATTACTGCGCGATATACCCGTACTCGGTCGTATACCCAGGATGAGTGAAATGAAAGATAATGCCAGCGAGCTGGTGGTCACAAGTGATCCTACCTCCGTGGGTGCGGAGAGTTTCAAACTGGTTGTTACTAACTTGCAATTTGCGGGTGATAAGAACGTCGATGTAGTGGCGGTTACCAGTACGGGACCCGGTGAGGGCAAAACACTCGTTGCAGCCAATGTAGCTGCCACTTTTGCACAGAATGGTTTCAAAACGTTGATCATAGATTTGGATATGCGGAAGCCACGTGTTGAAAAAGTCTTCGGAATATCCAAACGTGCGAAAATGGGTGTTGTGAATCATTTTGTGAAAAATGTACCTTTAGAAGAGGTAACCATCAATCTTATGGAAAATCTTGACATAATACCCGTTGGTCCTTTACCACCTAATCCTACCGTTATTCTGACCAATCCAAGATTTCCAGAGATAATAGCTCAGTTGCGGAAAAATTATGATAAGGTGGTGGTGGATCTTCCACCCGTTCTTGCAGCTGCCGATGCTTTGATCGTTGGAAAATACGTGGATGGGTTAATAATTGTTGTCAGGATGTCTCAGACGCTTAAACCTTCGCTGCGTACTGCATACGATAATATAAGGACCTCGGGTAATAAGCTGCTGGGTGTGGTCTTAAACGACATTTCTGAAAAATCTTCTCAGTACTACTACTATTACTATAGTGCTGATGGCAAACGCAAGAGAAGGTTCAAAACATCATTGTTTGGAGGAACGCAAAGAAATTCGGGTAAATCACAGAGGGTTTGAAGGGTAGATGCACGAAATGACACGTGCGGAAATATGGCTATATGGAGTACTGGCCAGTTCGCTCGCAGGAGCAGCTACAGGTTTGGGAGCCTTTCCCGTTTTTTTCTTCAAGAAACTTCCCGGCCATCGTTTGATGGATTCCATGTTGGGATTTGCCGCGGGTGTGATGTTGGCTGCCACCATCTTCAGTTTGATCATCCCGGCCATTGAAATAGGCGGATTGTTCATCACGGTTCTGGGTGTCATTGTGGGTGCATTTGTGATCGAGCTCATCGATAGATTCACACCCCATCAACATTTCCAAAAGGGACATGAAGGTCCCAGTGCCAAAATGTTGAAGAAAATATGGTTATTCGTGATCGCCATAACTCTGCACAATTTTCCGGAAGGAATATCCGTGGGAGTGGGTTATGGCGGTGGTGATTTTGCCATGGGTACATCTCTGGCGGTAGCTATAGGGTTACAAAACGTACCCGAAGGAACGGCTGTTGCGGCGTCTTTGATAAAGGTTGGTTATAAACCTTCCAGAGCTATACTTTATTCTTTCCTCACGGGTCTTGTGGAACCAATTGGAGGTTTGTTGGGTGCCACCATGGTGGTGATTGCCGAACCTGCTCTTCCCTTTTTCTTGGCTCTGGCAGCTGGTGCCATGCTGTACGTTATAAGCGATGAAATAATCCCTGAAACTCATGCGCATGGATTTGAAAGCGCAGCGACTTTTTCGCTTCTTGCAGGTTTTCTGGTGATGATGATCCTGGATAACATCTTTTGAGGGGAGGCGATCGGAATATGTTTTCAACCAGGGAGCTTATAGAATTGGCTGTGAAAGTGGAGGAGGACGGTGAGTACCTCAGAAGCTATGTTGAAGGTAAGATATTCCCAAGCTTGGAGGAGATGTGGAACAAGGTAAAGGATAAGGATATCCTTGATGTGATAGATTACGCCATAAACCTGGAGAAAGACACCATAATTTCTATTATGAAATTAGGGAAAGGTTAAAGGGTGATAGGGCGCGAAAGCTGGTCGATGCTATCATCGATGAAGAGAAAAAGCGTGTCTTGAAGTTGATGAGCATAAAAGGCATGTAAGAATTTGTAATTACCCGCATATCACCAGCATCAAATCGTTGACGTTCGTACCTGTGGGACCGGTTATCAACAGAGCATTGACTTTTTTCAAGGCTGTGTATGAGTCATTGTCATTGAGATATGCCATTGGATCCATGTTCAATGCTTTCAATCTTTGGGCTGTTTGGCCATCGACAATACCTCCTGCAGCGTCGGTGGGTCCATCGGTTCCATCGGTACCGAAAGACAATATCACCACATTTTCCAGACCTTCTATTGTTATAGCCGCTGACAATGCCACTTCCTGATTACGTCCACCTTTACCTTTTCCCTTCACCCTGACCACCGTTTCTCCACCAGCCACGATAACACATGGTGGTGAAAGGGGTCGACCATATCTTCTTAATTCTTTGGCTATACTTCCCAGGAATCTTCCAGCCTCTCTGGCTTCGCAATCCACAAAAGTGGAGATTATCGACGTGTTGTAACCCAAATCTCTGGCCGTTCTTTCTGCGCGCTCACATGCTATTCTAAGTGATCCAACTATATGGTATTCAACGTTCTTCAGCTCGGATGGATGAGATGTGGACTTCAATATATTCGTGATGTGTTTTGGTATGATGATACCATATCTATCAAGAATCTTCAGTGCTTCTTCAGGGGTTGATAGATCGGGGTAGGTCGGTCCCGATGCAATCATCGAGAAATCGTCGTTCAATACATCCGAAAGTGCCAGCGTGACTACTTTTGCCGGATGAGCTATCAGTGCCAGCTTACCACCCTTGACTTTGGATAGCTTCTTCCTAACAACGTTCATTTCTGATATACTCGCACCGGAAATGAGAAGAAGATTGTTTATGGTCTTCAATTCTTCCAGGGTTATACCGTCATAAGGTATCTCGAAGAGCGTCGATCCTCCTCCGGATACCAGAAACAGAAGAGTATCGGAATGGGTAAGTGATTCGACCATCTCCAAAGCTTTTCTGGAGGCAAAAAGGGTGTTTTCATCGGGAATGGGATGCCCACACTCATATATTTCACAATTCGGTATGTCACCGAAACTGTGACCATATTTTGTGATTACAACCCCCTTCTTTATCCGTTCTCCCAGTTCTTCTACAACGGCTTTGGCCATACGCCAGCTTGCTTTGCCTATCGCAAGCAGATACAGGTTTCCTTCGAGCTTCAATTCTCGCAGTTTCTTTTTTACGGATTTATCCGGTAAAACAGCCTGTATGGCTTCCGATATTATCTTCAATCCATCTTCTCTAAGCTTCTTGGTGTCCATCTTTCTATCTTCTCTCGAAAAATTTTGCGAATGCGAATATACCGAAAGTGCCACCTGTATGAATGAAAACATATTTACGGCTTTTTCTAGCACTTTCCACCATACCCCTGAAAGCTTTGGCGGTGTAAACGGGATCGAGTATCATGCCGCTTATGCTTGCAACTTCGGAGATGATCTTCAGATCGTCGTCGGTTGGAATGGCGTAACCCGGTCCCGAGAATTCATCCATTATATGTATCCGATCGAGAACGTGTGGAAGATTGATGCCTTTCTCTTCCAGAGATTTCAGGATATCCTTCATTCTGTTGTAGTAAAAAGTACCGGGACGTTTGGTCACGTTAACTCCGAATACCCGTGTTCTGTAATTTTTGACTTCCAGTCCGATAGCCAATCCAAGGGCTGTCCCACCTGATCCTACCGCGCAATATATGCCTTCTATCTCTTCGAGATTCGTTTGTTCTTCCAATTCGTCTACAGCTTTTACGTATCCCCAGATTCCCGTTGCATTCGTTCCCCCCTCTGGGATAATGTAAACCCTTTCGCCTCTCCTTTCTCTTCTTTCTTTCTCGCATGAGAATATTTCATCTATATTTTCGTATTCTTCCTTGGTTACGCGTATTATCTCGCTGCCCATGAGTGTGTTGAGCAGAAAATTACCCTGCAATTCATCGCCTGTGGTGGAGCGAAGGAATATCACTGGTTTCAATCCGAGTTTCCGGCATACGTAAACAGTTGCTCTGGCATGATCGGATTGAACACCCCCACATGTAAAAACTGTGGTTGCTCCCATCGACAACGCTTCTGCCATCAGAAATTCGAGCTTTCTTATTTTGTTACCACTTCCAACGAACTCGGTGGTTTCATCATGCTTGATGTAGAGCTCGATACCGTAATGCTCGGATAGTCTGCTCTCTTTTTCCAGACGTGTGGGAAGTATAGCCAATGGCACCCTTTTCATTTTCATCACCTCAACAGCTCAATGATCTTTTCCGCTATCCTGTAAGATGGAAGAACATAATCCGCGTATCCTTCCTCAACCACCGATTTCGGCATACCATAAACCACGCAGGTTTCCTTCGCTTCTGCTATTATCTTTCCACCGTAGTGTTTTATTTTGAACGCTCCCAGTGTTCCATCACGTCCCATACCTGTTAGTACCACCCCGATTGTTCCCCCCCGATATATCTCTGCTGCTTTATCGAAGGTGAAGTCAGCAGCGGGTCGAACGTTGTTTATCTTCGGTCCTTTTTCCAGGAATGTTTTAACTTTCCCATTCACCATTTTCAATCCCAGATGATAATCACCGGGAGCTACATATACCGTTCCCGCTTCCAGTTCCTCTTCTCCTTTTGCTTCTACAACGCATAACTTCGATAGTCCATCGAGCCTTTTGGCCAGAGAAGCGGTGAAATTTGGAGGCATATGTTGCACAACGACAACCGGTGCGGGTAGATTATCCGGAAGTGGTGGAATAATGTTTTCCAGAGAACGTGGTCCACCTGTGGATGATGCTACCACCACGATCTTTTTGGTGGTAACAGTACCTTTGAAGGAAGGAAGAGAAACGGTTCTCAATCTTCTCGTGAGGAGTACCTTCTTAAGATCGATCTTCGTGGCTGTTCTTATCTTATCTACCAATTCCTGCGCTACTGTCCTGAAATTCATGGAGATAGAACCACCGGGTTTTGTGACAAAATCTATGGCCCCTATTTCCAATGCTTCCAGCGTTATGGCTGCTCCCTCTTCTGTTAAAGAACTGACCATTATGACGCGCGTGGGGCATTCATCGATTATGTGTTTCAGAGCTGTTATTCCATCCATCTTTGGCATTTCTATGTCCAGTGTCATAACGTCGGGTTTGAGCTCTTTGCATTTTTCGATGGCTTCAATGCCGTTTGTGGCGAATCCCACAACTTCCATATCGGGTTGTGAACGGATTATGTCACCTATGACCATGCGCATCATCGCTGAATCATCGGCTATCAGCACCCTTATCTTTCCTTCGACCATTGATGATCCCTCCTATCACGCCAAGTGTAACCGAAAATGCGACGAACACGAGTGCTATGATGGCACCTACCTGCGGTTTCCAGTTGAAGAAATGGCTGCCCATCACCACTACACCAACCGAAACGGCAAAAACAGAACTTATGAGAACCACACCCGCTGCCGCATCTTTAACGTTTTTCACGTGTTTACTGTATTCGGGATGTATGACGTTCATGATTTCCTCAATTAGGGTATTTACCGCCTCGCCCATCAACACGAAAAACACTGCGAAAGTCAACCACAGTATTTCCGTGGCGGAGAAATCGAATATTATACTGCCCACCAGAACCGCAGCACCTATGGCCAGCTGTATTCTAAAATTCCTCTGATTAACAACGACGAATTTTATACCGCTTATTGCGTACTTGAAACTATCCGAGAACTTTCTCATTCGAACCCACGCCCCAGATATCCCACTTTCTCTTCTCGCAATTTGTAGGATTTGGACACCGCGGAAAACCCTTTCTCTATTGCTTTTGTATTCATGGAGATGTAGCCGGGACGTACATGCTTCTTCATCGCTTCCACAAGATTACCCATGGAGACTATTTTCGTTGCCTTTGCCAGGACTCCCAATCCCACCATGTTTGCTATTCGTGCATCTCCTAGTTCTTCTGCAAGTTTTGTGAGAGGAAGATTCAGAATCTTTTTGGTTATGTGCAGAGTGTCCCTGGGTATCGAACTCACGTTGTTGGAATCTATTATCAGTATTCCATTCTTTGCGAGTGCGTTCAGAAAAGCTTTCAAACCGATTTCGTGCATACAATACAGTATATCTATGGTTTCAGCGATGGGATATTCGATGGGAAACCGACTGTACAAAACATCTGCGTAACTCAATCCTCCTCGTACCTGCGCACCGTAGGATTGGGATTGGACAACCCAGTTGCCTTCCATCATCAACGCTTCGGCGAGGACAACCGCTGCCAGAACGCTTCCCTGTCCGCCGATACCCACGATTCGGATTGTCTGGGGTTTATGGATGACGATATTAGGCCTTGTAACCATCTTCTCCCCTCGCTTTTTCCTGAAGCTGTTTATAAAGTTCTTGAAAATCTGGACTTTCCACTTTCCGGAATTCTCCTATAATTATCCTGTCTTTGAGCTCATTTTCGCTGAGTTCTTCAGCTTTGGATAGAGGTATCGATTTTTCCTTGAACTGTTCCAGCATCTCACTCGGATCAGGTATCTTGTTGTATCGTCCGAAGTAAGTATGGCAATTCGTGATGACGTCTACCACCGCCATGCCTTTGTGTTCAATCGCCGCTTTAATGAATTTCACAGTGAGTTCGTAGTGATAGACGGTACTCCGTGCAACGTATGTTGCACCGGAAGAGGTGGCCAGATCCACAACATCGAAGGGCTTTTCTATGCTTCCATATGGTGCTGTTGAAGCCATAGCATAAGTGGGGGTTGTCGGAGAGTATTGTCCACCTGTCATACCGTATATGGAATTGTTGAACACTATCACCGTCAAATTGAGATTGCGTCTGCATGCGTGTATGAAGTGGTTGCCTCCAATGGCAAGCATGTCTCCGTCTCCTCCCATGACGATAACGGTCATATCCGGCCGAGCTAGTTTGACCCCTGTCGCAAAAGCTATAGCACGCCCATGTAATGTATGAAGAGTGTTGAAGTCCAGATATCCTGTCACGCGTGAAGAGCAACCTATTCCCGACACAATGGCTACTTCCGATTTCGACAATCCCAATCTGTCGATGGCATCAACTGTTGCTTTCATGATTATCCCATTTCCACATCCTGGACACCACACGGTAGGCATTCTGTCTACTCTCAAGTATTCGATGAGCTTCGCGGTTTTCAACGCTTTTCCCCCTCCCTAGGTAATTCTAACATTTCCGTTCTGACACCTGTAATTTTGAAGAGAAATTCTGCCAGTGGATCGGGATAATCCAGACTGTAAACCACTCTACATATGCCAGCATTTATTATGAGTCTTGCACAGAGCGAACATGGTTTATGTGTAACATACATGGTTGCACCATCAGTTGATATTCCGAACTTTGCTGCCTGAACAATGGCGTTTTGTTCAGCATGAAGCGCATAACATATTTCCTGATTGGAACCGGACGTGATCCCAAGATCATCCCTTATGCAGCCTATGACATCACAATGTGGGAAACCTGAAGGCGGCTGATTGTAACCAGTGGCCAGAATCCTGTTGTTTTTAACGATCAAAGCTCCCACTTTCCTGTGAACGCATGTGGAACGCTCGCGTACCAGAAATGCTATACGCATAAAATATAGATCCCAGCTTTCACGCGTATCGGGTTTTTCTGACCATTCAAGATTTTGAAGATACTCTCTTACATTGTACATGGCAAAGAAATTCTACCATAATTGTTTTCCAAAGAATACGTGATGTTTGCTGTGGTACAGGGTGTTCCTCCTTCTCGATACTTGAGAAATAAAACAATCTGTGATATGATCTTTAATGTTCGAAACCTTACCTTCACCTGGTTGGAAAGGTGTCCCAACTGGGTGATAGGCGAATGGAGGGATGAAAGACATGAGCCTACATCCGGAGAAAAAAGCCGAGATCATCAAGGAATTTCAGTTGCACGAAGGAGACACAGGTTCGGTTGAAGTACAGATAGCCCTTTTAACTGCCAGGATTAAACATCTGACTGAACATTTGAAGAAGCATCCAAAGGATTATCATTCCAGACGTGGCCTGATGAAGATGATAGGCCATAGAAGGAAGATGTTGAAGTACCTGAAGCGGGAGAAACCCGAAGCATACAAAGAGTTGATAAAAAAGCTCGGCATAAGAGGATAAAGTTTTCAAGAAGTGGAGCGGGGGTCCGCTCCACTTATTTTGTAGACTCGTAGAGGTGATGAATGTGAAATCGTGGAAAAGAGAGTTCTTTGGAAGAGAGCTCATTGTTGAACATGGTAAGATGGCCAAACAGGCCAATGGATCGGTGTTAGTGAGATACGGTGATTCTGCTATTCTGGTTACGGCTACAGCCAGTGACAAACCTGTGCAAGGTGTCGATTTTCTGCCGCTGACTGTGGAATATCAAGAGCGATTTTATGCCGCTGGTAAAATTCCCGGTGGTTTCATAAAACGTGAGGGCAAACCCAGTGAGAACGCCATACTGTCTGCCCGTTTGATAGATAGGCCAATAAGGCCTCTATTTCCTAATGATTTCAGAAACGAGGTGCAGATAGTTGTAACCGTTTTATCCGCAGATCCAAACAACCCTCCAGATACGTGGGGTATATTAGGGGCATCGCTGGCATTGAATCTTTCCAACATACCTTTTGAGGGTATCGTTGCCGGAGTGCGATTAGGGTATATAGACGGCGAATTCGTTGCTTTCCCGAGTGAAGCAGACATGGAAAGGAGCAAACTGGATATAGTTGTTGCTGGAACCAAGGAAGCGGTTACCATGGTGGAAGGAGAAGCGAAGGAAGTGAGCGAAGAGGAAATGTTGACGGCGCTGAAAAAGGCCCACGAAGTAATAAGGATGCTTGTGGGATTCCAGGAGGAAATAATCTCAGAGTTTGAATTTGAGAAAATGCCTGTGGAGAAGCCCGAGATACCCGAAAACCTGATAGAGGGATTCGACGTATTGATAAACGATGAAGAGTTGAAAAAGCGGATACTGGTTCCAGGGAAACACGACCGTGACAGATCGTTGAAGGCATATCGTGATGAAATACTCGATGAATATTTCGAGAAACATTGGCCTGCTGAAGAGAGGGAAAAGTATGAGGGTATGTTAAAAGCCCACTTCGACGAGCGTGTCAAAAAATGCATGAGAAAAATGATTTTGGAGGAAGGTGTCAGGGCAGATGGAAGAAAACCGGAAGAGATACGTCCCATAACATGTGAGGTGGGGCTTTTCCCCCGAACGCACGGCTCTGCTCTTTTCACGCGCGGGGAGACGCAGAGTCTTGGTATAGTTACCCTGGGTGCTCCAATGGATGAACAGATAATAGATACTATTCTTGAAGAAGGTTCCAAACGTTTTATGTTGCATTACAATTTCCCGCCTTACTGTACTGGTGAAGTTAAACCCATGCGTGGTCCCAGCCGAAGAGAAATAGGGCACGGTCACCTCGCTGAGAGGGCCATAAAGAATATGCTGCCTCCTGAAGAAGAATTTCCTTATACCATAAGAGTGGTTTCCGAGATACTGGAATCCAACGGTTCTTCATCCATGGCCACCGTTTGTTCTGCTTCTCTAGCGCTCATGGATGCGGGGGTTCCCATCAAAAAGCACGTCGCTGGTGTGGCCATGGGGTTGGTGATCGAGGGTGACAAAGCCGTCATACTCACCGATATCCTTGGAATGGAAGATCATTTAGGTGACATGGATTTCAAAGTAGCTGGTACACGTGATGGGATAACTGCTTTTCAAATGGATGTCAAGGTAAGTGGCGTCGATGAGGAGATCCTGCGAAGAGCTCTCGAGCAGGCTCGGAAAGCCCGGATGAAGATACTGGATATCATGGAATCTGTCATTTCCGCTCCACGTTCAACTATTTCTTCTTACGCCCCGGTAATCAAGATGACTCATATACCGATAGACAAGGTAGGAGATGTTATAGGACCAGGTGGAAGGGTTGTCAAATGGATAACGAAGGAGTTTGATGTTACAGTATTCATAGATGATGGTACCGGGGAAGTTAAAGTGTCGGGCTCAAAACTTGAAAACGTTGAAGAAGCCATAAAGGTGATAGAGAATCTGGTGAAAGATGTGGAAATAGGGGAGGAATTCGAAGGACGTATAACGAGAATAGAGCCGTACGGCATGTTCGTAGAGATAAAGCCTGGAAAAATAGGTTTACTACATGCTTCAAAAATGGGGAAGGAGATGAAAACTTTTACCAAGAAATACAATGTGGGAGACAAGGTGCGAGTTGTCATAATCAGTATCGATGATCTGGGGCGTGTGCAGCTGAAAAAAGCGGGTGTTGAGTTCAATTCTTCTCCGACCCCTTCAAGGCACAATCAGGTGAGAAAGCTGCAGAATAGAAAAGGTACGAGAAGATCATGAAGCTGCACTTTGAAGATTTCCACGGTTTGAAGCTAGTGACACTGGAACAGTCTGATACCAAAAGCGTGTCGATGCTCCTGGCATGCACGGTGGGAGCAGGGAGTGAACCTGTGGAGGATTCTGGTATATCCCATTTTATAGAACACACTGTCTTCAGGGGAACACTGTCGCGTTCGCATCATCAGATAAAGTATCCCATAGAAAAATCTGGTGGTTTCTTGAACGCTTATACTTCCAGAACCACGACGGTGTATTATTGTCATATACCAGATAGGGATCTCGAAGAAGCGTTTGACATACTTTTCGACATCTATCTTTTCCCCCTTTTCTCGAAAGAAGCTGTTGAACTCGAGAGATCCATAATTCTTGAGGAAATAAGAGAATCCTTGGATGAACCTACCGACATCCTGTTCAACAACCTTGCCAGGATGGTATGGGGAGAGAAGTTTGGTAAACCCATTCTGGGTTACCCGGAAACTGTGCGAAAATTGACTACGGACGATCTCCGTCGTTATCACGAGCGGTACTACTCACGTGAAACAACTGTGGTGGTAGTAGCAGGTGCGGCTAGTCTCGAGGTGATTGAAAAGATAGTGGGACGATACCTTGACAAATTCAACGATGGAGAGGATCCTGACAGCCTCGAACCCCGGATTGTCGATCTATCTTCATGTGTTCATCGAAAGAAGGACATAAACCAAATATATGTTGCTTTATTCAAGCCCGTTGCCGGCAGAACTTCCGAAGATAGTGCCGCGCTCGAAGTTTTCAATACCATACTGGGAAGTGGTATGAGTTCGCTGCTGTTCAGCACCATCAGGGAGGAAAAGGGATTGGTATATTCCATAGGCTCCGATCTTAATATGTACAGAAATATCGGTGGATTGAGTGTTTACGCATCAACCTCACCAAAAAAGTTCCCCAAGTTGATGGACGAACTTCGTGGATTGTTCCACCGGCTGGTAGAAGAAGGAGTGAAGCGTGAAGAGTTGGAATATGGAAAATCGCGAATGATGGGAAAATTGAAGCTTTCGGTTGAACGCACCCTATCGAACGCTTTTCGATTACTCGATGATGTGCTAACTCTGGATACACCGAGGGAGCTCGATAATATACTTGCCAGAATCGAAAGTATAACGTTGGACGAAGTAGGCGAAGTGGTGGGCAGGTATCTGAAAGGCGATTGGGCTATCTCCGTAGTGATTCCAGAAAGTTTCGAACTGGAAAAGAGTGAGCTTGTTTGGAGGCTATGAGGTTACTGTACACCTGTTATGATCCTTTGTTACCTTTTGAATTGATAGATGTGGTGGAAAGACTCATAGATATGATAACCAGCACCGCCGTCCCCGTTCCCACCAAGGTACGTGAGCTTACGAACTTTGCCATTTACGTTTTAAAAGTAGCGGGGAAGAGGAAATTGCGCTCTTTGAATTTTATCGTATCAGGCAATCCTGATGAATGGTTGGTCAAGCATACCTACAATGTTGTCGGTGTAATTGCTCAGCTCATGTGTGAGATGAGATTTCCCTTTATTGAAGCCCAAAAAGTAATAAGAACGGTGGTGTTGCACGATCTTGGTCATATTCCACTGCGTAATCCTCTACCTTTAAGTGATACTCCAGAAGGAGGCGACAGGTACCGCCTTCACGTTGTGCTGGGGTACAGGTTGTGCAGGGAGCTGGATCTGAGCATGGATGAATGTGACGCTATTCTCACACATCATGAGAATTTCGATGGAAGCGGATTCATGAGTCGTAGGGGGAAAACCATACCGTTTTACGCCAGATTGATGAGAATGGCGGATGATGTAGAAAAGCTTGTAACTGATCAGGGTGTAAGTACCTTCAACGTCATGAAGCATTTCATGTTGTATTCGTCGAAGCTGTACGATCCCGATATGGTCAGGTGGATGATAGCCACTTTCGGGCCCATACCGACGGGAACAACAGTCAGAATACATGGAGAAAAAGGAATGGTGGAAGGGGCAAAGGATGGAAGATTGGCCGTTGTACACCTGGGAACTCGTAACGTGGAATACATTCCATTCGAAAAGTTGAGAAACATGATTCAACCCGGTGAGATGGAGTGAATGATGCCTTGGAACCTTTGCTGGGGGTATTAGTTGTGATCCAAATTCTGGAGTATACCTTTACGATCAGCGAAGATGAAGTGGATACGCTGGAAGAGAAATTGCTACTATTTGAGACGGTGAAATTTTGCTTTGTTAGAGTGGACAGAAAGGTGTTTCTCAAATTGTATCTTTCAGGTGGCGAAGAACCACCCGATTTTTTGGGCTCCAGACTCGTGGAAGTGAAAAGTTTAAAACCAGGCGATTGGCTGGAAAAGGCTGAAGAATTCCAGCAACCTTTTGAACTTGTGGATGGGGTGATTGTGGATCCAACTGATTCAATAAAGGAGAGGGATGGGATCGTTTTGAAAATATCACCTGGCCTTGCTTTCGGAACCGGCAGACATGTTACTACGAAGATGGCGGCTCGCTTGCTTTGCAGAGTTATCGAGCCTGGTATGCATGTACTGGATCTTGGATGTGGCACAGGAATACTGGCGATATTGGCTGCTCGACTGGGAGCGGGAAGAGTCGTGGCTGTCGATAACGATCCTTTGGCTGTACAGAAAGCATTGGAAGAGGTCGAGAAGAATCGGGTGGACGTCAATGTCATCCTGTCAGATGCTTTTGATAAAGTAGAAGGTATTTACGATGTTATAGTCTCCAACATGTACGCCGAGATATTGCTTGAGATCGTGGAAGAAGCGAAAAATTTTCTGTATAATGGAGGATATTTGATACTTTCGGGAATCCTTAAAGAAAAATTCCCTGCGATCGTCAATGTGGCACAAGCATATGATTATGAACTCATCGAAAATTTGGGAGATGGGGAATGGTGTGCGATGCTTCTGAAAAGCGTGTAGTAGAAGCGCAAATAGGTCGAAAAACCAAGGTGCCCTTCACGGTTGTCAAACGATGTTCATATGGATATCCCATGGTGATAGAGTGTTTTCCCACAGACGGTAAGGTTCCTTTCCCTACCCTTCACTGGTTAACGTGTCCGTACCTGCGAAAAGAAATAGCGAGACTCGAAGAGAAGGGAATGATAAAGCAACTCGAGAATCTGCTGCAAACCTCCGAATCTTTTAAACGCGCGTATGAAAAAGCCGTTGAGTATGATAGAAAGAGAAAACTGGAGCTTTTGGAAGATAGTAAAATGGACTCCTCATGGGTTTATGAAATGGGGATAGGAGGAATACGCGATCTTCAGCACATCAAGTGTCTTCATCTCCATGTTGCGAGTTATCTTGCTGGTATACCCAACCCTGTGGGGAAGAAAGTGCTGGAATCTTTAGACGATCTGGAGTGCAGTGTTCCTCTTTGCTCTCACCTGATTTAATTCTTTTCTCCTAAAGTTTGCTTTCCTCAGGTCGATATTCTTTATGGAACCCATGGCCATGGGATGGAAAAGCGGTGCCAAAGGAGGGCACCGAAAAAAATCACAAGGAGGTGTGAGTCCATGCGTATCAATCACAACATCAGCGCTCTTAACGCCTGGAGAAACATTACGCAGGTTAATTACAGTATGGGCAAAACTCTTGAGCGTTTATCCTCCGGTTTGAGGATCAACAGAGCAGGAGATGACGCTGCTGGTCTGGCCATCAGTGAGAAAATGAGAGGTCAGATCAAGGGTTTGAACATGGCCATTAAAAATGCTCAGGATGCTATCTCGCTGATCCAGACGGCAGAAGGAGCTTTGACAGAAGTTCACTCCATACTGCAAAGGATGAGGGAGCTGGCCGTACAGGCGACGAGTGACACCAACACGGATGTGGATAGGAACCAGATTCAACAGGAACTGGATCAGCTTCGTGAAGAGATTGACAGGATTGCCAGAACCACAGAATTCAACACCAAGAAATTACTTGATGGAAAGTTGGAGAGTTTCCGTGCTCAGGCAGATGTTAAGGTAGTTACAGGTGGTAACATCAATTTGCAGGCACAGGAAGTCAATGTTCAGCAGATAACTGTTCCTACAGCTGAATTATGGACAACGGTGAGCTTGAACACCACACTGTACAACGCCGGTACAAACACCATATACATTGATACTGATGGTGGTTCCACTACTGTGTACAGATCTTTCAACGTTGGAGGATACACTATTTGGGTTGGATTCAAGAGTGTTGGTGCAAATAATGTTTGGGTTGTTGCGTACAACAACGCAAGGGGTACCAATACGATAGGTCATGCAACACTCACTGGAGATGGAAAGGTACAACTGTCTAACATCTTTGGTACAGAGACGATAACCTCACTTGGATACTTGAGTATTGACTTTGATACAGATACCTCTTTAGGAACGGTGTTGCAGATTGACCTCATACAGTCTTCGCAGTATCGTCTGGCTGAGAGCTACACATCGTCAACCATAAATGCCACCTATGGTGGTCCCACGTTGATGGTCAACACTCCAGACGGTGGTGGCCGCACGGTATATGCGGAAATGAACGTATCCGGAATAACCATAACTGTGGGTGCCAAGAGCGTCGGTGGAGATAGTGTCCAGATATTCGTGTGGCAAGGTTCTTCAGGTGCTGGTACTCTTGGTCATGGAACGCTTG
>JAGGZV010000078.1 GCA_021161835.1 Thermotogae bacterium | reverse complement strand
TGATATAGTTAGTAATGATACATGCTACTTTCCGCAGCCACATCTTTTGTCTTGTTACATAATGTATTTGTAGAGTTCGTGCTCTCTCATCTTTTGAAAAATAGATTGAAAGGTGGAGGTGAGCTGTTCATGAGAAGTAGGTTGTGGGTGTTTCTCATTGTGACAGTATTGGCCGTTTTTGCGGTTGTGGGTTTGGCTGAAGACATCAAGGTTATAACTTTGAAAGCCTTCGTTATAGGTCCTGGCCCTATGGGTATCAAGAAAGCGACGAATCTCGAACTCGCTGCAAACAAACTGAACAGGTTTCTGGAAATATGTGGAGCGAATGTGCGGGTAAAGGTGGAGGTGGAATTTTCGGAATTGAAGTGGGGACCATTCGCAGACAAATTCTACCTGGATTTCGCTGCTGGGAAAGCTCCGGATATAGTGACGTTGCGTGAAACCGCGGAACTGGCAAAGGGTGGATTCATAGTTCCAATGGATGAACACGTAAAGGAATTCTGGGAGATGAACTACTTCGATTTCTACGAGAACCTGTGGGAAGGTGCGACCTGGCATGGAAGGATCTGGGGTATACCTCACGACATATCACCCACGGGAGTTTGGTATCGTAAAGATGTTCTCAGAAAACTTGGATACACCGATGAGGAGATCGAACGCATGTTGCCGCCAGATGGTGACACCACGCTCGAAGTACTGGCGAAACTGGCCAAAGAGGCTGTGGATGCGGGTTTGGTGGAATATGGTATTCTTCACAGACCCAGCAAGGGTCCGGGTATCTACAACATGTTGCTGGCTTTTGGAGCCGAATGTTACGATCCCGACGCTGATACGCTCGTCTTCAACAAAAAAGCGCTGCTGGAATTCTTCAAATGGCATAGAAAAATGGTGAATGAGGGCGTGATACCTCCTGAACCTCCTGGATGGTCCACCATACACAGTTCCTTTGTAAAAGGTCGCACCTTCGCCACCCTTGCCAGTCACATAGGGACACCGTCCGAATGGAAAGCCAAATACGGACTCACGGAGAGTGCGCTTAAAAACGACCTCGGTTTCATGCCCTTCCCGCCAACTGAAGAAGCGAGGAAACGAGGAACAAAACCGGTTTCTGTACACGACTTTCCTCTATACTTTGTTACTACACAGTCGAAACATCCGGAATTGGCCAAATTGTTGATAATGTTCGCCACATCTCCCGAGGCCTGCGCCATTCATTCTCGCTACACTCTGCGACCGCCATACAGGCGTTCGGCCATGGAATTGTTGAAAGATGTGGAATACATTCAGAGAACAGCTAAATCAGTTCAGACGGTTAGACCTGTACCTGTGCATCCCAAATTCTGGGATTACATGTCGAAGATCTTCGAAGCTTTGAAAGGCGTGGAAGCCGGTGTAGTAACACCCGAGCAGGTGGTAGCAGATCTGGAAATGTGGTTCGAAGCGGAAGTACCGGATGGTAAGATTTTGAAGTAAGTTTCTAAGCATCGAATTATCGAAAACAGGAGGTAATGGCCTTGAAGAATCCCAACATAACCGATAGAAAATACCTTGCATTGTCTGTTTTCATAAGTCCAGCTGTCGTTCTGGTGATACTCTTCTACTTCGTACCGGTTATTCTGACACTGTTGATAGCTTTCACGGATATGGATAGGTCTTTGCAATGGAATTTCATAGGTTTCGACAACTTCGCCAAACTGTTCGGATTGAAAGGGAAAGATCCCTTTATCGGTAAGATCATTAAGAACACTTTGATCTATATAGCGGGAGCTCTCCCCCTGACCATAGGGGGAGGGCTCTTGTTATCAATCCTTTCGATGAAAATAGATAGAAACGCCGGGGTGTTTTTCAGGGCCATTTTTTTCATACCCCGTGCCGTTCCGCCAGTTGTGTGGGGATTTTTGTGGGTTTGGGCTTTTGAAGGCACAAGATATGGTCTGTTCAATGCCATAAGAACGGCACTGGGATTACCCGTGGTTCATTGGTTCATAAAGTATCCTATGCTCATCGTGATAATGGCAAACGGATTTCTCGGTATTTCGCTGGCCATGCTTGTTTTCAGCTCTGCCATAGCCAGCATCCCTCGTGACCTTACGAGAGCCGCGGAGATAGATGGTGCGACAGATTGGCAGATAACACGTTATGTGATAATTCCCATGTTGAAGTGGCCGATTTTAACGATGACTGCATGGCATTTGATGTCATTTGTAAATTCTTACGTTTATATCATGCTTATAACCAACGGTGGTCCCTACTACGCAACTGAGGTGTGGAGTCTTTACGCGTACCATGCTGCTTTTAACCGTTACCGTTATGGATACGGTGCGAGTTTGATAACCGTACTCGTATTGGTGAATATCGCGCTGCTGTTCATCGTTCTCAAGGCTTTCGGTGTTAGAAAAATGTTGAGTCGTGGCAAGATCGAGGTGTGATAACATGAGACGATGGATTCCTTACATATTACTCGTGTTGATCGCGTTGCCATTCTTGGTGATGTACGTGGGATTTTTCATGCAAGCTTTTGGTGAAGGAATGCACTTGGGAATAATACCCGAAAAGTTCGGATTTTCGAATTTCCGGTTTTTGTGGCAACCCATAGCCTGGGGTTTAGGAAAAACCACCATATGGGTTACTCTTCTTAACACCCTGATATTCGCGTGTGTTTCAGGTGCAATAGTCACGGTGGTGTGTATGCTGGCAGGTTATGCGCTTTCACGTATAGAGTTCAAAGGTAGAGATTTTTTCATGATTCTTCAACTTTTCCTGCATGCTGTGCCTGGCCACATACTGCTGATAGCCATCTTTTTCTTGTTGTTTTATTTAAAACTGTTGCACCGTATACCGGGTGTTGCGCTCGCACGGGCATCTCTGGAAATACCTCTCGGTGTCTGGATAGCCAAAGGATTTTTCGACAGTATACCCTGGGATATAGAGAGATCGGCGATGATAGATGGGTGCACCCGCCTGCAGGTGTGGTACAAAATATTCTTGCCTCTCGTTAAACCCGGTATAGCTGCAGTTTTCATATGGGGTTTTCTTTTCGCCTGGCACGATTTCATATACGTTTACACACTGTTGCCCGGAACAGTTAAACTTCTTTCAACCTTGATACAAAGCTTGATAGCGACCGAAGTTATAGACTATGGCTATCTTGCAGCGCTGTCGGTTTTCTACATGGTACCCCCTCTAGTGTTGTTCGTTTATCTGCAGAAAGCATTGTTGAAAGTCCCTATATTTGGAGGTAAGGGATTATGATAAGCGTAACCTTGAAAAATTTGAAGAAGTATTTCGGTGAGGTCAGAGCTGTGGATAACCTCAACTTGCAGATAGGAGAAGGAGAGTTCATGGCTCTTCTCGGACCATCCGGTTGTGGAAAAACCACGACTTTACTTACCATAGCAGGTTTTTATAAACCAACCGCGGGTGAGGTGTACTTCAACGATCGTATGGTGAACGATATCCCGCCTCGTTCCAGGAATATAGGTATGGTTTTTCAGTCCTATGCTCTCTATCCTCACATGAATGTTCTGGATAACATAGCTTTTCCGCTGAAATTGAAAAAGCAACCCAAAAAGGTCTGGCGTAAGAAGGCTGTGGAGGTGGCGAAACTTTTACAGATAGACGACCTGCTCGACAGAATGCCCGCACAACTTTCGGGCGGACAACAGCAGAGAGTGGCACTCGCACGAGCTTTGATAAAGCAGCCTCAGCTTCTTCTGCTGGATGAGCCCCTATCTAACCTGGATGCCAAATTGCGCATTGTGATGAGGGCGGAGCTGAAGAGACTACAGAAAGATCTGGGGATAACAACGATATTCGTTACCCATGATCAGATGGAAGCCATGACCATGGCTGATAGGATAGCGGTGCTGAAATCGGGAAAACTCCAGCAGGTGGGTACTCCCGATGAGCTATACGATGAACCTGCCAACGTGTTCGTCGCAAGTTTTATAGGTACGCCTCCTATGAATTTCATAAGGGGTAGCTTGTTAAAGAGCGGATCATCGTACGTGTTCGAATGCGAACACTTCAGGATCCTGCTGGATGAAGTGGTTGTTCAAAAAATTCGAAGGTTTCCGGTGACGAATAATGTGATTTTGGGCATACGTCCCGAGGATGTGGAAATGGGGAGGGGTGAGATAAAAGGCGAGATATATGTAGTGGAACCTATGGGGCGCGATACTCTGGTAACTGTTAAGTTCGGCGACGTGTACATCAAAGTTCTAACTTCTTCGACGGTGAAATACTCCATTGGTGAGAATGTGTCTCTTTCTTTCAAATCTGATAAAGTGCAACTTTTCGATGGTGAAACGGAAGAATCTCTGTATGTGAAAGGAAGGGATGAACGATGAAGATAAAAGGTATAGGAATAAACATGCATCCTGTGCGTATAAACGGAGAAATAGAGAAATTCAGAAGAGAACTGACTTTCTTCGAAGAGATCGGTTACGACTACGTCGAAATACCCGTGGACGCCGTGGACGTGATCTATGGTGGTAAACTTCACAGACGCCGTATGAATGAGGTCCGTAAGATTCTCGATGCGTACGATTTGAAATACACGGTGCATGCCCCAAACGCTCTGGATCTAAGGGATATGGATAATCACGAGGTACAAATGGATCTCTTCAAAGCCTGCTTGGAGTTTACCGCGGAGATAGGTGCGGACATATTCGTTTATCACTACGGAAGGAAAAGTGAAAATACGGATGTGGAAAAGAAGTTGTACGATAGCATCCTCAAAATATCCGATTATGCAGAAGAATTGAACGTGATCGTGTGTGTGGAAAACATAGAGATTGATCCCGTGAGTAACGTTGTGGATTTCGTGAGAGAGGTGAATCGCGAGAACGTTGCCATGACCCTGGATCTCGGGCATGCTTATCTGGCTGCAAATTATTTCGGTTTCGATTTCCTGGATTCCGTAAAAACAGCTTCACCATTGGTGAAGCATATTCATGTACAGGATAACTTCGGGCGTTTCGAAGAGATGAGACTTCAAGGATACGATCAGTATAAATTGATTCCCTACAGGCGGTTGGTAGCCCTGGGAAAAGGAGATCTACACCTTCCGCCAGGATGGGGAAGAGTACCGCTGGATGAAGCTTTTGAACTTTTGGAGGATTATGAAGGTGTTTTCATGCTGGAGTACCATCATTACAAATACAGAATGGAAGCGCGTGAAATTTTGGAAAAGGCGAAAGAATATGTCAGAAAACATGGTGTGTTTGTGAATCTGAGGAACGAAGCGTGAAAATTATGCCGTCCCTCGTTTCATAAGCGTTGGTTTAAGCCAGATCCTGTGAGCGCCTGCCTGGTTTTTCATGAGATTCGTGAGCGTTTCGAAGGCCTGTTTTCCCATTTCGTACATGGGTTGTCTCATAGTCGTTAAATTCACTATTGGTAGAGAGGAGAAGGGTATATCGTCGAATCCCACGATTGCCAGTTCTTCTGGTACATTCAGATGGTTTTCAAAGGCGTAAATCAGCGCACCTATAGCCATGATGTCGTTGTAAGCGAATATGGCTTCCACATCATGAGCGACCTTTTGCGTTGCTCTGTATCCTCCTTCAAATGAGCTTTCATCTTCGATGATCCATTCTTCACGGATCTGGAGTCCATTATCTTTCAGTGCTTTCACGTAACCTTTTAACCTTCTCCGTGCAGGTTCACCCGAAAATCTTGAACCTATGAAGGCGATTCTGGTTTTTCCAGTTTCTATAAGATACTCTGTGGCTGTATACCCTCCATGGAAATTATCCACATCCACGAAGCTAACCCCTGGTATACGCAGCTCCCTTCTCGTTACCACGAAACATACACCTTTACTCTTGAGTTCCATCAGCTCACGACGTAGAAGTTTGGTCGAGGTGAGTATGAGACCATCCACCTGATTCGAAAGCAAGGATAGGATGGCCATGCGTTCCTTATTTCTATCTTTATAAGTGTTCAACATGATAATCTGGTATCCATGTTCAGAAGCAGTATCTAGAATACCCTGGGCATATTCCGGAAAAATGGGATTGGTTATGTCCGGTATCAATAGTCCCACCATGTGTGTAGAACGGGTTTTCAAACCCTTGGCTATGGAATTTGGTAAATATCCCATCTCTCTGGCTTTTTCTTCCACTCGCCTTATGGTTTCAACGCTTATCTTTCCCTTTCGACTCAGAGCTCTCGACACAGTGGAAACCGAAAGTCCCAATGCTTCTGCAATGTCCTTCAACCTGATGTTTTTCACAGGTTTTTCTACCTCCTGATCGATATCTGAATACTAGAAAATAATATCACGTTTTCCGGAGCGCTTTTCAAAGCCGACGGTCTTCACCATTTTGTATCATTAAAGAACGGATTGAGGTCAAGAATGTGCTTGACCGTGCATGGTTCCATGTGACCAGGGAATACAGGTGTATCGGGAGGAAGAGTTTCAAGAAATTGTCGTATTTTCTTCAAGCTTTCCTTCATGAGTTCTTCGTTTCCTCCAGGAAGATCCGTCCTTCCTATGGACGAGCAGAAGATGACATCACCTGTAAAAATCCCGTTCTTCATTATCACCACTCGTGAGCCAGGAGTATGACCTGGAGCCGGAATGGTCTGAAAATGCTCGTCCAGATTCAGGACCGTGCCATCAAAAACGAAAGGATCTCCAAAGAGATCCGAAAGATTCATCTTCGGGTTTTTCAACATCTCCGCATCTTCAGAAGATACGAACACATGTTTTACCTTTAATTCCCTAATACCCACAATATG
>JAGGZV010000087.1 GCA_021161835.1 Thermotogae bacterium | reverse complement strand
TGATATAATCTCCTTGTACAAAAAACACAGCACCGTGTGTAGGATCGTGTTTGGAAGTCCAGGCTTTCCAGGCTGCTTTCAGGCTCTTCTTCCATGCTTTTCTTTCAGAATTCTTTCTTATTTCCCCATTTTTCCAGTTGTCCTCCCATCTTCCGTATCCCTTAAAATCTTTTCTTATGCTACCAAAACGATACTTACCTTGCTTTTGTAACATGTGCCTATTTTTCACAACATGTGCTACCCATAATCTCTCTTCATCTTCCTTGACACCACCTGCTTCTCCATAAACCACCTTTGCCGTTTCGGTGATAAGGTTCATGTGGGCATGGATCTTGTACACCTTATACTTCCTATTCCACCTATCCTCATATGAAACACCCCCTGGAGATATTATTGATGTTGTTTGTTTTTTAGATATATCGATCCTTCATTCATTTTTCTTTATCCAGATCAGCCCGCTTTTCAAAATTGGAATCTCTGGCAGGAGAAAACCTCCAACCGCACCAGCTGCAGCTGCATTCACACGACGCTTCAAATCACAACGCTTCAAGATAATCTCTCCTCACCCAAAAATAAACCATTCTTCGATTCAGTTGTTCGGAAGTGTACCCCATGGAGATTTTTGTGTTCATTTATTTTATCGACACTTACGTTTTTTTCTTTAGAAACCTCTTCAATCTAAGATAGAAAGCCGCATCAGAAACATTTTGTGATGCTCTTCTGTTTCTGTGAATCATTCTTTCACATCAAACTTGGGAACCTTTAGACTTTCTACCTTTCCAAGCATCTTCGCACTTTCAAAAAGTGTCTTACTTACCCAATATAGTTCTATCAAACTTTTCCAATTCTTGGTTTGAAAAACAATCTTCTATATTCCAGTTGTTCAGCAAAAAGCTTCATCCCTGCTATGTAAAAGTGAACCCCATATGTACCATCAAAGTCTGTACTGTCAAATCTGAAAAGTACATAGATCGTTCCTTCTGCTCCCGTTATTGCGCCATGAATTCCTCCAAACTTCCAACCAAGACCAGCACCTACCATAGCATCTGTTATAGCCGCATTCACCCGGCGCTTCAAATCACGTTTTAAATCTTTCTTAAACGCTTCAACATAGTCTTTCCTCACCCACAAATAAATCATTCTTCGATTCAGTTGTTAGGAAGTGCAATACCTGTTACCCACGATAATTCCTAATTCGTGTTATCTGGTGTTTGAAAACCATATCAACATCATGTGGAGGCTTCAAACGCCAATAATAACCTTTATCAGTACATCTCCAGAAAACCATTCAAAGCTTTTGAGATTCTTCTCACTTCCATCCAAGCTTTACAATCCAGAAATCTGGAGACGGGCTGTTGTCGTAACTGGTGTATCCTTCATGCCATCCACTCACATCTCCATCGTTTGATTCCGTCCATCCAACAACGATATATCCTCCATCTGACGTGGAAACTACTGAAAGAGCACCATCTTTTCCACTTATTCTGTAGAAAACATGGGCGAAATCGAGTCCTTCAGGAGGTTTTACTACTTCAAATTATATTGGGAACAGTTCGCCCTTGATGGGTTCCGTTACCATACTACCTCCTATTATCCTCTCTCGAATAACATTTCCTGATCATCTTCCTGCAGGGTTTTTCAAATACAAGAAGGAGGAAAAGAATAATATACAAAGAAAGAGAAGGCCAATTTCTTTCAAACATTCTTCTACCAAGCAAAACACATGGAGTGAACAAAGCCAATCCGCTGATTATCAAAAAGAGCACTCTTTTGTATCTTTCGAAATTTTCCAGTAGCTTTACAATGCATAGAAAGATTCCTGTGACAATCGCACCGTACGTAAAATATCGCCATAATTCCGTAGTCGTACTATAGCGTATTAGAAAGCGAATCACAGGGACAAGAAGATTCCATATGATAATAATAACAATGATTATTACACATTTCTTTACTATCACTTCTGTTTGTGATTGCCTTCCATACTGTTTCCAGCCCTTTTTACGAGGTTCTTCAAATGCGAAGAGAGAAGGAACAAGAAGATAGGGAAGAAAGGAGGTTTCTTTCCCAAAAATTTTCCATCCAAGAAAAGAGGCGGAGGTAAACAGGGCCAATCCAGTAATTACCAGAAGGAGAATCTTTTTGTATTTTGTAAGATCTTCCAGTAACACTGCAAAACATTCAATGGGTCCGATTACACCTGCACTGTATACGAAGTACCACCATAACTTTACGGATGAATTCCCAAACAGGATAAAGCGAGCCGCAAGAGCAAAGAGAATCCATATAACAGTGGAGAAAATCATCAAATCAACAAGTTTTTTTACTTTCCCCGTTTTCATTTTATATCCCCCTTTTTCATGTGCTTAAAGGTTCTCTGAAAGCAAGGAATTAGCGCAAATCCAGATCTTATAAAGATCATGAGTGTTAAATTCGCCCATGAAGCTTTTAACAAAATCTCCAGCAAATCCCGCAGTTGCTTGAATCCCTCCAGTGATAAAACTGCCTATTAAACCAGAACCATGAATAAATCATCTCCCGATTCAACCGTTTGAAAGTGTAATATCTGTTACCCACTATAACGTCCGCTGGTGCTGCACTGTCAGCCACATGGCGTTACATTTTCTTATCATTTTTATCGACACTTACGTTTTTTTCTTTAGAAACACCGCCCAGCTGAAATCGTATGTTGTATCAACAGTGCGTTTGTTCTTTTCTTTTCTACTTTACGAATACAAACACATGCTAACAAGAATTTCGTGGAATTCGAAGGAATTCTGGATGGTGATGGGTGAGGTAACCAAATTGTAACATCGAGTGCTCCGATGCCCCTTGTCGCCCTTCAAACAGCATGATACAATTGGTGTGCATCCTCTGATAGAGGTGATCAAAATGCGTGTGCTTGTACTTGCGGCCGGGTTGGGTAAGCGCATGAAATCCAGAAAACCGAAAGTTTTACATGAAATTCTTGGGAAACCGATGATAAGCTGGGTATTGGATACCGTAAGAGCAGCTGGAGTACATGAAGTGGGTGTAGTTCTGGGACACGGAGCCGAAATGGTGAGAGGGATTCTGGACGAGAATGTAAGGATTTTCATACAGAGTGAACAACTGGGGACAGCACACGCTGTGATGTGTGCACGTGAGTTCGTGGATCCCGACGATGAGATAATGGTACTGTACGGAGATGTACCACTTTTGAGATACACCACGTTGCTCTCTCTCGTGAAAGTTCATGAAGAAGAGGGCAATGATGTAACGTTGTTATCGGCTTTTCTGAATGACCCCACAGGGTACGGAAGGGTGTTGAGAGACACCAGTGGGAAGGTACAGGGAATAGTTGAGGAAGTTGATGCTTCACCAGAGCAGAGAAACATAAGGGAGATAAACACGGGTATATACGTTTTCAAAGGTTCGTTCCTTCTGGAAGCGCTTGGAAGGATAAAGAACGACAATGTGCAGGGAGAGTATTATCTTACAGATGCCGTGTCCATGGCTTCAAAAGTGGGAGCTGTGGTGGTAGAAGATGTTCAGGAAATCCTTGGTGTGAACACACGAAAACAACTTGCAATGGTCGCGAAGATAGCCCGAATGAGAATTCTGGAAGCATTGATGGAAAATGGTGTTACCGTTGAAGATCCTGATACCACGTACATTGGTCCAGAAGTGCGGATAGGTTGTGATACCATCATCAAACCCATGACAATCATACTGGGGAAAACCACAATTGGTGAAAACTGTGTGATAGGTCCTTTCACAACCATGGTGAATTGCGTTTGCGGAAATAATGTAAGAGTAGTGCGTTCGGAATGTGCGGGTGCCGTTATCGAGGATGACGCTTCCGTTGGTCCATTTTCGCGATTGCGTGAAGGTTCCTATGTTTGCAATGGAGCAAAAGTTGGCAACTATGTGGAGATGAAGAAGGCAAGACTCGGCAGGAACTCCAAGGCGCAACATCTCACCTATCTTGGCGATGCCGAAGTGGGTGAGGATGCCAACATCGGCGCTGGTACCATAACCTGCAATTATGACGGTTATAAGAAGCATCGCACCATTATAGAGGATGGAGCGTTCATAGGTAGCAACGTCTCTCTTGTAGCACCTGTCAGGATAGGCAAAGGAGCCATAGTGGGTGCGGGTTCCGTCATAACCGAAGATGTTTCTCCTGATGCGCTGGCCCTGGGGCGAGCACGGCAGATAGAGAAGCCTGGATGGGCGAAAAAATACAGGGAGGAGAGGGAAAAAGATGGCCACAAGTAATGAACTCAAGTTGTTTGCGGGTAACTCAAATAAACCTCTGGCCAGCCGTATAGGCGAGCATATAGGTATACAGCTG
>JAGGZV010000053.1 GCA_021161835.1 Thermotogae bacterium | reverse complement strand
TTATAATAAAATACCATTTTTAAACGGTGGGTTATTTTCACCGAAAATGCACGATTTTTATGAATTCAGTGAAATTACAGGACTATCCAAGCATCTAAACACGCTGAAGATTTCTGATGAATGGTTCCTGAGTCTATTCAATGTACTTGAAACTTACAATTTCACGATTGATGAGAATACACCAATCGACGTGGAACTTTCAGTTGATCCTGAAATGCTTGGACGTATATTCGAAAATCTGCTCGCAGAATTGAATCCTGAAACAGAAGAAAATGCAAGAAAGGCAACAGGAAGCTACTACACACCCCGCGAAATAGTTGATTATATGGTTAATGAAAGCTTGAAATATTACCTTATGGAAAAGACAGGTATTCCCGAAATTGAAGTGGAGAAACTTCTTTCCTACACCGAAGACGTGGAAATCCCCGAGGAAATGAAAGACAGAATACTCGATGCTATCTACAATATGAAAATCCTCGATCCAGCCTGTGGTTCTGGAGCTTTTCCAATGGGAATATTGCAAAAAGCTGTTTGGATACTCGACAAAATAGACCCAAATGCCGAGAAGTGGAAAGAAAAAATCTTAGAGAGCATCTCTGACCCTATAACGAGAAGAATCGTAAAGGAACGCCTTGATAAAGAAACCGTGCAGTATATTAGAAAGCTCAAGATTGTAGAAAACTGCATCTATGGTGTGGATATCCAGGAAATAGCGGTAGAACTTGCAAAGTTGCGGGTGTTCTTATCCCTCATCGTTGATGCAAATATAGATGACAACAAAGAAAATAGAGGAGTAGAACCACTTCCAAATCTTGATTTTAAATTCGTATCTGCTGATAGTTTATTAAAACTTCACGAAACAAATATGCTTCTTGGAACAACTCAGGAAAAGATCGATCAACTGAAAAGAATAAGGGAGGAATATTTTACAGTAAGTACACTTAAAGAGAAAGAAGATCTTCAGAAACAGTTTAGAAATTTACAAAATGAAATAGGAATTGATCTCATAGGTTGGGTTTCTGCGCATAAAAGAAAAAATATAGAAAGTGTGGCATACAAACTGTCAACCTGGGATCCCTTCGGAGACAAACCAGCCAGCTGGTTTGATCCATTCTGGATGTTTGGATTAGAAAATAAGTTCGATATAGTGATCGGCAATCCGCCCTATATACGACTTCAAAAGAACGGTGGAAAACTTGCAAATCTGTACAAAAATGTTGGTTATAAAACATTCAGCCGTACAGGCGATATCTATGTTCTCTTCTATGAAAGAGGAATCGAATTACTAAAACCAGGAGGTATATTGGCATTTATTACCAGCAACAAGTGGATGCGTGCAGGATACGGTGAAAAGCTTAGGAAGTTCTTCATAAAATACAATCCATTAGTGCTCGTCGATCTTGGACCTGGCGTGTTCGAAAATGCAACGGTGGATACCAGCATTTTGATCATACAGAAAGCACAAAACAAAGAACAGTTCAGAGGATGCACCCTTCCTGATAAAAGCGTTGAAATAGCAAGATTTGTCAGAGAAAACTCCGTTCTGCTTGATGGGTTAAGTTCTGGTGCATGGTATATAGGAACCCCTGTTGAGCACAGGCTCAGAGAAAAAATAAAGAGTATAGGAAAACCGCTTAAAGATTGGGATATAAAAATTTTTTATGGAATTAAGACAGGTTTGAACGAAGCTTTCATCATAGATGAAGAAAAGAGGCAAGAGATCCTGAACAACTGTCGTGACGAGGAAGAAAGAAAAAGAACGGAGGCGATTACAAAACCTATACTGCGTGGACGAGATATTAGAAGGTACGCATACAAATGGGCAGGGTTGTATGTTATCGTCATTCCAGCCGGGTGGACGAACGAAAATAAAGGTAATCAGGATCCCGAAGAATTCTTTAAAGAGCAATATTCAGCAGTTTATAAGCATCTGAGAGAAATCGGTAATGCCATAGAATCAGGACAACTGAAGGTAAAAGGGAAAGGTCTCTATAACAGGGATGATCAAGGAGACTACTGGTGGGAATTAAGACCATGTGATTATTATGAAGAGTTTGAAAAGGAAAAGATAATGTGGAGAGAAATGTCATCAAGAAACGAGTTTTGTTTCGATGATAAAGGATTTCTTTGCAACGATACCGGGAGAATTTTAACGGGGAGAGATTTAAAGTACCTAATTGCAGTGTTCAACTCTAAAATGTTACACTATGTTTTCCAAAAATTCTATGCTGGTGGTGGTTTGGGAGAAAAAGGTGTCCGCTATAAACACACGTTTATGGAAAGGGTCCCTATTCCACCTGTTAGTAGCAAGGCAAGAGAAATCGAGGATATGGTTAGCGAAATCATCAGAGTCAGGTCCATCAATCCCGATGCTGACACAACCGATCTGGAATGCGAGATTGACTTTCTCGTATATCAGCTGTACGACTTAACGCCTAAGGAAATCGAAATCATTGAGAAGTCTGTAAGTAAGGAGTGAACACAGTGATTGAAATTTCATCTTTCATCACCAACGATCAGAGTTCCCTTGCTGACATAATCAAAAACCTTTCTTCCAAAGTCGAGAATTGCTATTTTCTCGTGGGGTATTTTTATTTTTCCGGATTTTCAGAGATATACAAGGAATTGAAGGATAAAAATTTGAAGATACTTGTAGGAATGGATATAGAGAAGGAAATGGGGACGCTTTTTAAAGAGGTGTACAGGCTCGAGCATGAATACAGCAGTCATAGCATGCTGAAGCAAAGATTTTATGAATCTCTCGTTGAATTTGTAAACAACTCCGATTATTTTGAAAGTGTCAAAAATCAGGAAGCATTCAGAATATTCCTTGAAAAGATCCAAAACGGCACGCTGGAAGTGAGAAAGACGATGGAGCCCACACACGCAAAGATGTACATTTTTGAATTCAGCGATTCCGAAAAAATAGCCCTGGCAACTCCTGGGTTTGTGGTCGTTGGGTCGAGCAATCTCACGTATTCAGGACTTAGAGGACAGAATGAAATCAACGCTATTTTGAGGGACCCGGCGTATTTCAGGGATGCGAAGAAAATTTTTGACGACCTCTGGAGCAATTCCGTTCCTGTCATTGATGAAAACACCTTAGACGAGTTTGAGGAAAAGGTGTTGAAGAAAATATGGATCGACAAAGTTCCGGACCCGTACCTTCTGTACATCAGGGTCTTGCATGAGTATTTTGAATCGGTGAAAATGAAGATGGAGTACCTTCCATCACAGATAACCAGCAACAAATTCTACGATTTGAAATATCAAATTGATGCAATTGAAAGAGCACTTGCAATATTGAAACAGCACAACGGTGTTATTATTGCAGACGTTGTGGGACTTGGAAAGAGCATCATAGCATCTACAATTGCACACGTTTTGAGAATGAAAACGGTAATAATTGCACCCCCACATCTGAGAGAAAACTGGGAAATGTACATAATGGAGTTCGATTTTGCTGGGAGGTTTTTCAGTTCAGGAAAACTGGAAGAAGCCTTAAGATTCGTGGAAAGAGATAACGATGAAAAACTGATCATAGTTGATGAGGCACATAGATACAGAAATGAGAACACTGAGACCTACAGTCTACTACACAGAATTTGTCAGGGAAATAAGATCATTCTTCTTTCTGCCACGCCGTTTAACAACGCTCCTTCAGATATTCTTTCCATGTTAAAGCTGTTCCAGATACCAGCTCAGCCAACTATTAAACAATGGGGAAACCTCCAGACACTTTTCCATGAGTTTCAGGCGGAGTTCAGAAGGGCTAAAAATTCCCAGGACTATGATAAATTGAAAAAAATTTCAGATGAAATTCGATATATTATTTCTCCACTTGTAATAAGAAGAACGCGCCTCGATCTGATGAACATAAAGGAGTATTCCAGCGATTTAAAAGCCCAGGGAATTTCCTTCCCAGAAGTGCAAGATCCGGTAATACTGAACTACGATCTCGGAGATCTGAAGGATCTGTATTTAGAAACCTTGGAAAAAATCGCACCGATAAATTCTGAAAGATCAGACTACTTTATGGCTACCCGTTACAAACCAATTACCTACATAAAGAACATAAAGTCCTATAGAGAGCGCTTAGCAGAATTCTTTGGAACAGAAGACTTTGAAATCATACAGCAGAATATATCTGAATTCATGAGAAAATTGCTTGTTTTCAGGTTTGAAAGTTCCATGTACGCTTTCAGAAAGTCTCTTGAAAGTATGATCAGAGCGACTGAAATAATGATCAGGTGGTACAATCTCGGGAAAGTTCCTATATACAAAAGGGGAGGAATAGTCGATCCAGAACAGATTTTTGATTCGGATGAATTCAAAGATGATGAGGAATTGATGAATTCTGAGGTTTTCATTGAAAAAGTACAAGAATTGGAAAACAAAGGTTATTTCTTCATAGATTCAAGGGAGATAAAGAAAGGATTTCAGGAGGATTTAGAGAAGGATCTAAAAGTTCTAAAAAAGATATACACCGACTGGTTTGGTGAGGGAAAAAAACTGAAAGATCCAAAGCTTGAGCATTTCAAGGAGCATTTGGCAACTCTATTAGCAGAAAACAGCAATCGTAAGATGGTTGTGTTCAGTCAATATGCCGATACAGTGGATTATTTATACAACCAATTGAAGAGCGAGTTTAGGGTTATAAGATACACCAGCAAAAACGCCAACAAAAGCTGTCAAAAGATAATACGTGAAGAATTCGATGCAAGCGCTTTTGATCAAGGTAATAATTATCAAATACTTCTAGCTACGGACGCTATATCCGAAGGATTTAACTTAAACCGTGCTGATGTGATAATCAACTACGATATACCGTATAATCCTATGAGGGTGGTTCAGAGAATAGGGAGACTTAACCGTATTGGTAAAAGGGTCCACGATAAGATATACATTTACAATTATTTTCCCACTTCCATCGGGGAAAGTGAAACTTCCCTGGGAAAGGTTGCGACTGCAAAGATTCATATGTTCAATTATCTGTTTGGTTCAGATACCAAAACACTTACTTCAGAAGAAGAACTCATTTCCTACTTCATGGAGGAGTACAGAAAGAACGAAAGTGACAGCCTTTCATGGGATGTAAAGTATCTCAATGAGCTCAATGAAGTGAAAACTTATAAATCCGATATATACAAAAAGGCTCTTGAGCTTCCCGAAAGAGTACGAGTAAAGATCAAAAATTCCGGAAGAGAAGGCGCGATTTTCTTCATAAAAAGAAATGGAATGTATTCTTTTGAATATACCAAGGATGAAAACACTTGTGAAACTCTCACTCCTGAGGATGGTTTGAAAATATTCAAAGAAATGACAAGAAAAGAATCAGAAAAAACAGATGAGTATCTTGAAAAGCTTTACAATGTTCTAACGGCAAAAAGTCTAATTGGCACAGATCGTACAAAATTAGAAGGATATCAGAAAAAGTTTATAGAATACATTAATTACTACATTGATTACTTTGTAAAAGATAAGGAGGTTATATCGTACCTGGAGAGTTTAAGGGAAGCTACGAAATATTCTGCACTACCAGAACATCTGATACGACAAGGCAGAAAAATTTTATCTATTCATGACAAACCAACGAAAGAAGTTATCTTAAAAAAGATCCATGAATTGAAAAAGCTGATTCCACATGAATATGTGCAGGGGATTTTAAGAGGTGTATCAAAAATGACTAACGCAGACCGAATGATAATACTAATAGAAGAGTTTGAAAATGAGACGCAGAGATATAAACGTTAAAACTGTATACAATAAGGATGATCATTGGAGGTGTGAAGTATGGGAAAGCTCATCAAAATACATGATATAGATGAGTTTTCAGAGGTTAAGAACATCTTAGAAGCAAATATTAATAAAATGATACTTTCTAATGTTAGAAATCTGGAGGAAAAAGAAATTGAGCGTTTTCTTCGAGAAATTATTCACGATCCGAATGAGACTCCTCATGGACCTACGGAAATAGCAGATATACTAACGACACATGTACATGTTAGAGGAGAAAAAAGATTAGCTGCTTTTGTCTTGAAAGGTAGAAGTTTTCAAAAGGTATCAAGCAAAGATGTAGGGCACCAATTTCTCAAACTACGGCAAATCCCACATCTTGGATTAATAGTCTTTGGAGCAGTTGGAAATATTCAAGACGATGCACACAGGGACTTTGTACAAATGGCTAAGGATGCAAGTTGCGACTATCTTATTATTGACGCTTTCGACTTTGCCAGGCTGTTTATAGCATACGAAAAGATCTGCCCGAAAGACGGAACACCATATGATGATACAGGCACATGCTTGAAGGGACATGTACGAGATAAAGGATTAACTTTAGAAATGGAAGTCAAAGAAAAAGTAAGGTATACAATTGTGAGTCAAAAAGATCTAAGTCATGAAGGAGCTAAACGTTATTCTGCTATTGTTCTTTTAGACAGACACTATCAAAGAGACGTGGTACGAAAAATTATTCAGGAGGTAACAGAAAAACTAAAGCACAGTAATTATTATCGCAATGAAAGAATCAAAACAAGGTGGGGAAAAAGTCCAGCACATGTAGTGTGGTTATTTATAGCTTGTGATTTAGAGGATATTCAAAATGCAAACTGGCTTTGTCGAACCTGCTGGGTTGATCCTTCATTACCAGAAAGTATGCGTCCTTTCAAATTAAACGGTAATGAAAGAATGGGAGATATAGAAATTCACTGGAATGATGATTATAAGTTGTGTAAAAACCTCTTCGAAGAATATTCTGGAACAAAGGAAGAAGTATTAGAAGCAATCAACCCCATATTAAGTGAAATGCTGAAGTTTGCAGATCAGGCAATTGATTGTTTCAAGAGATATAGACAAGGCGAGATCTCCGAAAATGAATTTATTCAAAAAATGCAGAAAATGAAACCAAAGGTTGGAGAGCTTTATTCTCAATCAGGGAATATACCTTCGCCTCCCCCGGATTGTGGGGATTATGATCAAGCATGTCAGGATATTTTTGCTATTATTCATAATATGTTCCTCTACTATTCTGAAGAAGGGCTGAAAAGATGGCCCAAACAATATAGGGACAAACTTATGAAGGATAGTATTGATCAATTTTACGAGAATTTATATAGGATCGAATTTGAAGAGAAAAAATTACATTGATATTACTAATATTCTCTGACCAAACTCTGCATTTTTTACTTCCTCGAGCTCATAAACTATATCGAGTATTTCACCGAGAGTTTTCATTCCAAACTTTGTGGCTACTTTTTTAAGAATATATTTCTCACTTTCAGAAAGCCGTTTAAAATCTTGGGGATCGATCTTTTGCTTTGGACTTACCAAATAGTATAATTTGCCGTCAAAGGTAAGTTCCTGGGTATAATAAATGTAATTGTGCGCATATAAATCACTTAGGATATCCTCTATTTCCCTTGGATATGGTCCATAGAAATACTTCACATACTTTAAATTTGTTATAGATTCCCCATAATGATTCAAAGCTTCCTTATCTGCCAGAAAAAGAAGCTTTATCAACTTGGTTTTGGTAATTGGTCCTGTATTCACAAGTAGATACATAACGGCTTCTTTGGACTTGGAAAACATAAATTTTCCCCCTTTCAGTAGGAGATTTCCATATCGTGAAGCTATGAAAAATTATATTTCATGTTTGAATGATTTTCCATTCTGGTCGGATTCCGTGAATTTCTAATGTTTCTTATCCTTTGGTGGACAAGGATCGTTACCGTAACTATCTTTATCTCTTATCCGTCCTTTCCTATCGTGGATCACTACCTCGCTACCTTGATTTTTGGCTATTCTTATCGCTATTTCTATAGCTTCCTTCTGCGTTCTGGTAACTTTCGTTGCTCTTTGATTTCCTTCTCCTTTAACTGCCCATCCTTTCGGATGGGGAACTACATGTTGATTTTTCCCCTTACTCATCTTCGAACACCCCTTTTCCTTAAGAAACTTCGAATTTCCGCTTTGTGGGTTTTCTTAGAAATATAAAATTTTAAACTTTATCACCCAAGCAAATTCTATCAAATTTCTCAACCTGTGATCTCATCGCACCTTTAATTTCACTGCTCATCATTCTGGGCATTCCACGGTCAATTTTTCGAGATGTTTTCCATGTTGTTCTTCCTCAACGTATCCTTGAACATTTCCACGATTTCTCCCACCAAATGATCGATATTCTTCCCAGTGCGTTTTGATATTTCATCGAGTATCCTCACAGTTTCTTCTGATAACTTTACAACCCTATCTCCAAAAGCGGTTATCAACAACTTTCCACCGAGCGCCTTTACTAGTTTCTGCATCATCTCATAACTCAGATTTTGCTTGCCATACTCAAAATGTGTATTTCCCACTTTTCAACGTCCATGTCTTCGACCACAGTGTATATTCAACTGAAGGTGCGCCAGAACAGATGCTCTTCAACCAGCCAGCCATGGCAATTCCACCGATGAGTTTCATCCCTCCTTTCACAGCATATCCGACCTGATTTGAATCTCCAACCGATGCGTTCAGATCTGCTCTTATCCATGGAGTCAACTGTAACTTTGGCCCAGCAACGTAATAAACATACGCGTTGAAACTCAAAGGTAAC
>JAGGZV010000046.1 GCA_021161835.1 Thermotogae bacterium | reverse complement strand
TCCCATAATGGTACCGGAGGAGCCGTATGAAGTACATGGTGATATGCCCAATGTAGTGTTTCCAGAAGGGGCGGTAGTAATAAGAGATGAATTATTTCTCTTCTATGGAGGTGCGGATAAAGTTTGTTGCGTCGCTAGTGTTGGGTTATACGAACTCGTTGATTACGTATTAAGTAATACTTGATTATACTTATGTTTGCTTGATTTTGATTACAAACTTCTTTAGGACTTGATCCTCAATAGGGATCATGTTATAATATTTCGCGAAAATGTTTTTCATTATGTGGTAGAATTATGGAAATATTCAACATCATTTAATGGGAGGTGCTTTTATGAGGAAGTGTTTAGTAGTAGGGGTTATGTTGGTTCTGTTTGTGGTGGGTGCTTTGGCGAAGGTGAATTTTGTTTCCACGCAGCTCGTTCCGGCAGCGGAAAGGCAGTTTGTGGAGGGAAAGTTGCTTCCAGAGTTTGAGAGAATCTACGGTGTTGCTGCAAAGTTTTTACCGCTTTCCTATGCAGAAGCTTCCAACAGAATTGAAGCAGAGCAAAAGGCTGGGAAAGTGGTTGTCAACCTCTATGCGGATCTTCAGAGCAACATCGATCGTCTAGCTTCAAAAGGCTTCCTGATGGATATGAAGCCCTACACCTTCAAGGGTAGGACCTTCATTAAAACACTGGAAAAGTATGCCTACGCGCGGGGTATTAAAGAGTTCATACCTTGGCTTCAAGCTACCTATGTCTTTGTGGTAAATAAGAAGGCATTCGACTACCTACCGAAAGGGCTCAGGAAGGAGGACGTCATATACGGTACCGAAAAGTGGACATACGATGCTCTTCTCGAATGGGCGAGAAACATAACCATCAAGACGGGGCAGAAACTGCTGGGATTCCCAATGGGTCCTAGCAGTCTGTGGCACAGGTTCCTTCATGGTTATCTGTATCCATCCTTTACCGGTGCACAGGCGATAAAATTCGACAGTGTCAGAGCTGTGGAGATGTGGGAATACCTGAAGAAGCTCTTTAAGTACATCCATCCATCCAGTTCCACATGGAATTCCATGGATGAACCGCTGCTCAGAGGTGAAGTACTGCTTGCCTGGGATCACACCGCGCGAATAAAGAATGCCATCGTTGAAAAACCCGATGACTTCGTGGTTGTTCCCGTTCCCGCGGGCCCAATGGGCAGAGGTTACATCGTGGTGCTCGTTGGTCTGAGCATCCCGAAGAATGCACCTAACGTGGATGAGGCTTTGAAACTTATAGACTATCTCACTTCTCCCGACGTGCAGGTGGAAATACTCAAGGAAAGCGGGTTCTTCCCGGTGGTTGAGGAAGCTACGGGCTACATACCAGAAGGAGCCCTGAAGATACTGGCACAGGGTGTTGTCAACCAGTCCAAGACCAAGGATTCCATTGTTGCCTTCATTCCCAGTCTCGGACCCAAGGGAGGAGAGTACACTCAGGCTTACAGGGTAGCTTTCAGAAGAATAGTGATCGAAGGCGAGGATCCTGCTAGTGTTATAAAGGAAATTGGTGAGAAAATAAGACGAATGTTCAAAGAAACCGGTGCGCCTATTCCTTATCCGGATGTGGAGCTGTACTGATGTAGAGAGAACGAGGCGCCTAATATGATGGGGAGCGTTGCGCTCCCCATCCTTATTAGTATTTGGAGGGATGGCAAATGGGCGAAAGGGAAAAAAGGGATTGGATACCCTTGTTGCTATTACTTCCGACCTTGATATATCTGATAGCTTTTCTGGGTTATCCACTGATAGAAACGTTCATCCTGGCTTTTACAAGTGATCAAGGTGCTCTGGGTAATTTTAAAAGGCTCACCGCAACAGGGGAATTCTGGGAAGCTTTGAGAAATACCCTTTTGATAACCGCTGTGATAGTACCGCTGCAGTTAGGATTCGCTTTGATGCTGGCTCTGTTCATAAATATGAAGTTTAAGGGATATACCTTTATCCTATACATAATCTCCATACCTCTGGCGTTGAGTGATGTTTCCGCGTCGCTGATGAGCTACACCATATTTGCTCCAATGGGTTATTTGAACAAGTTGTTGATGAACCTTCATATCATCGATAGACCGATATATTTCTTTGGTTTCACCTATCAAACCAGAGAATTCTGGGTGATAGTGTTGACGGAAGTGTGGAGAGCAACACCGCTGGTTTTCGTGATAATTCTCGCAGGTCTGCAAGCTGTCAACAAGGAATATCTCGAAGCTGCGGATATATTCGGCTTTTCCAGGTGGCAGAAATTCACCAGGATCATACTTCCACTTTTAAAACCGTCGATACTATCCGCTTTGCTCATAAGAACACTGTTCGCTTTTCAGATCTTCGGTGTCGTATGGCTTCTGGCAGGACGAGACATTCCCATACTGGCGGGTGAGGCCTATTACTGGCAGACGGAGGTCAACAATTCCAACGTAGCCTGTACTTATGGCCTTGTGATAGCTCTTGTTTCTCTGATTATAAGCTGGGCGTATCTGACCTTTCTCAAGCCCGGGCATCTTGAGGGTGAGGTGACAGAATGAGGTACAGGATAAAGAAAGCTCTCATAGTCTTCGCCTCTATAATGATAGCTCTCTGGTTTCTCACGCCCGTTGTTCTGATAGTCCTTGCATCGTTGACACCTTCGAGTGAATACTACGACCCCCACAAGATCCTTCCCACGAAGCTGACACTTGATCATCTGTACAAGCTTTTTGTCGTACTCGATGGTTGGCAGGCAACACTCAACAGTTTGGAAGTTGCGGGAGTAGCAATAGGGTTGAGCTTTCTGATAGGATTACCGGCTGGTTATGCCCTCACCAGATTCGTGTTCAAAGGCAAGAACTTCTTCAGATTATTAATATTGTTAACACGTTCATTTCCAGCACTGGTGATGGCTGTTCCGCTCGTAGTGCTGTATCTCAAAATAGGGATAAGTGACACCCTGTTTGGTGTGGCACTGGCGCATACTTCCATGATCCTACCTTTTGTGGTTCTGATAACTTCCAGCATTCTTGCTGGCATTTCCGTGGAATATGAGGAGGCGGGTATGATATTTGGATTGTCTCGTTTTCAATCGTTTTTGAAGATAACGCTTCCCCTGGCCCTTCCCGGACTGGCCGCATCGGCGATCTTCGCCTTCATAATGTCGTGGAATGAAGTGTTCGTGGCATCGGTGCTGACGTTGATAAACAGGACATTACCCGCTCATATTCTGAACACGGCAATAGCTTCACCTGATTATTTCAAGTTTGCAGCTGGTACAGTTATGGCCGTACCCGCTATGGTGTTCATATTTTTCACCCGGAAATACTTGGTGAGCATGTGGGGAATATCACTGAAGTGAGAGGGTGATGGACATGGCGGAAGTGAAGATGGTTGGGTTGAAAAAATACTTTGGTGCGGTTAGAGCTCTGGATGGGATAGATCTTGAGATAGAAGATGGGAAGTTTGTGGTTCTGTTGGGGCCGTCGGGTTGTGGTAAGACCACTCTGCTCAGATGTGTTTCGGGGCTTGAAAAAGTTACCGATGGACGCGTGCTGTTCAATGAAAAGGATGTCACGGATCTTCCTCCCAAGAGTCGTAACGTATCCATGGTTTTCCAGAGTTATGCAGTGTGGCCGCACATGAAAGTTTATGACAACATTGCTTATCCTATGAAGATAAAAAAGTATGATAGAGCGGAGATAGAGAAGAGGGTGGAATGGGCTGCCAGATTACTCAACATCCACGAACTGCTCGATAGGTACCCCGCCCAGCTATCCGGTGGTCAGAGGCAGAGAGTGGCCGTGGCAAGGGCCATAGTTTTGGAGCCCGCCGTGTTGCTCATGGACGAGCCGCTTTCCAACCTGGACGCATTGTTGCGGGTGATGATGAGAAGCGAATTGAAGAAACTTCAGGAACGTCTGGGTACCACCACTATATACGTCACACACGATCAGGTCGAGGCTATGACAATGGGTGATATGATAGCCGTGATGAACCAGGGAAAGCTTCAACAGTACGGCAAACCCGAAGAGATATACCATAAACCCGCGAACATGTTCGTTGCCGGCTTCATAGGTTCACCCAGAATGAACTTCTTGAACGTGGAATTTATGGAAGAGAAGGGCGAATATTACCTGATGTCGGATATTTTCCGATTTCCAGTAGGGAATGAAAAAGTTCAGGAGCTCAAGAGAACCAACACGAAGAAATTCGTTTTCGGGATACGTCCAGAGGACATACACCTTGAAGGAGAAAAGGAGTACAGCGTCGAGGGTGAGGTTTACTTCACGGAACGTCTCGGTGCCGACACCATCCTTCATGTGAAAGTAGACAAAGAGAGGCTAGTAGCCAAACTACCCGGCGACGTGGTGTTGAAAGAAGGTGAAAGGATAACCATTTACATGGATCCGGAGAAGTTCCATCTTTTTCACCCTGAAACCGAACAGGCGGTGATCTGAGGCATGAGGAAACCTATGATCATTCCTCATACTCATTGGGATAGGGAATGGATCATCACAGCCGATGTAACATCTCGTTGGTTACATGGATTGTTTGAAAGACTGTTCAAATGCCTGGATTCCAACCCCAATTATCGTTTCACGCTCGACGGACAATGTTTGGTGATAGAAGATTATCTGGAATACTGTGACAACGCAGAAAACGTACTCGAAAATTTGAGAAAGCATGCTTCAAAAATAGCGCTTGGTCCATATTACGCTCAAATCGACTGGCGCATGGGAGAAGAGACGCTCATAAGGAATCTGTGGTTGGGTATCCAGATAGCGGAAGGGTATGGAAGAACTTCCAAAGCGGGTTTCCTGGTGGATAACTTTGGCTTCCCTTCCCAACTGGCGCAGATACACGAAGAGTTCGGAATAAACTCACTGATGCTATGGCGCGGGGTGGATTTCCCCGACGAGGAAATCAAAACAGAGTTTATTCTTGAAGGACCAGATGGAAGTCGCGTGTTGTGTGTTTTTTTGCTGGATGGATACAGGAATGTCATGCGCCTGTGCGATTATCCGGAAGTTGCCGTAAAGCGCGTTGATAAGAAGCTGAAGCTCCTTTCGCCGTTTTGCCTTTCGGGTTTCCCGCCGTTGATGGATGGATACGATCTCGATCCTTTCGCTGAGGATCCGCAACAGTGTGTGCAAGCCAGCGTGGTAACCATCGACGAATTCATGGAAAATATCAGGAATAAGCTCAAAACCGAGCAAATTCCTGTTCACAAGGGTGAAATGATTTCTGGAAGGTTGGCATGTGTGTTTCCGGGGACCCTATCCACACGTCCTCATCTTAAAGTCATGAACTGGTATGTGGAACAATGGATTTCGAAGGTTTTGGAACCCCTTGCAGCTATCTCTCATTTTCTAACGGGTGAATGTCGAGAATTCGTGAAAGAATGGAAAGAGGTTGTCAAGAACCTGGTTCATGACAGTATATGTGGTGTTGGAGTGGATCAGGTGCATCGGGATATGGAGCGCAGGTATTCAAATATACGGCGTAGCATTCTCGAGCATGCTGATGAAATTCTGGATGAAATTTCTCCATTCCTTCCGGGGGGTTACAGTGCTTTCAATACCAATCCACACGATTGTGAGATCTTTGTTGAGAACGGAGAACACCTGTTGCATTTTTACGTGCCCGCTGGAGGTTTACATATGCTGGAACCTGAAGAACATAAAATACGACGTGAAGAGGAAGATGTGGAAACTTTCACATGGTGTAACGAACATTTCAGATTCGTTGCTGATCCAGAGGGAATGTTCATCGAGCGCGCGGGAAAAAGGTATCCCTTAAACCTGAGAATGGTTGAAGACAACGGTGATGGATATTCCAGTGACTTTGGGAAAGCACTGCCCCTGCATTTCAGGAAAATAAAAGTACTGGAGAAAACAGATGTTTCTGCGAAACTCTCGGTTGAATATTCTGCCTCTGAAGTGGAGGTGGGTGCTGAGATATTTCTCTCCTCCCATCCTCTTGTGGAGTTCAGATTCGATTTGAGAGGTAAAGGGGCGGGTTATGCTGTCCTGCTGGAGTTGGAAGGAGAGGGCAAGATACTCGCTGGAGCTCCTTTCGATGTCGTTGAGAGAGAAAGGGTCATCCGATATGAGAAGGTGAGCGATTTTTTGAAACCTTTTCTGGTGGCTGCCCGTGAAGTCGACGAGTGCAGGATTTTTCCCATGAAGGACTTTGTGGCCTTCGAAAGCGGGAAGCAAATGATAGCCTTCCTGGCAAAGGGGATCTATTCCTACGCGGTTTTGAACGGCTCACTCTCGCTCATTCTTTCGAGATCGGTGAGCTGGATTTCTAAAAAGGATATAGGAGGACGTGTGGGTGATGCCGGTCCCAGAATGTATATCCCTGGAGCGGAAATGAAGAGACGTTTTGTTCAAAATGTGGCGTTATATGCGGGCGACACCAGGAACTTCTTCAAGTGGAAGGCAAGTTACATTAATCCTCCCATACTTTTCAAAAGTGAAAATGATCACAATCCTCAAGGCTTTAAACTGTATGAAGGAGACGAATATCTATGTTTTTCCACGATGGGATTTTTGGGTGTACTGGATAGCTGCGTGGTGCGTTTTTACAATCCCACTTGTAAGGAAGCAAAAATAAAATTTAAAATTCCTGTTCGTGTTGCCAGGATGTCGGAAAAGGTTGAACCGTCCGAAGAAATTTTTGAAGATCATATTGCACCCAAGAAAATCAAAACATATATTTTTTCACATTTTCCGACTCCTATGGTTGGAAATCGAAAAAATGTAAAACTTTTGTCCCCTTTACTGAAGTGGGAAATCGGGGAAGATGAAGCAGTGCCAGATCCTACAATACTCCAGACACTGAAGAAAGAAAGTGAACGTTTGAACGCTGAAGGAGAGAAGTACTTACAAATGGCGGAGCAAGTAGAGGGATTTGAAAGATACAAAAATCTTTTCAATGCATACTGCCGACTTCGCGAAGCGAAGGAACTGGAACTTTCGTATCTGTTGAATACCGGAGCATCCAAAGAAAGTGTTAGCCGAGTAGCTGAAGAGCTCAACAATTTGCGGGTCAAAAGAAGAAGCGTGGAAATGCTTATAGCAGCTCTTAAGGAGGGATGATGAATGGTGAGAACTTTGCCCGACGGAATAATGGGGAAACTGAAGGAGTTCAGGGGAAAGGTGGATGTGGTGGTGGGTATCCCCAGTTACAACAATGCAGAAACCATCTCCTATGTTGCACAGGTTGCTTCTGAAGGTATAGCGAAATATTTCGGTGGGAAGGGCCTGGTACTGAACTCAGATGGTGGAAGTAAGGATGGAACCAAGGAAACCTTCATGAACACCGACACAGGCGGTATACCCAAGCTCGCTTTCGATTACGTGGGAATACCTGGAAAGGGCAGCGCACTGCGTGCCCTCATGGAAGCGGCGGCGCTGGTGGAGAGCAAGGCACTGGTTTTTCTGGATTCGGATCTGCGCAGTGTGAAACCCTGGTGGGTTGAGCGGCTTTCCATGCCGATAATGGAAGGCAAGGCCGTGTACGTTACGCCGTTGTACAAGAGGCACAAATACGATGGTACGATAACGAATCACATATGCTATCCCCTGACCTCCGTGCTCTACGGTAAGAAAGTACGTCAACCCATAGGAGGAGATTTCGGGGTTGGAGATACCATGGTGGAGATATATCTTTCGAAACCCGATAACGTCTGGAAAAGCGATGTGGCCCGCTTTGGAATAGATATATGGATGACCACCGTTGCTCTGTGTGAGGATGGGAGAATCGTTCAGGCGGCCCTGGGTGCAAAGATACACGATGTGAAGGATCCGGGTAAACACCTGGGCCCCATGTTCAGCCAGGTTGTGGGGACGCTCTTCTCCTTGATGCAGATCTACGAGAGGAAGTGGATGGATCTGGAAGTCACTCCCGGGGACATTGAAGTGTACGGCGGGGTTGTGAAGGTGGATGTTGAAGAGATAAATGTGGATCTGGAAAACCTGAAGCGCAAGGCGATGGAAGGGGTCAGGGAGAACGAGACAACGCTCCTGGATCTAACGGAAAATAGCATTGTGAGAGATGTGCTGAGACGTGGAACTCTGGGCAGTGAGGAATGGGTTAGAATAGTCTACGATCTGAGTACATCTTTCAGAAAGAAAGAGCTTGAAGATACGGTAATAAAAGCTTTGATACCGCTTTATTTTGCCCGTGTGGCGGGTTTCGTGGAAGAGACACTCAGTATGAGCACGGAAGAAGCAGAAAAGGTTATAGAGGATCAACTCCTTCTTTTTCATTCTATGAAGGGTTACCTCAAAGAGAGGTGGGCAGATTGATACTGGAGAAGTTGAAAGGCATTTTCGATTCGCTGGGCGAATCGGAGAAGCGAGCGGCACGTTATATTCTGGAGCGCCCCGATGATGTCATACATTACAGTAT
>JAGGZV010000020.1 GCA_021161835.1 Thermotogae bacterium | reverse complement strand
GGTCTTGATTACATGATGCCGTGGGTGAGAGCCCATGGAGTCAATGATTATCCGTACATGGCCGATCTAGTTGAAGATTATCTTGAGAACGGTAAGGTAACGTTCAACATCGTTCCAAGTTTGCTCTTGCAGATAAACGATTATCTAAAGGGTACTGAGGACGAGTACATGAGACTTTCCATGAAACCCGAAGAGGAACTCACCGAAGATGAGAGAAAATTCATCATCGAACATTTTTTCGATATCAACCCTCGTTTCGTTAACGCGCATGCGAGATACCGTGAGTTGATGGAGAAAAAGGTCAACGGTTTGAGCTTTTCGAGTCAGGATATCCTGGATCTCAAGGTATGCTGGAACCTGCACTGGGTGAACATAGATTATATCAAGGAAGATCCAGTGCTTTCAATGTTAATGGAAAAGGATGGAGGCTACACTCGCCAGGATCTCCAGTATGTCCTGAAGAAACATCTTGAGCTCATGACAACGATAGTTCCAAAATACAGGAGGTTATGGAAGGAAGGTCGGATAGAGCTCATCACATCACCCATGTACCATCCCATTCTTCCTTTGCTCATTGACATGGGTTGGGAGGAAGATGCGAAGGGGCAGATATTGAAAGGTTTGAAATACTTTTCAGAACTCTTCGGTGCAACCCCGACTGGGATCTGGCCACCAGAAGAAGCTGTTTCCGATGAAACAGTCAGGATATTTGCTGAAATCGGCATAAAGTGGTTCATAACCGACAAGAGCATCCTGCAAAAATCGGGTGTGGATACAGGTGATTACAGGAATCTTATGAAGCCCTACAAACTTGTGTACGATAACAGGGAAATCGTTGTGTTTTTCAGGGACACCGATCTTTCCAACAGGATAAGCTTTTCGTACTCGCAGATGAGCGCGGAGGAGGCTGTTAAAGATTTCATTTCAAGATTGCATCAACTTCAGCGTTTGAACAAGGATGGGGCGCTCGTCTTAACTGTCGCGTTGGATGGCGAGAACGCCTGGGAACATTACCCAAACAACGGGAATGATTTCAGAAAGTTGCTATATGAAACACTTTCGCTTGATCCATATGTGAGATTGACGACTCCCTCAGAATATCTTGAAAAATACAAGGTATCTAACACCCTCACGAAACTGGCCAAAGGTTCGTGGGCGGGTGGAGAACTCGATGTGTGGATAGGCGAGAAAGAAGAAAACGAGGCGTGGATGCGTCTGAAAAAAGCCCGCAGGGTGTTCGAAGAGGTCAGTACGAGGTTGAAGCCGGATGTTCGTGAAGAGGCACTGGATGTTCTCTATGCAGCGGAAGGAAGCGATTGGTTCTGGTGGTATGGTGCCGATCAGGATGCTGGAAACAATGAAATACTTTTCGATATGCAGTTTAAGAATCTACTGGTTCGCCTGTATCAGCTGTGTGGTTACGAGAGGGCGCAGATACCGGCTTATCTATTCGTTCCTAACAAGAAACCCGCTATTCCGACTGGTGGTGCTTTAAGAAAGGTGGAGTATGTCATAGACGGTCATCTTTCTGACGACGAGAAAGGTAGAACAGCTTTCTTCGTAGACATGGATTCCGGTCCCATAGAAGGTGTGTACGTGGGACGCGGCGATAATTCCGTGTACCTCGCAGTTGAACTGAACAGGAGCGCTAGTGATTATCTGGGTAAAAACGTTAAACTGGAGGTGTACATGAGCAGTCCACATGCGGAATTGTTCAATGCTGTTACGAGGTATTCTTCATCCGAGAAACCAACGGAACTTGGTTTTGCTCTATCCCATTGTCTCTCGCTGAATTTCAAACTCTGGACCAAGCGAAAAAAGGTTAGTCCCTTTCTTGCGAACGGGAAAGAAAAGTGGATTTTAACCGCTGGAAGGTTCAATGGAGCTGTGGACGATGTGGTGGAATTCGAGATACCGTACGAATTTCTGAGAGTTAAAAGTGGTGAAGAATTCGATCTTGCGGTTGTTTGGGTTGAGAACAGGAAAGATCTGGATTATGCCCCGAATTCTGGTCCTGTGCGAGTGTCGATACCCGTGGCCGTTACCGGGAAGGTAATAGCCGAGTTCGTGGATCCAGAGGGCGACGAGCACGGTCCAGGTAGTTATGTGTATCCCAAAGATCCTTCTTTTGCACCTTATAAGGGATTATTCGATCTACTCAAAGTGCGTGTGCTTGAAAACGAGGAAACCCTTGTATTCCAATTCTGGTTCGCGGAGATGACGAACCCGTGGAACGCACCCAAGGGTTTTTCACACCAGCTGATAAACTTATACATTGATTCCACTGCAGGGGGTCGTACGGACACCTATTCCAAGGGCGCACGCATATCGTTTGATGAAAAGCATCCATGGGATTATTTCATCAAGGTGGCTGGATGGCCAAATTATGGTAGAGTGTTTGCCACAGCTGAAGGCGAGGAAGTACCTGAAGCCATACGTATAGAAGCTGATCCAGGGGAAAAACTCATAAATGTGATCGTATTCAAAAAATATCTTGAAGTGCGTCCATCCAGAGATATCTACGTTTACATTCTGGTGGGAAGTCAGGATGGATACGGTCCGGATCATTTCAGGCCAGTGACGCCCGAACCATCTCAATGGACGCTTGGCGGGTATCCCAAAGATGCAGAGGAATACGCTCCATTCGTTGTGGATATAGTGGTTCCAAAGGGGTTCAGTCAGGAGGAGATTCTTTCATCTTACGATCCATCACATGGCAAATACGCCACCTTGATTCCTGTTGTAATCAAACTGGAGTAGTATTTAAGATGTAAAATCATGGATCGGAGGATGGGAGATCAATGAACGTGAAGGTTTTCATAATATCCATGGATGCGGATGAGTGTGTAAAAAAGCTCCGAGAAAAGCTGGTAGATCGAGGTTATTCGGTATATGCTGAGGAATCCGTGGCCATGAGCATGAGCAGATTGAGAGAAACCATTTACATGAATCGGAACAGGGTGGACGTTATCTTTACGGTGGGAGGCACCGGTTTGAAGGACGACGACACCGTACCCGAAGCCACCATCAACATAATTGACCGAAGGGTTAAAGGATTGGAATTCATGCTGGTAATGGAGTGCGTCAATTTTTCCAACCGTCTTGCATCGTTCCGTGGGGTGGTGGGAACGGTGGGAAATACACTGGTGATGAATCTCCCTGCTGATGTTTCGTTCATCCTGTCTGAACGTTTCGATCGTGTGTTGGATGCGGTGTCGGCTGCTGTAAGTGACATAAAGATTTGAGATACGGAAGAGGAGGTAGTACGATCATGTCCATATACAGAAAGGAGATGCTCGAATCCGAGATAATGAAGCTCATAAGTTCTGCAATATCGGAAATGAAAGACCCACGTCTGGAAGGAAAGATCGTTTCCGTTACAAGAGTGGAACTTTCCAATGATAGGCAGTACGCGGATGTATTTGTGAGCGCTTACGGTGATGAACAGGAAAGGCGTGAAACCCTGGATATCCTCCAACATGCTTCTGGATTCATAAGATCTTATGTAGCGAAAAATTTGAGAACAAGAAGTGTGCCGGTGTTACGTTTTCGAGAAGATAAGGGTATCGAATCCAGCATCAGGATTCACAAGATACTGGAGGAGCTTCACAAGGATGAACGGGATACTTCTGGTGAATAAACCGCCGGGTCCGACTTCGCACGATATCGTGGATATTGTGAGAGATAAGCTCGGTGTGAAGAAGGTTGGTCATGCGGGTACTCTTGACCCTTTTGCTGAAGGACTTCTGATATTGGGTGTGGGTAAAGCCACCCGTATACTTGAATATTTCCAGCATATGGATAAGGTTTATTGGACTACGTTGAAACTCGGGCTCATAACGGAAACGTTTGATATCACAGGTGAAGTGAGGGAGGAGAATCCCTGTGAAATATCTGCGGAGAAGGTAAAAGAGGTACTCGAAAGCTTTGTGGGTGAGTATCTGCAGGTTCCCCCCGCTTATTCTGCGAGGAAATACAAGGGCAGGAAGCTTTACGAACTGGCCAGACAGGGCAGGATAATAAGACTGCCTCCGCGCAAGGTCAAAATACACTGGTTTAAAGGTGTGGAATACGATGAGAAGGAGAAAAAGCTGCGTTTCACCGTTAAGGTGTCTTCGGGAACGTACATAAGATCTCTGGCAATGGATGTGGGTTACGCTCTGGGATGCGGGGCAACCGTTGAGGAATTGGTTCGTATTGAACAAGGACCTTTCAAACTTTCGAAAGCTGTGAACGTGATGGAAACAGACGCTTCTGAAATGGTGAGGGTTTTGCTGTCCATGAACGAAGCGTTGGCATGGATGCCAGCACTGGTTGTGGATGAAAAGCAGGCACGATCCATTAGAAATGGTGGTCAGGTGTATGCTCCAGGCGTTATCGATATCGTAGGGAATTTCGAGAAAGACTCGATCGTTCGCATTTTGGATTCTTCTGGTGAGCTACTTGCACTGGCCGTGAGTGAAAGAACTTCAAAATTCATATGCACATTGAAGAGGTTGAACAGGCGCGACAGGGTGGCGAAACTCAAAAAAGTATTTGCGAACTGAGTGACTTGTTTTCACGGGGTGAATCCCGATATTGATATTCTGCAAAAAATATGTTATACAATTGTTTATGTCCGAAATTCTTTCCTGTAAGGAGGGGGAACCATGCGGAAATTTCTGGTGGTACTTCTTGCATTGCTTGCTGTGGTATGCTTCAGCACGAAAGTTGTGAAGATAGCGGCAGTTCTTCCCATGACCGGTAACATCGCTGCATTTGGTCAAATGGCCTGGCAGGGTATTGAGATAGCTCACGAGATGAAGACGCAGGTACTTGGTATGCCTGTTGAGCTGGTGCTGCTGGATAACCGGAGTGATAAGGTTGAGGCAGCCAACGCCGTATCACGCGCCATAGATTTCGAAAAGGTTGTGGCGATAATAGGGGAAATAGCCAGCTCTCACAGTTTGGCCGGTGGTGCTATAGCCGAGAAAAAAGGCATACCCATGATAAGCCCAACATCCACCAATCCTCTTGTAACGCAGGGGAAAAAGTACGTGAATCGTGCATGTTTCATCGATCCGTATCAAGGTGCTGCCATGGCAGAGTTCGCTTACAAAAATCTCGGAGTTAGGAGTGTCGCGGTTTTCACGGATATCGAGCAAGATTATTCTGTGGGACTGAGCACATTCTTCAGGGCGGCCATGAAGAAACTCGGTGGAAGGGTCTTCAACGAATTCTACAGGACGGGGGACCAGGATTTCACCGCTCAGCTCACCGATGTTCTCAACAAAAACCCGGACGCCATATACATAACTGGTTACTATCCTGAGATTGCCCTCATATGTCGTCAGGCAAGAGATCTGGGTTACAAGGGAATGTTCCTCGCCGGTGATGGGGCAGACGCACCTGAGACCATAAAGATAGGTGGCGAAGCTGTCGAGGGTCTTCACTTCACTACCCACTATCATCCAGACGGTACCACCACCGAAATAGGTCAGGAGTTCGTCAAGAGATTCAGGGAAAAGTATGGTACCAATCCTTCCGCGTTCGCTGCCCTGGGTTTCGATGCATATCTCATCCTGCTCGATGCAATAGAAAGGGCTGGCAGTACAGATCCTGATGCGATAGCCAAAGCCATAAGAGAGACGAAGGATTTCGAAGGTGCATCCGGTAAAACCACGATAGGCCCCGATGGGAATGCCATGAAACCCGTGGTCATCGATGTGGTGAAAGACGGTAAATTCGAATACGCTGGGAGTATAATTCCGCAGTTGTAAGGGTTGGAAGGTGGGGGTGCCAGCTTCCCCCACCTTTCATATTCGTTTCTGTAGTTCTTCTATTACCCTATCAACATCGTAAAATCCAACCCATACACCGAGATCCCTTTTTACACCCCATTCCTTCTCCAGGTTCACGAGGACCCTGTGGTATATTCTCTGTACATGTATCTTTTTGACGTGAAATTTCAATCCCATGGGAGTTACCGCTATGAGTAGATCG
>JAGGZV010000023.1 GCA_021161835.1 Thermotogae bacterium | reverse complement strand
TGCGGGCTGTGGGAAATCCCATTGCTCTGATGCTTTTCAAAGATGAAAAGGATTATGGCCGTTTTTACCTGGCCAAATATCTTGTCGATAATGGTTTGAAACTGGTTTCTCCTGAATTTTCAGAACAGATAATAAAAAACACCTACTACTCGGAAGCCGTTGAAAAAGTGGATAAGGAAGTGCTCAGGAAACTGGCAATGCTTTCACTTGCCAATTATATAATTACTGGATCAGCGAGATATACCGCAAAATATGTGGAAGACTATGATATGTGGTCCGAAAGGGTCCTGATGAATTTTCAGGTTATAAGAACCGACAACGGACAGATAATCTACAGTGATGTACTTGAAGATGTGGCAATCGGTGCAACGAAAGAAGCGGCAATTTCTGAGGTCATAAAAAGCAAACTACCCCTGCACGCGAAGAAACTGGCAGAAAAGGTGATAGAAGATTTCAACCCCATTCGGGTTAAATCTTTTGAACTCGAATTCATCGGCGTCAAAAAAGCAACATGGGCATTCAAATTGAGAGATTTTCTCGTAAAAAGCGGATTTGAAAATGTGATTCTGAAAAAGAAGAAGGGACAAAAGGTAGTTTTCAACGTTGAAACCAGGCATGATGTAGAAGGAATAATAATGCTGGTGGAAGGATGTGAGACGTTTGATATCTCAGCGAGCGAATGGGGGGAAGATTGGGTACGCTTTGAACTGGCGGAGCCGTAAGCTACATTGAAACAAGGAGGGATTTCCATGCGTGTAAAGCTCTGTATCGCCGTTTTGATTCTGGGTGCAGGGTTAGCACTTTCCGCTTCTTTCTTCGTTACAGGCGTGGATGTATCACACTACCCTGAAGTACTTGTCTACGCATCAATGGAAGGGAGAAATCCAGAAGCCTGTACCTTTGTGGTTAAAGAAGGGGAACATACTTTCAATATTTACGATTTGAAGAAACTCACAGAACTTGAAAACAGGAAAGTTGACTTTATCTTTGTTTTCGATGTAACCGGAAGTATGGAAGATGAAATAGGAGAAGTTGTGAGAAAAGCAAAGCGGTTCGCCGACATGGTTGGAGAAGCCGGATATGATTACAGATTCTCGCTCGTAACGTTCAGGGATGAAATTGTAAAAGGTGATTACGGCTTTACAGGCGATCTGGAAACCTTCAAAGAATGGGTTGGAAAACTTGTGGCGAAAGAAGGAGGAGACGACCCCGAGCTGGCATTGGACGCCCTGGCATACGCTGTAAGACTCCCTGTAAGAAAGGATGCAGCTCATGTTATAGTGCTCATAACCGATGCTCCCTTTCACTATAAAGGAGATGGTAGCGGATATTCCAGTTACACTCCTGAAACGGTTAAAGATATGATACTTAAAGGTAATTTCACCCTGTTTGCCGTTGTACCTGATATTGAAGAGTATCGCGGATTGGTTGTAGGCGTGGGGAAGCTCTTTGATATACATTCCTCCGAAGATTTTGGAAAAATCCTGGATTCTGTTGCCACAACATTTGTTAAGCAATTCACCTTCAAATACAAAACGATCGATAGGATGCCAGGTGAAAAGGTGAGTTTCATCGTAAAAGCCAGGGGATCTGGAGGAATCCTGGAAGCGGGAGGAAGTTACACCGTTCCTCCACGACCAGAGGTGGAAGAGCAGGAAATATGCATGGAAGGTTTTGCCTTTCTGGATCCCACCATCGAATATGGAAGAGCAATCGTCATTGCCAGAGAAGCCGCGATACTGGATGCACAAAGACAGATACTGGAATATCTCAAGGGAGTCAAAATAGCTGGTGAAACTACCGTTTCAGACCTGATGCTCTCCGACGAAAAGGTAAGAACAACGGTTGAAGGAATAGTGAAGCATGCGCAGGTGATCGAAGAAGATGTGGATAAGGACATGGAAGCATACGTTGTAAAAGTTAAAGTCAACTTTAAACCCATTTCTGATACTTACTATACATCCTCCGGATTTGAGTACGTATGGCATGAGAACATGATAAAGGCCCGTGGCGTTGTAGCGGTAAATAAAAAGATAAAACCTCTTAAGAGAGCTGTGCTGGTCGCAAGACGTGGTGCCATAGCTGAAGCACAAAAACAACTTCTTGCTGCGATAAAAGGAGTGTACATAACATCACAAACCAGAGTTGAAGATAAGGTGGCGCAAAGCGATGTCATCCGTGCAAAAGTGGAAGGTGTATTGCGTGGAGCATTTGTAATAGAAGAATGTGATTTCTCGGAAGCGATGGAAAAAGGATATTACTGGGTTGTTATGGGAGTTTACATTTCAGGAGATGAATCTCTATACAAAGCGCTTGGAGAAACGGTAAAAGTTGAGGAACCGGACGTGCCGGATGTTAAAGAAACAACACTCAGAAAGAAAGACGAGAAATTATATCCTGCTCCTATCCCTATAACAAGTATAGTGGTGGATGCATCAAAACTCGGATTGAAATTTTCGTTAGCAGGATACAGTATAGTTACCACAACCGGAAAACTCATATACAAACCTTCCATGCGCTCCAACGAAAGTTTGCCACCTGTTATATACACTCTCGATGTTGAAAGCGCATTGAAATTGCCAGAAACAGGTGAAAATCCCTACATCGTTAAAGCGGTTAAGGTTGAAGACAACGTTGTTTATGTGGAAGTGGACGAAGAGTTCCTCGCGGCTACCTTCAAAGCAAAGGATATAAGAAAGGAGGGTAAGATAATACTCACACTCGGTGGTGAAGGGGTATGAAATCGTGGGTGTACTTTACTGCATTGCTGATAGTCGCCATCGTCTGGTTCGCAGGTTGTCAGGTTCAGCAGAAAACATTTGTTCCACCAAAGGGTTACATATATGCCAGAGCCTTTGGAGAAGGAGCTACAAAAGAAGAGGCAGTTAAAAAAGCGAAAGAAGAAGCACTCGTGGAATTGGCCAGAAACATCCTGGTTGAAGTGAAGTCTGACGTATCCAGAAGGGTAGAAATTGTGAAATTTGCTTCCAGCGAAGCTGCTGAAGCACTGGAAAGTGTTTTCAAACGCGGTATAGATATAAAGAGTGAGATGGAACTAATAGAAGTCAACTGGAAAATCGCTGAGATCAAAAAAGTGGAAGACAATTACGTTGCAACCGTATACGCCATGGTCGACGAAGCATTTGCCAGGTTGGCACTGGGAACCTACATAGCGATGAAAATAGGCGAAGCACTTTTAAATTCACATCAGATATTCACGGCCGGTGCACTTTTCGAAAGCTACAAAGAATTCCTGGAAGCCGCATTGTTACAGCTGCCTCCCGGGCTCTCCTCCAAACTCACAAGACTTGTTGGAAAAATAAAGGAAAACTGGCTTGTTGCAAAGGAAAAAGCTACCGTAATAGAAAACGCTCCTGTCACCAGCGAAGTCGAGGCTTTGAAACTTCTGGAATCATATGA
>JAGGZV010000069.1 GCA_021161835.1 Thermotogae bacterium | reverse complement strand
TTTCGAAGGGACAGGGTAATCTCGAAGGTTTGTATGGAGTATCAGACAAGGTTTTCTTTCTGCTCACTGCCAAATGTCCGCACATAGCAGAACTTTTGAAGGTCTCCGAATTTTCACCCGTATTTGTTAGAAACAGGTCATTTTCCAACACAGAAAGTTGAAAATATTCTATCGATAAGGTCTTCTGTGTAATCCAATCCAAGCAGTTGATCTATGCTTCTTGCTGCTCTTCCCAATTCCAGAGCAACCACGTCGTTGGGATAACCCATTTTTAGACTTTTCACAGCTTCTTCAACAGCTTCCCCGCATTTCTCCAGCGCATTCATCTGACGTGCGTTGAACAGCAATGCATCAGGCTTTCGTTCCAGCAGTCTTTTCAGAGCTTTGGACACATGATATTTCAACTCTTCTATTCCCTCACCTTTTAGAGCGGATATGGTAACAACATGTGCGTTGGTGCCGAGATCATCAACTATCTCTTTCGGGTTGACCTTCTCAACGATATCTATCTTGTTGATGACCACCAGATGCTCCTTTTCGAGGTTCTTGATCTCCCGAAGGATCCTGTGATCGTTTTCATCCAGAGGGGTAGAAGCATCGATGACGAAAAGGATAAGGTCTGCTTTTTTCAGAGCTTCCAGTGATTTTTGAACACCTATTCCTTCGACTTTATCGAATGTATCCCTTATTCCAGCTGTATCGGCGATTTTGACCAGGGTGTTATCTATCTCCAGCCATTCGGAAACCACATCTCGTGTGGTACCAGGTTCATCAGTCACTATGACCCTTTCCTCGTCCAGAAATTTGTTGAGAAGGGATGATTTACCGACATTGGGTTTGCCCACTATGACCATGTTTACACCGGTGCTGAAGCGAAGGCTCATGCGGCTCTTCGTTAATAGATTCTTTATTTTCTCAAGAAGTTTTTTGAGCCTGTCCTCAAGGTGTGATGAATCTATCTCAATTTCTTCCGGGTAATCAAGTTCCACGTTCAGTTCGGCCGATATTGCCAGGATTTCTTCTCTGAGTTCTTTGAGTTTCAGCGAAAGGTTTCCTTCCATGGCTTTGAATGTGGCTTTCACCGTATACTCGTCTTTGGCAGAAATGATTGCTTCCACAGCCTCCGCTTGAACAAGATCCATTTTTCCGTTGATGAAAGCTCGTTTGGTGAATTCACCTGGCAAAGCAGGACGTGCACCGGATTTCACCACGGCTTTCAGCACTATATTGGGTACGATGTAACCACCATGGCAGAAAATTTCCAGCATATCTTCGCCGGTGTAACTTCCAGGTGCTTCGTAAAATATGCAGATGGCTTCATCGAGCTTTTCACCTGTTTCCGGATCTCTTATGGTGCACAGTGAAGCGTATCGGGGTTTCAAACTCCTGCCCGTTATTTTTCGGATTATTTCCTTCACATCGGGGCCCGATACCCTTACACAGGCGATGGCACCCCTCCCGGGTGGGGTGCCGATCGCACATATGGTATCTATATTCATCACCTCTCGGAATCACGAAGGTATGAGTTCTTTATAAAGCGGAAACTTTTCGCAGAGATCCAGAACTTCGGAACGGATTGTGTCTCTAAGATTTTCAGGGATCGTGCCTTCTTCATCCTGCACGGCATCCAGTACGGTGGCTATCATTTCACCTATCCTGACCATTTCCTCTTCTTTCATACCTCTCGTCGTGACCGCCGGTGTTCCTATCCTTATTCCACTCGCTATGAACGGAGAGCGTTTTTCGCTGGGAATGGTGTTCTTATTCACAGTTATACCAACAGATTCAAGGGCTTTTTCCGCAGCTTTTCCCGTTAAATGCTCGGATTTCGCCGTCAAATCCACAAGGAAGAGATGGGTATCGGTTCCACCTGATACTATCCTGTAACCTTTGTTTGCCAGCGTCTCCGCCAGTTTCTTGGCGTTGGCGACGATTTGCTTCTGATACTCTCTGAATTCTGGTTTAAGCGCTTCCTTGAAACATACCGCTTTTGCCGCTATCACATGCATCAACGGGCCTCCCTGTGTTCCAGGGAAAACTATTTTGTTTATGGCTTTGTAGATTTCCTGATCGTTGGTCAGGATCATTCCACCCCTTGGCCCGCGGAGAGTTTTGTGTGTGGTGGTTGTGACTATGTGGGCGTATTCCAGAGGATTGGGATATATTCCCGCTGCCACGAGTCCCGCGAAATGCGCCATATCCACTATCAGGTAAGCCCCTACTTTATCGGCTATTTCACGAAAACGTTTGAAATCTATGATTCTGGAATACGCACTTCCTCCTGCAACGATTATCTTCGGCTTGTACTCAAGTGCCATTTTCTCCACTTCGTCGTAGTCTATGACCTCTGTTTTCGGGTTCACACCGTACTGTACAACTTTGAAAAGCTTGCCTGAGAAGTTCACGGTTGCTCCATGAGTCAGGTGTCCCCCATGACTCAAACTCATCCCCATGAGCACATCACCGGGTTGTGCCACAGCGAGATATGCTGCCATATTCGCCTGGGAGCCCGAATGAGGTTGTACGTTCACGTATGCGGCGTTGAAAAGTTTCTTCGCGCGTTCTCGAGCGAGATCCTCTGCGGTATCCACGAATTCGCATCCTCCATAGTACCTCCTGCGCGGATACCCCTCCGCATATTTGTTGGTCAATGTACTCCCCATGGCTTCCATCACGGCTCTTGAAACGAAGTTCTCGGAAGCTATGAGTTCGATGCCGTACTCCTGCCTCTTCGTTTCATTGATCAATACATCGTAGATTTCAGGATCTTCTTTCCTGAGCACTTCCCACACGTGCATCACCTCCCAGGATATACTTCTCTGCCCCCCACGAACACGCTCGCGGGAATGGACATCTTCCGTGGATCAGAATCATATATTAGAAAATCGGCGTAATATCCCTTTGCTATTCTGCCGGCATTTCGAAAAACTGGTATAGAGCTGAGTTGCGCACTGCCCCATGTGTACAAAGCCACAGCCTCTTCCCATTCGAATCCCAATTCCATGGCTGCTTCTATTCCATATCTTGGATCTATGGTTTCCACAGGTGCATCACTTGAAAACCCTACTTTCAACATTTTGAGGTACATGTCTCTAAATTTATAGGCATATTTCATTCTATCACCTATTCGTGATCGTGCCATTTCCCTGTCGGATTTCCAGAATCCCGGTTGAACTGTGATATTTATCCTCAGCTTTTTCAACTTTATTATGTGCTCAGGTTTCGTTATCTGGAGATGTATGAGTTTGATGAAGGGAATTCTATGTGCCCTATATATAGTTTTCAAAACTGCGTTTAAAGCGCCGTCGCCTATCACATGTATCGAGAGCGTCAGACCATTTGCGGCGCAAACGTTCAAGAATCTCTCGAGGTTTTCACAGGTATGATTCAAGACTCCTCTACTTCCTGGTTTGTCCGAGTATTCTTCTTCCAGATATGCCGTCCTTCCTCCCAGGGAACCGTCAAGATATATCTTGATGCCTGGAATGGTCAGATGGGGTGAATAAAATCCGAAAAGTTTTCTCAATTTGTAAACATCTTCCGGGGTTTTTAAGGCCAGTTCTTCCTGGATCCTCAATTTTCTCTGAGCTCTAAGAATCGTTATCAATTTCACCACGTTGGTTCTATGGAGATCATCGGAATGGATGGTTGTCACACCATACTTTAGAGCTCGTTCACATCCTTTTTTAAGGTAGATTTCCAGTGATTCAAGCGAATGTGGGATTTTCTGTAGAAGATCACTGAGTTGATCTTCAGAAACCATGCCGTTCTTCGTGTGTAAGCCGTGTTTTCTCTCCAGTGCTTCACTTATCACCGCCACATGCCCACATCGCCTTATCAGCAGTATTTCCACATCTCCGAGGAATTTCCGAATTAAATCGCGTGATGGTACGATTCCAAGTTTTGTCTCATCCCAGCCGCGGAACACATAGGGAGAGGAGAGTGACCGAAGTGAGTGTTTGATGTGTTCGAACATTTTGTGGATATCATCGAACTTTTCAAGATTGCAAACATCTTCCTTCTGTCCCACACCCAGTATATGACAGTGGCTATCCACAAAGCCTGGCAGTACCCAATATCCTTTTAAATTCACTGTAGAGTAACCCGCATGTGAAAGTGTCCCTGTTTCAACGATTTTTTGCGATTGAACAACGAAGTCAAGATTTCTGAAACGCAAGCACAAAGGGTCGAACACCTTCGCACCTTTGAAAAGAATGGGTTCAGAATTCAATGGTGAATCCCCCGAATCCCATTGGTGGTATCTCTTCTGTTTCTACCCTGTCCACCCTCGCCATAAATGGACCACGTGAAACCCTTTCCAGAAAGAGGTTAAGATTCTTCTCGTCGCCTTCTGCAACTATGAGTACGGTTCCATCTGGCATGTTTTTCACGTATCCTTTTATATTCAGAGCTCTGGCGTGATGACGGGCGAAGCTTCTGAATCCCACCCCCTGTACGTAACCATGAACCACTATTCTCAACGCTTTCACCCTTTCACCCCCGTCAGTTCCCCTTCTTCTTCATTATATCTTCTATCAACTCCAGCGCTGTATGCCAAGCCAGTGTTGCGCACTTCACTCTTGAAGGAAATTGTTTAACACCTTCGAATATTTTTAATTCTTCTGAGATATCTTCTGTATCACCTTTCATGAAAGATATGAAGTTTAAAATCAACCTGCGGGCTTCTTCCAACGTTTTGCCTTCCAGGAGGTGGGCCATAACAGATGCGGATGCCTGACTCACGACACACCCATCACCTGTGAACGAAGCTTTGATGATCCTATCACCATCGTGTTTCATGTACAGCGTGACTTCATCTCCGCAGGATATGTTCTTGCCTTCCCTGTGCTCACTTTCCTTGAGCTCACCTTTGTGAGATGTATCCATATAGAATTCCAGCAGCATATCCCTGTAGAGTTCATCAAGGTTACTCATTGCGCATCACCCACGGAAACACCGTGACGATTTCCTCCAGTGCCCTGAGCAACCTGTCCACATCATCTTTGGTATTGTATATGTAAAGGCTGGCTCGACAGCTGGCTTTTATGCCCAGTCTCCGTAGCTGTGGTTGTGCACAATGATGTCCACTTCTGACGGCTATTTTCCTGGAGCTGAGATACTGTGCAACATCGTGAGGATGTAGTCCCTTAACGTTGAAAGACACTATGGAATGTTGTCTATCATCTCCAGGGCCGTAGATTTCCACGAATTCGATGGATGCCAGCCCCTCCAGCAACCGCTTCGTGAGTGACATCACGTGTTTCACGGCATCGTTCCATTCTATATTTTCCACATATTCTATGGCTTTTGCAAGACCTATGGCACCTTCCACGTTGGGGGTACCTGCTTCGAATTTGTAAGGGAGCACATTGAAAGTCGTCTCTTCTATGGTCACCTTATCTATCATTTCTCCTCCGTACATGAAGGGTGGCAGTTTTTCCAGTATGTCTCTTCGCCCGCATAGTACTCCTATCCCCATGGGTCCCAGAATTTTGTGACCCGAAAAGGCGAGAAAGTCGCAACCGATTTCATCCACTTTCACACGGTGGTGTGGAACCAGCTGCGCTCCATCCAGTACAGTGAGAATTTCTCGCTCACGTGCAGCTTTGCAAACCTCATGATAGGGCATCACCACACCCAGAGAATTGCTCATCCCTGTGAAGGCCAGGAGTTTTATCCCCTCATCCATCACTTCAGTGAACGATTCGATGGGTATGTATCCTTCATCCGTAGTATCCACGATTCTCATTTCGACTTCAAACTTCTTGCATAGCTGTTGCCACGGTACAAAGTTGCTGTGATGTTCTGCGATTGTCACTGCCATCTTGTCACCTGGTTGCAGTAATCCACCAAGAAAGATGGAATAAGCCACCAGATTTATGGCTTCCGTCGCGCCTCTGGTGAATATGATTCTATCTTCTTCGACCCCCAGGAAATTTGCTATTTTTTTCCGTGCTCTTTCGTAATTTTCTGTGGCCTTTTCGGCGAGAGAATAGTTGCTTCTATGGACATTCGCGTTGTATTTTTCGTAATATTCGCATATGGAATTTATCACGCATGAAGGTTTTTGTGTAGTTGCAGCGTTGTCCAGATACACCAATTCTCCCGTCTTGATGATTGGAAAATCATCACGTATGTTTTCTGGTGAGAACACGCGTTATCACCTCCTGCCAGTGTTCACCGAACAATTCTCCGGCTTCTTTCACGATGGGTTCGAATATGCCTTCCACGATTAGTTTCAATGCCAGCTCTTTGCTCAATCCTCTGCTCATGAGATAGTACAGCTCATCTTCACCCACGGTCCCGATGGTTGCCGCATGCGAAGCTGTGACTTCGTTTTCTTCAACCATCAGGGCGGGTATGGCATCGACTCGTGCGGATTCTGAGAGCAACACCGCTGTGGCTTTTTCACTGGTTTCCGTATCCACAGCTCGTTGCTTTATCTCTATGTTTCCTCTGAAAACTGCTCTAGCCCTATCATGGAGAACCCCCACGGATTCCAGAAGACCTCGTGTTCCAGGAACGTTGTGGCGCAATACGAACATGGAATCGCTTTTTTGAGTCGCTTCGAGAGAATAGGCATGTTTCAGCGTGGCTTCGGAATTTTTTCCTGCATAAGAAACCAGCACGAAAGGCGCGCTCAATTTTTCTGGACGATCCACTTCGAATATTCTTACCTTTGCTCCTTCTTTCAGAAGAAAATATTCGTTGCTGAAAAGCGTTTCGCCTCCGGCTCGTACATAGAGTACATGCAGAACAGCGTTTTTTCCAACAACGTATCTGGTCAGGAAAGAGAGATAAGACGTGTTTTCAACAAACCATATCAGCGTAAGTTCTGCTCCATCATCGAGTTTTACCATATTGTTTAAAATAGCTGCTCCGTCACCGCGAATCTCAACAATTGCTTCTTCCTTTCCCTCATTGCGTGCGTGGATGAACAGTCCTTCATTGAAGAAAACATCGCTTTGCAGAACAAATTTCCTGTCGGAGCCTTCAAAATCCCATTCTTTCAAAATGTTGAGAGCTTCATCATTTCGGTATATAGGTTCCCATGAACAGGTTATTTGCGTTAGAATCTGTGGTTTGAGGGTGGGATCCGGAAGTTGAAGAGATATGAGATTGCTTCTCTTCCATACAGGAAAACCCAATGAGCGATACTCTTCGAATTTGCTGGTTCTCCACTCACGCCATGCCTGGGTATCGTCCTTCGATAGAGTTTTAAGAATTTCTTCGCTGTAATCGTTTGGTATGGAGAAACGTTTTGGAGCAGCGATTACGGCCTCAAAATTACCGTGTTTTAACAGAAGTGTTTTTTCCATACGATCCCTCCAATACATACTCAACTCGACTGTTTTGGTCGAATTATACTACACACAATGATAACACAATGGGAAGGTGGTAAAATAAGATCAGGCACCATGCTAGGCGGGGGGCTGGCGGTCCCCTGAACTCGAAATCCGCCATACGCGGGGCCGAATTCCCACCCGAGGCCTGTGGAGTCAGGGATAGGGATGCAGGTGAGGCGTTGAAGATTGGGTCCCACGCAACGTTCACCCGTGAACCTGGTCAGGCCCGGAAGGGAGCAGCCATAAGCGGGAAAGAACGTGTGCCGTGGGGGAGCCCGGTCGGAGCTTTCATCTGCATTACTCCCTGGTTCTGCACGGTCGAAGGTGGGTGCATGGTGCCTTTTAAATTCAATGTAATGGAGAGAGTGCGTATGAAACTTCTGATTTTTTGTCTGGTAGTGATGTTCTCTTTTCATGTGTATGCCATGGTACTCACCATGGAGCTTTCGACTTCAGATGGTTTTTCCATAGGTTTTGGAGATGAAGAACTCAGATTGAAGGTGGGATATCCGCGATTTGGAATAGAGGGTTCGTATGATTTTATGGATGTATTCGCGTTTTCCTTTGATACAAATGTTAACCTGAATTTCCCTGCTACCGACGCAAGAGGTGCATTTATACTGGAAAGCGATCTGGACGCTTTGAAGATAGCCGTTGGAGTGGGAGTGGAGTTGAGAAATCCCAATCCTCTCACTGAAGATATAACGGAAAGGGGCAGGTTCTTTATCAGAATGATCACAGAGTTGAAGGTTGGTCGGGCAGTAAGGTTTTCATTGTTCTGGGATAGATACATCTTCAGCATACTCGAAACCTCTCGGGGAATCATGTTCAATCACTATACCATAAACGATTCTCCCCTCTCTGACAACAGAATTTTCATGGGTGTGAAGATGTCCTCAAATATCGGAAATAGCGGGGAGATATCGGTTGCCTGTGGTTATGTGATGAACGCTGGATGGTTGAGAAGCATGGAACAGATGGGATACTCTCTGAACGATTTCATTTTCAAATTGGGGATTTCAAAAATATTCTGAATTCTGGAGTGGTGTATTATGGTGTTTGAAGTAACTTACACCAAGGGGAGTGCAATAATTCAGGAAGGGAATGTACCGACCGCTTTCATTTACCTTTTGAAAGGTGTTGCCAGGGATAGTGGAGGACAGCTGCGTCAGCAGGGTGAATTTCTGGCGCTGGAAGAGTTGATAATGTCCACGCCGGTTAAAAGGAGTGTAATGGCGATCGAAGATGTTGAAAGTTTGACCTTCGAGCCAGAGGATATTCCTGTGTTGCGGGAGAAGAATCCTGAAGTGTTGAAAGACCTGGTTCGTGAAATGGTGAAATTCTGGGTGGAAAAGCTGGGAATCGTATGCAAGAAGCAGGAAGTGTTTCTCAAAAAAGCTTACGATTTTTTCAAGAGCAAGGGGATAGTCGAAGGGCTGGTCAAGATAACCCAGCAAATGGTGGAGGAAGTACCAGATGAAAGATTGGTTCAGGATTCTCTTAAAACTCTGGAAGATATATTCTCCATGCGTTTCGATGTTGAACCTGAGCTTCCCGAAGATGAAGATTCAGCGTATTTGACTATTTCCATGAAGATACTGGATGAAGCCAATCCGGTGGAAATCTACCAGATGGTGATGGGATACCAGAAGAAATTTCCTGAATCATCACATACACCGGATTTGCTCAAAACTCTTTTAAGAAACATGATCTCCATAGGTGATACTGCCAGGGCAGAAGGTGTGTTGTGCTGCATGTTGACTGAGTATCCTGACAACAAAGCAACATTCGAGGGATTGATGGATTACGCGAGATTCCTTCATAACATGGGAGCACATGGGTGGCGTGAAAACCTGGTCAGGGTCATACTGAGTTGCAGAGACGAGAAGCTGGTCGAAGAGGCTTCGATGCTTCTGAAGGAGTTTGATGAACAATGAAAAAGGTGTTTTTCAAGCATGGTGAATATCCCATAATTCAAGGCCAACGGATAGAGAGTGTATACTTGCAATTGACCGGGTTGAGCGTTGCAACAGTTCTGGATGGGGAGAACAGAGAGGTTGTTCATTTGATTCCACCCAATGGTTTCATGGGTGTAGAAGCGCTTCTGGATGGATGGGCACGGTTCACGTACGAAGTGGTGGTCGAATCGGAGATGATGGAGCTGACAGTTGAAGAATTCCAGAATGTCGTTTCCACGAAAGTACCGTTGTTCAAGAATTTGATGCGTTTCGTGAAATACAGTATAATCGAGCGCAGTATAAGAAGAGTCGGGGAACTGGAAAATACGGTGAAGGTTGTTCTGAAGTTCCTGGAAAAGTGGAATGTGAAAATCAATCTCGAAGAGTTACGTATAATACTGGGTTTAAAATCGCTACCTGGTAACTTTGAAGAACTCGTGGATTTGACACCTGAAGGATTCGTGAAGTTGAAGGAGGGAGAGTAACATGTGGTTGATCGTTTCCGATACACACGACAACCTTGCGAAAGTCGATAAGATCGTGGAGCTGGCGCTGAAGGTGAAACCGCGTCTCATGATACACTGTGGTGATGTGGTGGCTCCTTTTGTGATACCCAGACTGGATAAGGCGATGGTATCTTATATGGGTGTATTCGGAAACAACGATGGTGATAGATTTCTTCTATCTCAACGTTCCTCGGGGAAATTCACCATTTCACCCAGAAAAGAAACTATCGAAGGTAAGAATGTTCTCATAATGCATGAACCGTTCATGCTGGAAGAAGCAAAGCGCAGTGGCATGTATGACTTCATATTTTTCGGTCATACCCATGAGCTTCTCGTTGAAAAACATGGCGATACGCTTGTAATAAACCCTGGTGAAGCCTGCGGATATTTGAGTGGCCGTGCCACCGTTGTACTGGTGGATCCCGGCAGCAAAACCCATGAAATTGTGGAACTGTAGGAGGAGGTATCAAAGGCATGGAGGAAAAATTGTTGGAACGGGACAGAAACTACGAAGAGTGGCAGGTGGTTTTCAACGAGCAAGAAGTGAAGAAGCTTGAAGATAAAGTCACCAGGTATTTGAACACGAGGTTATCATTGCCTGGTTTCAGACCTGGACGTATACCAAAGAGCATTTTAAAAGCTCGGTTGGGACAGAAATTCGAGGATTACATAGCCGATTTCGCCTACTCTGAATGGATGGAAAAACATGACGAATCGAATGTACTCGATCACGAGCTTTCCCACGAGTTCAAGGATGGTGTTCTTGTACTTAATCTGAAGATGCACTGGATCCCGGAGGTGGAATTACCAAAGCCCGAGGATCTGACAGTCGAGATCCCGCCAAGTGAGGAACTAGTGGAAAAGTTCATAAGGAATGCTCTGGAGAATTTGAGAGGTGAAAAGGCCATACTGGAACCCAAAGAAGGTCCAGCTGAGTATGGAGACGTGGTAGAGATAGAGATAAAGGCCAAAGTAAAGAATGGAGAATCGTCTGAGGCGAAAACCTACCAAATCATACTCAGAGAAGGCCACAATAACGATTTTGCCGCCCAGATTGTAGGTAGGAAAAAAGATGATGTAATCCATATGTCACATGAGACAGATGAAAATGTCACCCTCGAAGTAAAACTTCTTCAGGTTTATAGAAGAATACTACCAGAGTTGGATGATTCCTTTGCCAAAATGGTCGATGAAGGGTTTGAAACACTGGCCGATCTTGAAGAATCGCTACGAAAAATAGGATTTGAGAAACTCGAGGTATTCAAAAAAGAGTTCATTCCTAAAATTGCTCTCATTGAGTTCATAAAGAATGCCAAACTCGATGTTTCGGAGAAAACCATCGATAGATTGCTGGAAAAGAGCCTGGAAAAGGCTGACAAAAAGGATCCCTATGAGGACGAAGAATTCTTGAGGAACGCTCGTGAAGAGGTGGTGAGGTATCTAAAAGTACCGCTGACCATCAATAAATATGCCAGCGAAAACGATATAGAGATAAATGAGGAGATTTTTGAAGAATACGTGGAAAGGTTGGCAGCAAATTATTCCACCACATCCGAACGACTGAAGAAACTGCTGGCAAAAAAACCCGATCTGCTGGATGATCTGCTTTCCGAATTGCTAAGAGAATTGGTAGCACAGGACCTTGCAGGGAAAGTTGCAATCATCGAAAAAGCGGCGGACCAGAAAGCTGAAGATGGTGGTGAGGAGGGGGAAAGCAACGAATCTTAGTGCTCTCTTTGATCTGGCTTTCAAAGCTTTGCTCATGAAGCGGTGGAACAACAGACCCGTTGTTGAGATAACGACAGAAGCGGGAAGTGTATTTTCAAGTGCGGTTGCTCTCCTGATTTTGAAACCATCAATGGATGAGATCACGCTGGACGCCCTTGAAAGAATGTTCTTCCGCGTGTTGCCCAAATGTGTCCTGTCGGATATATCTTACGATACCAAGCAGTTGATAATGAAAGAAAATGATGTGATATGGTCCAGAGTTTACAATTCTGCTGTGAAGGAAGTTGAAAAAATCCTGCCCGAGGAGCTTCGCCCCGCCTTTTCCAGATCCATACAGGAGGCTGATCCTGGTGTAGAAAAGTTGCTGAGTATGGCGGGGCTGGTAGCTTCGGATGTGGAGTCGTGGATGAACCATCGCCTGTTCCCGGAATTCTATGAAGAAGTGCGCCTTTCCATAGAGGCGAAGAAGAACGAAATACTTTCCGCCGACGATAGAGGTGCCTACAATCTGGCGCTGGAAATCCTCAAGCGTCTGCGACCCATGGTACATTCGTGGCGCTGGAATCTGCGCTACAGGCATTTGCGTACCTCGGTTGCCGATCATTCCTTTTACGTGGTTTTTGTCACACTGATTTTAGCCAAACTCATGGGCATGGAGAAATCACGGCTTTCCGAAACACTCATGAAAGCACTTTTCCACGATGTACCTGAATCTTTTACGGGAGATATAATCTCTCCCACTAAAAGAAGGGTTGAAGGTTTCGAGGATGTTTTAAAACACGTGGAAAAGAAGATACTGGAGGAAAAGTTGATACCACTCATCCCAGATAGGTTGAAGGAAAGAGTTCTGGATAGCTGCCTGAACCCTTTCACTGGAGAATCTGGACGCCTGGTCCGAAGTGCCGATCTGTTCGCAGGGATAAAAGAGTGTGACTTTGAAATATCAACGGGTAACATGCAGGATACATTCCTTGAAGCCAGAAAAAATATGATGAAAGAGCTGAAAGATCTCGGTACTCTGCTGTTCTTCAAAGAAGCTGTAATGGAGGTTGAATGAATGTATGAAAAGCGGTTTCGTGACACTGGCAGGAAAGCCAAATGTTGGTAAATCAACACTCATAAATGCTCTCTTCGGTCGCAAAGTGGTCATAGTTTCCGACAAACCTCAGACCACCCGTAACCGAATAAGATGCATACTGACCGGAAAGGATTTTCAGATTGTTTTTGTGGATACCCCGGGTATACACAAACCACTTCACAAATTGGGAGAATATATGGTGAAGATCGCCGTCAAAGCGCTTGAAGGAGTGGATCTGATATTGGTGGTTCTGGATGCGGTGAGGGGTGTGGGAAAACCCGAAGAATACGTGGCCGCCTTTGTCAACAAGGCTCAGACACCGGTCATGGTGGCGATAAACAAGATCGATGTGAGCGATGCTTGTGCAATTGAGATGTTGAAGAAGAAAGCCAGCGAATTGTTCACGAACATCGTGGAAATCGTACCGGTGTCCGCCCTGATAGGTGAAAATCTGGATGTATTACTGGAAAAGATAGTGGAGAATCTGGAAGAAGGTCCTCAATATTATCCTGAGGACATGGTGCTCGACAGGCCGCTGGAGTTCATGATATCGGAGTTGATACGCGAAAAAATCTTTCTTCTAACTCACCAGGAGGTGCCGCATTCATCGGGAGTAGTAATCGAACAGATGGAGGAAAGGGACAACGGTGTATTGTTTATATCTGCCACGATCTATGTGGAACGTGATTCACAGAAGGCCATCCTGATCGGTAAAAAAGGCAGCATGATAAAAGAGATAGGTACGCTTGCCCGTAAGGACATAGAGTATCTGGTTGGAAACAGGGTGTTCCTTGAGCTACGGGTCAAAACGAACCCCAAATGGCGAAACAAGGATGGCATGATCTTATCCACACTGGGTTTCAAACACGATCTCAAATGACTCAGAAAACGCAGCAACCTGAACGTCTTATCACCCGGTATCCTCGTTCCAACAGCTCCTTTTCATCGATCACCGGATTTACGATCTCGTCCAGATCCATATCGATGGCCAGCTTTTGGAGTTCGTACCTGTATCTCCCCGTCGGTTGCATACATCCCAAAGCCAGGCACCTGGTGGGAAATATCTCGCGGGCATATTTGAATACTCTTTCAACATCTTCGAGTTTCGGCGGGGATGCTTTCTCGAATTTTGTTCCCCTGGTGGGTATGAAGACCAGAAAAACGAGTTTATCAAAGTGCTTATCAGAAAGAAGGTCCAATGCCTCGAATTCGTGTGATAGTTTCCCCGCCAGCAATCCTATGGTTAGATGCACGGCCAGTTTTACCTTGCCTTCGAACATCTGAAGAATCTTCAGATAGTCTTTAACATCTTTCTTCAGTCCATAAACCTCTTTCACAACGTATCCTGATCCCACGAAGTCCAGTGAGACACCATCGGCTATTTTCAGGATTTTTCCCGCTGTTTTTTCATCTACGAACCCTGTGTGGAAGTTGTATCTGACGTCCGGATGTTGCGATTTGAATTTTTCGAGCTTTTCGATCACACCACTGTATGGGATGTGTCCCGTTCTATCCATACCTCCACTGATGAGAAAGGTTCTCTTCCCTTTCTTATAGAGATCGTCCAGCAGATCAACGGATAGCATGTGTTCTAAATATCTGGCATTGCAATGAGCGCATTTCAAACCACACCATTTTCCCGTGACGCTGAGTGGAGCCACATCGTGCGTATATGTGAATACTATTTCCTTTTCTTTCTCATCCATAGAAAGATCACCCCACTGATCACCAGACCCACGAGTCCACCGAGCCACAACCCGTTGAAAGCTCTCAAAAGATGTAACGTGAGTGGTGTTTTGAAATGACAGAAAGTGTTAACAATGGAGACCATACCCACCGAAAGGAGAACTTCAGATATAAAACCCCACCTGAATTTCGATGGGATTTCGGGATACGCGGACAACACAACACATGTAGCCGCTCCCAGTAACTCTTTGAAGCGGGGTCTTGCTTCGAAAACAAGGTCCATGAGATCACGCAGCTCCTTTTCCCATCCCGTTACCAGGCCATAGTTCCCCGTCCTCATGAGATAATACACTCCCGCTACAACGAGCAATATGACCAGGTTCAAATCGCTCTTTCTCAATTTTTTTGGGCCATGTTGAAGAAAACCTTCTATCGCGACGAAAGCAGGGAGTAAAGCCAGTGAGAGTTTAACCCCTCTGAATTCTTCGATACCGGCAACATATTGAGGTAAGGCAAAACAAGCATTTACCAGAAAAGCGAGGGGAAAGTAAGCCACATAACGCCAGAACGTTTTCTGATTTTTCAGTGCGATGTAGAGCACGATGGTAGCCGCCGTGATGGTCAGGGACCACGTCCATTCGTTTGGAATTAACACCAGCACGGCTGCTACCAAAAACAACACAGGCGAAATGGTTGCAAAGATGCCCAATATTCCTATCCACGCTATGGTGATCACGAATACGGGCGATGTGAAAGTGTAGAAAGCTGGATCTCTGGTATACGATGCGAACTTCAGGATTTCGTAGTAAACATCCATGACGAAGGTTCTATAGCTCATGTTCCAGTCTCTTGGAATGGGAGGTATTACGATCACTTCAACGCTTCTCTCACGTACAGCTCGAATCAGGCGATTTTTCAGAGATTCCGGGGTGTATTTTATCAATTCGTCGCTTTCAACCATGTGAATTCTCACGATGCGTTCGGGCTTATACAACAGCGCAACCCTTTTCAAGATCTTTTCATTCGGGGCAAATTCCAGGATACCCAATTTGACATCATTCTTTTCCTTCACATACTCCAGGAATTCCAGCAGCGTCTTTCTATCCTGTGATATGGGCACAACAATCTTCGCTCCTGAGGGTACATCACTGATTCTTTGAGCGAACACAAGGTCTTTTCCCACCATCAGGAAGTCGTCTCCTAGATTTTTTCTGTACACAGCTATACTGGTCGAGAGATTGAGGCGATCCACCTCCACCCGCCATGGGATGTAAAAAAGGGTCAGTATCACAGTTGAAGCCAGGAATATCCCTATTCCTACGACCTTAACGTTGTGGTTCATGGCGGCACCACCGTGTACTCTCCGTCGCGTGTTATCGATATACTGGGATTTCCCAGTACGAGAAGAAATTCTTTGGTTTCGATCTTTCTACCGTTGATCACGAAAGTACCATCCGAACGGTTGATGAAGAGATTTCCAAGGTTGGTTCTGTACACCTCTATTTTTGGTGTGGGTTCGAAAGTTAATATGGTAGCCCATCGCGTTGCATTCCCACAGCCATCGATGGCTTCGATGTAAAGTAGGTGTTCTCCATTGGGACGGGATATACGTGTACGTGAATTCAAAAGAGCAAGTTTCGCCCAATCCATATAAACGTTTACTCTGGTGGACAGCAGATCCGAAGCCGTTGCGTGGATGGTTATACCTTGATCGTCAACGATTATCTGACTTCTCAACTCTGGAGGCAGCGTATCCATAGCTCGCATGTACACATATTCCACGGATATATTTCCCTCGTCATCCATGGAAACTCTGTGTATGATGCTCGTCCCGGGCCATGATGTACCAGGTCCCACGATCTGTGAACTACGATCGATTTCAAGGTTTTCTCCAACCTCGACGATGGTGGAAGATGTCGAGACTGAAAACTTCAAACGGGGTTTGAGGATGATATCAACAGTGCATGTGCTTGTCATTCCAATGGTATCGGTTGCCACCGCAAGCAGTCCAACCCTTGTGGCCGAGGGTTGAATCAGGAAAGAAAAAGGAGAAAGACGCTTGCATTTTCCGCCTTCAACTTTTAGATCCCATCCTTCCAGCTCTCCATTGTCTGTGACATTCAACTGCACCAGAAAGGGAATATCTTCTACTCCTCCCGATATCTCCACGTTTATTTCAGGTGGTCTGGGTGCCAGCGAGTACTCGAATGGGGGAGAGTGATCTTTCTGAAATTCGTCGAATTTTCGGGGAGAAAATTCCCAGAAGGTACCTTCGAAGAGGGTAAGGTAACTTGCCAGTGACTCTCCCGGTAGTTTGTCGAACACCAAAACGTTGTTCTGTGAAATCTGTACAGGCCAGTAACCGAATATAACTCTATCGATCAACCCCTTTTTTACCATTTCAACGACGGGATCGAACAGATCGCCGAGTACTATCTGGCCACTGTTCCGGCCCAGGAACATGTCTCCTTCCAGACCGATGTACGATTCGCCAACATGGGGGATATTAGGAACGAAGGTCTTCGGTCTCTCGTATACACCCAGTATTTTTCTTGTGCCCCATCCCATTTCTTCGGTAACCTCTATCCTTGCCCAAATAGTCTGTGTTGCGAGTTTTATAGCCATGGTCTCGTTATACGTGTTTATGTACAGCGTGCCTGTGTACGCGGATATTCCGAAACCCACCAAAATCAGCAGTATCAGATGTACTCTTCTCATCTTTCTTCACCCAGGATTTCCAGAATTCTCATAAGATCTTCTGGTAGCGGAACCTCAAAAACTTTCCTGTCTATGTCAGGAATGTCGTCAAAAGATATGCATCTGCAGTGAAGAAAAAGTCTGTTCAGACCATAAAGCTTTCTGAATCTCCTGTTGTACTCTCTATCTCCATAAAGATCGTCCATGACTACGGGGTGATCCATGAACGCGGCATGACGACGAATTTGATGTTTTCTACCCGTTTTTATATTTATAGTTACCAATGTGGCATCAGCTTTGCGAAAGTATCTCATCGGTTTAAACCATGTTTTTGCCTCTCGTCCCTCTATGGGCTGGGAGATTTCTATCTCGTCTTTCAGGTGTCCTTTGATCAGAGAAATGTACTCTTTTTTCACCATATGATGTGAAAACAGAAAAGACAACTTTTTAGCAGTTTCTGGATCTTTCGCTGCAATCAAGACTCCGGAGGTTTCCCTATCAAGGCGATGTACAAGGTAGGGTTGAAATCCTTTTCTCTCGCCATAATACATCAGTCCTTCGACCAACGTGGTGGCGGAAACGCCTCCTGGATGTACGGATACCCCCGGTTGTTTGTTTAAAACCACTATTTTCTCGTTTTCGTAAACGATACGAAGTTTCATATATTTGGGTGTTGCTTTGTTTTCAAAAGTTCTGAGCATATGATCTATCTCACCGGTGTAAGCTACTCGTACCCTATCGCCCTTTTTAAGCCGTAAACCAGGATTATATTTTCGTTTTCCGTTTACACGCACCCATCCCTTTCTGATGAGTTTGTAGATGGAAGCCAGTTTGATCTGGGGATACTTTTTTCTCAGGAATCTGTCGAGTCGTATTTCGTGACTCACGATATCCTCGGAAAACAGTTCTTTACCGGTCAAGATTTTCATCACCTCTCACAAAATTCTATCATTTATTCAGTCCTGAAACACCATATGATCTTCCACCGATTTTTTCTGTTTTCCGGACTCATATTTGTGATTTTGTGAATGCATGGTATCATTTAAATGTAAGGGTGAAATGCAATGATGGATATCGTTTCCGATTCTCTCTTCATATTCGGGGTCATATGTGTTCTTCTTTCCATAGTGATGTTCAAGATAGCCCTCGACAAGTATAGAGAAAAGGGTGAAGGTGATGGATTTGGAAAGAGGGGAGTGTGCACTCTTATGATGGGTTTAATATCCCTGATCCTATCCTATTTCATAGGTTCGCCCTGACATGCTGGTAGTTGAAAACCTCTGCGCACATATCGGTGAATTTCGGCTTCAGAATATCTCCTTTGAGCTCCCGGAAGGTGGCATTCTGGCACTGCTCGGGCCGTCAGGAAGTGGTAAAACATTTCTTCTACGTTGTATAGCGGGATTTCATCGGCTGGATGAAGGTTCCATAAGGCTCAAAAACAGGAGAATAGATGACCTTCCGGTCAGCAGCAGAAAGGTGGGTTTCGTGTTCCAGAATTATGCCCTTTTCCCGCATCTCGATTCTTCGCTGAATCTTGGTTTCCCGCTCTACATAAGGGGACTGCGAAAGAAGACCATCCGCAGAATCGCGCGAGAGACATCGAAGGATCTAAACGGTCTCGACATTTACATGGATAGACGAATTGAAGAATTACCCGAAGGTATGAAGCAATTGATAGCTTTCGGACGAGAACGACTACACGAGGTGGAGATATTGTTGCTTGACGAGCCGTTGAGTCAACTTGACAGAAAGATACACGTTGAGATGCGAACACTTTTGAAGAAGTTCATAAAGAACATGGGTAAGATCACCATAGTCGTGTTCAGCGATCCCGAAGATGCCATGGCTTTGGGAGACCACCTGGGTGTGATGTACGAGGGGAGGCTCATACAGGTGGGAAAGACAGAGGAAGTTTTCAACAACCCGGCTACGCCGATAGCGATGGAACTCACATCGAAGCTGGGTGTGAACACCATCAAAGTGCATGTGGTGAAAGGGAAGTGTTATCCTTACGATCCCGGACAGGTTAATGTCGAAGACGGTGATTATATCCTCATGTTCAGACCCGAGGAAGTGGAAATTTCACCGGGTGGAGCACGTCACAGGATCCTCGAGTGTCATTTCTACGATGGTATCAGGATGCTTTGCGTGTGCGAGTCAGATGGTGTGCGAATAAATGCTTTATTACCAAGAAATATTGGTGAAGAGGCGGAACTGCGCGTTAAAACCCCACATTTTTTCAAAGTATCTCCACAGATTCACGATGAGTTTGTACTGTGGTAAAAAAGGAGATCGAATGATATAATCATTCACGAAGAGTAAATTCAAAGGAGGTAGAGATCGTGTCTGGACACAACAAGTGGGCGAACATAAAGCACAGAAAAGCCGCACAGGATGCCAAACGTTCACAGTTGTTCACGAAGCTCATAAGGGAGTTAACGGTGGCGGCCCGTGAAGGCGGAGGGGATCCCAACAGTAATCCACGTTTGAGGAGCGCCATTGAGCGCGCTCGGGAGGCGAATATGCCCAAGGAAACCATAGAAAAGGCTATAAAGCGTGGCACAGGAGAACTGGAGGGAGTACAGTACACCGAGGTGATGTATGAGGCCTTCGCGCCAGGTGGTGTAGCTGTCCTGATCCGGGCGCTTACAGATAACAAAAATAGAACGGCTCAGGAACTGCGACACGTGTTGTCAAAAAATGGAGGTAACATGGCCGAAAGCGGTAGCGTTGGATGGATATTCGAGCGTAAGGGTTTGATAACTGTGCCGGCCGGTCAAATAGCCGATATGGATGAATTCATGATGCTGGCAATAGACGCTGGTGCCGAGGATATAAAGGAACAGGAAGACCCTGTTCAGGTGATAGTGGCACCCGAGGATTTGACCAAGGTGAGAGATGCATTAACCGAAGCGGGTTACGATGTCAAGGCTTCTCTAACCTATCTGCCGAAGAATACCGTTAAAGTCACAGGTCAGGATGCCGAGAAACTGTTGCGATGCTTGAACGCCCTTGAGGATTTGGACGACGTACAGGAAGTGTACGCCAACTTTGAAATCGAAGACAGTGAACTGGAAGCGATAATGGAAAGGATAGCCTGAATTGCAGGTGGATTTTCACATCCATTCCACTTGTTCGGATGGTTCATTCACCCCCGAGCAGTTAGTGAGAATATTTCAGCAGTTTGGATACCACATGTTGGTATTAACCGATCATGATACCATAGCGGGCTTTCAAAGATTCCGCGAAGCGGCGAAAGCCTGCGGTATAAAAACCGTGTCAGGTGTGGAAATAACGGCACTTTATCGTGGAGCGGAGATGCATATTCTGGCCTACAATTTCGATCCCCAGGATGAAGGGTTGAACGAACTGCTCGCTGAGATAAGAAGGCTGAGAGTGGAACGTGTTCTGGAGATGCTGGAGAAGCTCAGGAAGGTGGGATATCATCTGGAATACGAGGATGTGGTGGCACAGGCTTCAGGTGAGGTTTTGAACCGTCGGCATGTGGCACTCGCTCTGCTGTATAGGGGTTACATAAAGACGATACGGGATGCCTTCACATACGATCTCATAGCGGACAACGGTAGGGCGTACCTGCCAGCGCGTAGTTTTCCACCTGAAGTCATCATAGAGAGCGTTAAAAAAGCGGGTGGAATAGCGGTAGTAGCTCATCCCGGTACATTCGTATACCCGAGTGGAGAAGTTGGTTTGAAAGAGAGCGATCTCCGGTATTTGATAGATTGTGGCCTGGATGGAATAGAGGTTTTTCATCCCCGACATACCACCATGGATGTTTACAGATATCACTATATAGCCAGAAATTTCCGGCTTTTCATGAGCTTTGGAAGTGATTATCACGAAGGTGAAATAGTGAACATTCAGCAGGCTATACCCCCTGATTTCAGAAGTGGGTTGAGAGAATGGTTAAACATACTGGAATGCTTTTGATCTTTTTGGCGTTTTTCGTATTGCTTTATGGTACCAGTACGGTGGAACTTTATACGTCTTTTTCCCTGGTTTCTACGCCTTCATGCAGTTTTCTGAGCCGGATCTTCGTGAAAGTATGGAATTATGAAGCATCCCTGCGATTCAGTATGTCAATGGTTCAAAGTGGCGAGCTGGTGGTACTGAAGCCCGGTGTTGAAAAACCCGAAGATGTTATAGAAAACATCTGGTTTGAGTCGGAGCGTTTGAACTTTTCGTATTCTAAAACCCAGAATCTTCGCATTTACGATGAAAACACCTATTTTCTGCGGGAAAAGAGTTTTTCACTGCAGCTGCTGGATGTGATGGAATTCGTCAGTTGTGCGAACTATCGGACCTTGGCCATCACACCAGCTGCAGATATGTTCAGCGCCTTCGTTTCGATAACCAGCGGTGGAGAAAAAAACGTATCGGAAATTGGTCTTTTTTTGAGCGATGTGGGTGTTATAATAAGAAATTCCGGGTTGTATCTCGGATATGTGGGAGAAAGTGTGAAATGCGAATTTGGGCCTTTTAAAACAGAGGATAATGGATATGAAGTTGATTCCACTCTCATAATCGGTTCCGGAAAAATGTCGTGGGGTTTCAGAACAGGACGAGAACAGGCTTTGATGATAGACATGAGGACGGAGGATTTTGGTGCGGAAGTTTCCATATTGGGTACCAGAGGAAGAATGAAGCTTTTCAGGAGATTTGGCGATGTTCTGCTTGCTTTGAATGTATATGACTTCGAGCGTTATGCCTTTTCCATAGCCTTTCGAGTATATTAACAGGAGGGATTCAAGTGTTCGAGGTCAACGACCCCGAATTCCACTGGTTTCTCCAGGAAGTGAAGAAAAAGCTTGGCATAGACCTCACCGGTTACAAACAACACCGCGTTCATAGAAGAGTCGGTATACTGATGAAGCGCCACAGTGTGGAGTCTTACAGGGAGTATCTCAAGATGATAACTTCCGACCCGGCCCTGCGCGATGAATTTCTGGACAAGATGACAATAAATGTAACGGAGTTCTTCAGAAACCCTGAGAAATGGCGGGAGCTGAAGGAAAGATTTCTACCTGAGATAATAAAAGAGAAGGGCACACGCAATCTCAAGATGTGGAGTGCAGGATGTTCCACCGGAGAAGAACCTTACACTATGGCCATAATACTGGTGGAACTTCGGATTCCGGAAACCGTTCACGTTCTGGCGACAGATATAGATCCCTGGGTTCTGGAAAAGGCGAGAAAAGGCGTTTACACGAAGCGTTCACTTGTGAACCTCACACCTGACATGGTTTCAAAATATTTCATTCGCCATGACGAGGATCAGTACGAAGTCAAACCTTTCTTGAAGGAAAGGGTGATCTTCAGGAGGCACGATCTCGTTCAGGATCCGTACGATCGCAATTTGGATCTCATAGTTTGTCGCAATGTGCTCATATATTTCGATGAGCCTACCAAGAAGCGAATATATGAGAAATTTGCTGATTCCCTGAGAGCTGGCGGGATAATATTCGTGGGTAGTACCGAGCGGATTCTCAACGCCAATGAGCTGGGCCTTCGCATGGTGTCGCCTTTCATATACAGGAAAACGGCGGAAGATCGGTGATGAGATTGAAGATCAAGCGTTTCCTGAAGTTCTTCATTGTAGTGGCGTTTTTGCTCCTGTTTCTGTGGAACTGGTTCATTGCGTTGATGCTCGTCGTTCTTTTGAACGTGAAAAATTTTTACAGGTTCATGCGGGGTAGCTTACCTTTTCCCCAGGATGACACTAAATGTTTCGGTCCTTACACGTACACTTATAAAAAGGTTGAGAAGATACCCTATAAAATGGATGTGTACTATCCCGGTGACGAACCACGAATATATCCGGTTGTTTTCTTCGCACATGGTGGAGGATGGATATCCGGCTTCCGGCGTCAACCCAACTACATATCGTGGTACAGATTCCTCACCGTGCACGGGTTCGCCGTTGTTACCATAGACTACCGCTATGGCTATCTGCATGGCATAGAAGAAATTCTGGATGATTACAGAGATGCTCTCATGTACATCAAGGAGCATCATGAATCCCTCAGGTTGGACACCGATAGCATCGTGCTGATGGGATTATCAGCTGGTGGACATCTGGCATTGTATCACGCTGCCTTCCACACCTTTCATGGTAATATGGAAGTGATGGAAGGGATAAGAGCCGTGGTGGCGTGGTATGCACCCTCCGATTTGATGGATTTGTGGAGTATGGAAGTCGAATCCCTTTTTGCAAGATTCGCCGTACTCACCACGTTGAAAGGAACTCCCGGAAAGCGTAAAGCCGATTATATCCGGTACTCTCCCATAACCTGGATAAGCAGGAAGATGGTTCCGGTGTTTCTGGTGCACGGTGCAAAAGATGGAGTCGTTCCTGTTCGATCATCTGTGAAAATGTACAGAAAATTGAAAGAACACGGTGTCGAGGCACATTTGAAAATTCACCCAAAGGGTGATCACGCTTTCGAGTTCGAATTGCGTGATAGATTGGTGATGAACTTTCTGGAGGAGATGGTGCGTTTCATGAGAAAAGCGATACGGAGCTGAGGTGTATAGTGGAAAGGATAACACCTGATTTCAGTTACGAGAAAACCGTTTTGAATTTCACAAGTGGTTACATATTGAAAGGGAAATACTTCAGGGGTTCCATCGTGAAGTTCAGGACCCTGTACAGGGATCCCGAACCGGGTACCGAACAGGTGGAAATGTATCATTTTTCGCCACGCGAACAGGCCGTTGGTTCCGTGCTAATACTTCATGGTCTTGGAACGCGTAATATTCCATTCTTCATGTGGCTCGCGTTGCGACTCTCATGTGTGGGAGTGGAATCCTCGCTCCTGATTTTACCCGGTCATTACACCAGAACGGCCCACAATTCGACCAGCGGAAAAGACTACTTCATTCCCAATCTGAAGCGCCTCATAAAATTCTGGGAACATGCCGTTGTGGATGTGAGAAGTTCGATAGACCTGCTGGAACAGCGGGGTATGTGGAAGGAAAACAACTGCCTGCTGGGTTACTGTCTGGGAGGCATGATATCCGTACTGGTCACCGCCCTGGACAGACGAATAAAGCACACCATCCTTCTCACAGCTGGTGGAAACATGGCTCGGTTGTTGTGGCATTCACCGACCTTGAAGTTTACAAGAAGAGGTTTTGCACGGGGAGAGGGTTCGGAAGAGTCGCTCAACAGTCGCGACGAGCTGATGAGTAGATACGACCAGGATATGCGGATGCTGGATCACTTTGAGAGCGTGGATGAGATGTTACAATCCAGGATTCATTCGTTGTTGAAAGTGGATCCCATTTCATACGCGAAGTTCGTGGGTAAGGAGAGAACAACCTTCGTGGAAGCCCTGTTTGACCGCGCTCTCCCCCGTGACAGCAGAAGGATCCTCTGGGAAAGATTGGGACGTCCCAGGCGTTACTTCATTCCCCTCGGTCATGTTAGCTGGTTACCCTTTCAGTTTCTTCTTGGCGAATTTGTACTCAAAAAAATGGGTATCCGCAGTGCCCGCAGACAGCTCAGACTCCTTCAAAAACTGAAGATAGAGGAAAAATAGTCGTCTTTGAAAAGTCACAAAATTCATGCTATAATTATGCGCGGTCGTTGCGGGGTGGAGCAGTCCGGTAGCTCGTTGGGCTCATAACCCAAAGGTCGTGGGTTCGAATCCCACCCCCGCTACCAGATCTTAAAGTGTTCAGGTTAAAAGCCCCCACGGATCATCGTGGGGGTTTGTGTTATTAGTAAGGAGAGCGTGAGCCAGATGATTCTCCTTTCATGAGCGATTTTCTAACGTTGTAATTTTGAGCTGTTGAAGGAGAAGATATCCTCTTGGAGCAAGAAGTTATGA
>JAGGZV010000076.1 GCA_021161835.1 Thermotogae bacterium | reverse complement strand
GTCCCACCTCTCGCACCAGATTGAACAGTTGGGCGGGAGTAGCTCAGCGGTAGAGCGCCTGCTTGCCAAGCAGGAGGTCGCGGGTTCGAATCCCGTCTTCCGCTCCAGCAGGTGGGATTTGATCCCAGCGGACGCCCGTAGCTCAATTGGCAGAGCGGCGGTCTCCAAAATCGCAGGTTGGGGGTTCGAGTCCCTCCGGGCGTGCCAAAGAGGGCTTTTCACCTATGAAGGGGAGACAAGAGAGCTCCCCTTTTTGTTTTGAATAAACGAGAGCTTTGTGTGTCTTTGTCCCACATGTTAGAATCCTTTCCGGGAGTGATGATCATGAAGGTTGGAGTGGCCGGTTATTCAGGACCTGTAGCATTTCCACCCGTATCTGAAATAGCCGATGAGTGTGTGGAACTGGGCAGGAGGCTTGCGGAAAGAGGTCATCTGATAGTGAACGGTGGAAGAGATGGTGTAATGGAGCTCGTTAGCAGGGGAGCAAAGGAAGTCGGTGGTAAGGTGATAGGTGTCTTGCCTTTTGTCAGAGAAGGAGCAAACGAATATCTGGATTTTGCTTTGTTTACAGGCCTCGACTTTCAAATGCGCTCTTTTGTGATGCTCAAGAATATGGACGTGATGGTAGCGGTGGGAGGAGAGGTGGGTACAGCTATAGAGATCCTCGGTGCTTATGCCAACGCCATTCCGGTGATCCTCTTCAGAGGTACGGGAGGATGGACAGATAGGTTCGCAAACGTTCTTATAGAAGGAAGATATCTCGATACCAGGAAGACGGTGGAAGTGTATCAGGCCTGGAGTGTGAGTGAAATACTCGACATCATAGAAACTCTTGGGCACTGAGCGGAGGTGTGACCGTGGTACGCGTGAGATTCGCTCCCAGTCCCACCGGAGAATTGCACGTTGGAGGTGCGCGAACAGCTCTTTTCAATTGGTTGTTTGCCAGAAAAATGGGAGGATCATTCATTCTGAGAATAGAGGATACCGATGTGGAACGTTCGAGTAAAATCTACGAGCGCTCTATCATGGAATCGTTGAAATGGTGTGGGCTGTTGTGGGATGAAGGGCCGGATGTGGGAGGAAATCATGGACCTTACAGACAGAGCGAAAGAGTGAAGGAAGGTTTGTATCGAAGTTACGCCGAGAGATTGGTGGAATCCAGACAAGCTTATTATGCTATATACGACCCTGAGGATAGAGAAAAACAGATAGGTATCAGTGACACCTATCCTGAGCGGGAGATACAGCATGGTTGTTCGGTCACAGTGAAATTCAGGATACCGAAAGGTGGGTATACCGAATTCAACGATATCCTGCGAGGCAGGATAAGATTCGAGAATTCTTCGCTGGAAGATTTTGTCATATTGAAATCCAATGGTTTTCCAACCTACAATTTTGCCGTTGTGGTGGACGATCATTTGATGGGCATATCGCACGTGATACGTGGAGAAGACCACATTTCGAATACTCCCAAGCAGATATTGCTTTATGAAGCCTTTAGCTGGGAAATTCCGGAATATCTGCATTTGCCCCTTATTCTGGGAAATGATAGAACTCCTCTGAGTAAACGACACGGTGCAACTTCCGTTGAATATTTCAGGAGTAAAGGTTTTCTATCAACAGCCTTGATGAATTATCTGGCGCTCCTTGGCTGGAACGTCGGTGAAGAAGAGCAGATATTCCTTATCGATGATGTGATCGAAAGATTCGAGCCCCATGATCTTTCCAATAAAAACGTTATTTTCGACCATCAAAAGCTGGAGTGGGTAAACGGCAAACATTTGAGGATGCTGGCTCGGGAACAGGTGCGGGACGCATTCAAGGATTTCCTGGCCTATACAGGAAGAAAAGAATATCTCGAGAAGGTGGAAATGGACGATTTTGCCGAGGATGTTATCGAGATTTGCAGGCAGAAGGTCAACACCCTCGAGCAGCTGGCGGACTTCGCGTATCCTTTCTTCTTTGATGATTACGAGTATGAGAATAACTACGTTGAAAAATATCTACAGGATGAGAAAGCTGGAGTGATCATATCTGAAGCGCTTAAATTGTTCGAAAATCTGAAAGATTGGACGGTAGAAGGTGTGGAAAAGGTTGTCAGAGGTCTGCCAGAGCATCTGGAAATTTCAAAAAAGAAGGTTTTCCAAACTTTGCGAGGGGCCGTTATGGGCAGGTTGGTAACACCCGGTCTCTTCGAAACGATCAGCGTATTGGGTAAAAAAAGGGTTCTGGAAAGGTTGCGGAGAACCATGAAAATGGTGGAGGGATAAAGCGGTGATAAAAAGAGCGTGTATCTTTATCGTTTTGCTTGTGTGTACGGTGAGCTTCGCTGTGGAGTTCATACTGGGAGGCGGATTCACGATAGCCAGCACCTTCCCGGATGCCAGTGTTTTTGGACTGAAACTGGGGTGGGCCAACTTCGACGATGATGTCTTCGCTTTTGACATTGCGTACAGGCCAGGTGTTACCATAACACCAGGGTCCTCGCCAGTTTCCTTAACGTTGTTCAGTTTGCAGATACAACTTGATGTACTTGGTCGAGATTCGCCGTTTGTAGGAGGGTTCTATCTGACATTCGATAGAACCAATGTGCCCATTTCATCGAACGCCACCACGACCACCTGGAGATCATCGACCAGGTTGGGAATAGTGCTTGGGGGACGTTACGAGAACGTGGAGGGTCTTTTGACCCTTGCCTATCCTGTTTTCGAGGAAATCACGAGTTTTAACGTTTTTGATTATCTCGGTCTGGAATTAAAAATGTACTTCGAGAGTGAGACTCACAGGTTCAAAGATCGCTTCCTCGCTGGCGTACAGTTCAACAAATACTGGTTCAGATTCTATCTGGAATTTCTGGAACCTATATGATTATCAGTAGAATCCTGTTTCGGTGTACTCACCGTAAACTTCCCGAAGTACATCGGTTATTTCACCTATGGTGGCATAGGCTTTTACGGCTTCGAGTATGTAAGGCATTAAGTTTTTTTGTGTTTTCGCGGCTTCTTTGAGTTCTTTGAGCGTGTGCATGACCATGGTGCTGTCTCTGCGGGATCGCAACTCCTTGAGTCTCTGCTTCTGCCGGGATTCAAGCTCGGGATCCACTTTGAGGATATTGGTGTAACGCTTCTCTTCTTCAACCACGAATTTGTTCACACCCACCACTATCTTCTCACCTTTTTCCATGGCCTGTTGTTGCCTGTACGCACTCTCGTGTATTTCACGCTGAGGATATCCCAGTTCTATTGCGCGGATCATGCCCCCCATCTCGTCGATCTTCTTCAGGTATTCTTCGACCTTCTGCTCCATTTCATTTGTGAGATGTTCTATGTAATAACTACCTCCGAGCGGATCCACGGTATCGGCTACACCCGATTCATACGCGATTATCTGTTGTGTACGCAGGGCTATGGTAGCGGATTCCTCCGTTGGAAGTGCCAGCGCTTCATCGTAGGCGTTGGTGTGGAGTGACTGGGTTCCTCCCAGCACGGCTGCAAGGGCCTGCAGGGTCACACGCACGATGTTGTTCAAGGGTTGCTGAGCGGTCAAAGTTGACCCACCAGTTTGTGTGTGGAAACGCATTCGCATGGCTTTTTCGTTTGTGACGCTGAATCTCTCCTTCATTATCCGTGCCCACAAACGTCTGGCACATCGGAATTTTGCAATTTCTTCAAAGAAATCGTTGTGAGCGGCGAAGAAGAAAGATATTCGCTCACCGAAAACGTTTGGGTCCAGTCCAGCTTTTATTGCGGCTTCCACGTACGCTATACCGTCTGCGAAAGTGAAGGCAACCTCCTGAACAGCTGTCGCACCTGCTTCTCTCATGTGATATCCGCTCACACTTATGGTGTTCCATTTCGGCATGTTTCTGGAACAGAACTCGAAGATATCGGTTATTATCTTCATTGATGGTTCCGGGGGGAAGATGTAAGTGCCACGGGCTATGTATTCCTTCAGGATATCGTTTTGTATTGTGCCACGCAGTTTTCCCATTGGAATTCCTTGCTTTTCGGCGATTGCTATGTACATGGCGAGCAGAATGGCGGCGGTGGAATTTATGGTCATGGATGTACTGACCTTATCCAAAGGAATGTTGTTAAACAGTATTTCCATATCCTCCAGGGAGTCGATGGCAACACCCACTCTTCCAACTTCACCCTCAGCCATTGGATGGTCGGAATCGTAACCGATTTGGGTTGGAAGATCGAACGCTACCGATAATCCTGTTTGTCCCTGTGCCAGCAGATATCTGTATCGCTTGTTGGATTCTTCAGCTGTTCCAAATCCTGCATACTGGCGCATTGTCCAGAGTTTGCCCCTGTACATGTTGGGTTGTACTCCGCGGGTGAAGGGATAGGTACCGGGAAAACCAAGTTCTTCAAGGTAGTCGAGATCGCCTATATCGAGAGGAGTGTAAAGCACCTTCTTTTCATTCCCGTAGGAAGTTGTGAAGGTTTCACGACGCTCACCGAACCGTTCCACGACCTTTTTGAGAACTTTTTCCTCCCATTCCCGCATCTTTTTTTCTAGATCCTTCTTTTCCATTTCGTGCATCCTTCCCCCTCCTCAAATCCGGTCTTCACCATGAATTCCCCCACAGATGATTATATCAGTTGTCAGATAAAGAAGAAAGGGATATTTTTACACACGAAACGGATAGCGGAGATATACATAGAAAGGCGAAACCAGAAGAATTTTGGAGGAAGCGAATGTAATTGTAATAATGAGTGTTGGAAAAAGAGGCTACAAAGACAATATACTGATAAAGTGGGCTATGAATAAAAACGAGTAATTTTTCTCCGTTCAGAATATGAGGGAGTATCTCAATTCTGCATACTCAATCTTTGATTTTACAGTTTACATACAATTCTTCAACCACATTCTTACATTTTAATCCGGATCAAAAGTTCCCCGGAATTTCTGTGGAAGTATTATAACGCGGTATTCATCATATTTATCTTACGCTTATATGTAGCGTTATACCCCTATTGATTCCAACTAGTGAAAACCTGCAAATTTTTGCAGTTACAATATCGCTTAACATGCAGATTCCAGAAACCACAAAACTTGACTGTCAAATGGATGCTGGTATAATCCAGAAAAATACCTCAATCCAGGGGAGGTGTTCTTTATGGGTAAGGCAAAGGTTTTATCTATCGTGATGTTTGCTATCGGTATATTCCTTCTTTTCTTTCTATTCCCCTCGTGTATGGAAAAAGATCAGATTGTAAGCTCTTCCTCATCATCTTCCTCTGCTTCCTTTGATGTTGCCACAACCACTAAAGCAAATATGCCTTCTTTCATAACAGGTAAAATTAAAAAGTGGAAGTACAAAGTCTATACTGCCCCCCTGAATAATTGGACAAGGAAGAAGTAGAGAATTAAAATATCAGTAAGGGGGTGCACGGAATGGCTAAGAAACTTTCAACAGAGGAAAAGATGGCAATAATTCTTGAGGGTCTTCGTCATGAAAAGAGTGTTTCTCAAATCTGCAGAGAACACGGTATTTCACAAGCTCAGTATTACAAATGGCGTGATAGGTTTCTTGAAGGTGCCAAAGAAGGTTTGGAAAATGGCAAGAGGTCCAAAGTTAAGCAACTCGAAGGAAAGATAGAAGAGCTTGAGAAGGTCATTGGTAAACAAACCAT
>JAGGZV010000017.1 GCA_021161835.1 Thermotogae bacterium | reverse complement strand
TCCCTTCACTATCTTTCTTCTTCCACAAATAGTACTTTTTAATCAGCTGCCAATAATAACCCTTATCAGTACATCTCCAGCAACCATTCAAAGCTTTTGAGATTCTTCTCACTTCCATCCAAGCTTTACAATCCAGAAATCTGGATACGGACTGTCGTAACTGGTGTATCCTTCATGCCATCCACTTACATCTCCATCGTTTGATTTCGTATCTCCGGCAACGATATATCCTCCATCTGGCGCGGCAGCTATGGAATATGCTATATCATCATCGCTCCCTCCAAGCGTCTTTTGCCATATCATGTTTCCGACTTCATCGATTTTCATTATCCAGACGTCTTCCTTGCCATGATTTTTGCAGATGTTTCCATCATTTGATTCTGTATAGCCAGCGATGATATACCCGCCATCAGGAGCAGCGGCTATAGCTAAAGCACTATCCCAATTGCTTCCGCCATAAGTTCTTTCCCAGACAATGTTTCCGTTGCTGTCAAGTTTTACAACCCAAGCATCTGACCACCATATAGGAGAGTGATTTTTGCTAACATCTCCGTCACTTGATCTTGTATCTCCTGCAACGATATATCCACCATCCTTAGTTGCAATTATGGAAAATGCGTAATCTTCATCACTACCACCATAAGTTTTTTCCAGACCACATTTCCATCTTTGTCAAGTTTTACAATCCAGACATCCTCCATGCCGTGATTTTTGGTAACATCCCCATCATTTGATCTTGTCCAGCCAACAACGATACATCCACCATCTGGAGTGACTGCCACGTCCTCAGCTATGTCAAGATTGCTTCCGCCAAGAGTTCTTTGCCAAACAAGATTGCCATTGCTGTCAAGCTTTACCACCCAAAAATCATTGGCTCCATGATTTCTGCTCACATCTCCATCTTTTGAACCTGTCCAGCCAACTACGATATATCCTTCATCTGGAGTTGTAGCTATAGCTGAGGCAGATTCCCAATCGCTTCCTCCATATGTCTTTTGCCAGATTATGCTGCCGCTTTCGTCAATTTTCACTATCCAGAAATCTGCACCTTCGTGACTTTTTTTCACGTCTCCATCGTTTGAGCATGTGATGCCAGCAATGATGTATCCACCACCGGGCGCGATGGCTATATCATAAGCATCGTCATCATCGCTTCCTCCAAGAGTTTTTTGCCAAACTATATTGCCACCGCTGTCAAGTTTTATTATCCAAGCGTCAGAACATGGGCGGTTATTATCATCATATCCTTCATGCCATCCTTTTACATCACCATCGTTTGAGTATGTGATTCCAACAACAATATAACCCCCATCCGGCGTAGTGATTATGCCCCGAGCAGCGTCTATTTCGCTTCCTCCTAGAGTTTTTTGCCAGATTATCTCAGGAGTGCTTTGGCAGAAAAAGGATGCGTTTAAACTCACAAAAAGAAGTAGGAAGAAAAGAACAGATCTTTTCATGGTTTCGCTCCTTTTATTCTGTAAAAAGCGTGAGCAAAATTGTGCCCTTCAGGAGGTTTTACATATTCAAGTGGATAGATAGATAAGTTAATATTTTTGTTAACCAAATCCGCTCTGCTAGGGTCTTTTATACCTTTTTTCTTAAGGAATTCCCTACTCACAAAAAACACAGCACCGTTTGTTGGATCGTGTTTGGAAGTCCATGCTTTTCTTGCTGCTTCAAGGCTTTTCTCCCATGCTCTTTTTTCTAATCGGTTATTTTCTATTGCACCACGGTTTTTTCCCCATCTTTCATATCCAAGAAAATCTTTTCTTATGCTGCCAAAACGATACTTACCTTGCTTTTGTAACATGTATCTGTTTTTCACAACGTGTGCTGCCCATAGTTTTTCCTCATCGTCCTTGACACTACCTGCTTCTCCATAAACTACCTTTGCTGTTTCACGAATAAGATAGTTTCTGTGCACTTCCTCCATATTCCTTATTGCCCCTACTTCACTTACTCCAACCACTTTCATAAATAACACCCCCCTAAGTATTTTGGTTCCCCAATGAAAAGTTTTGGTTGTACTTTCTCGTTATTTTTATCGACACTTACGTTTTTTTCTTTAGAAACCTCTTCAATCTAAGATAGAAAGCTGCATCAGAAACATTTTGTGATGCTCTTCTGTTTCTGTGAATCGCACTTTTACATTAAACGTGGGAAATTGGGTATGTCAGAAATTTTGTGTAATGTTTTGTGATATCTTCTTGAAGCATTTGCGGTGGCTTTTCTTTATATGATACACACCTGGGGTATTGGCAAGAGTGGTAGGATAGGAGAAAAGGAGTTAATCTGCTAGTGGAGTTGAATTCAAAGGGAGGGTGGGTGATGAAAAGACAAGGTGATAAACCCGTTTCCTTGGTGGTAGTCGGAGCAGGAAATAGAGGATATTACACATACGGTGCTTTCGCTTTGAAACATCCGAATATGTACAGGGTGGTTGCAGTGGCAGAACCCGATGCCGATAAGAGGGAGAAATTCGCGAGGACGCACGATCTTCCTGAAAATATGGTTTTCGAAACCTGGGAGGATATTCTGAATAAACCCAAATTCGCCGATGCCGTGGTAATAGCGACGAGCGATGATCAACACGTTGAACCTACCATAGCGTTTGCAAAGGCTGGCTATCATGTACTGCTCGAGAAACCGGTTGCGAGGAAACCCGAAGAGTTTGCAAGGATATACAATCAGACCAAAGATTGTGATGTGATAATACTTGTGGCTCATGTTCTGAGGTACACTCCCTTCTTCAAGAAGCTGAAGGACATCGTTGATTCCGGAAGGATAGGAGATATCAAGGGTATAGATCACGAGGAACATGTTGGATACTTCCACTTCGCGCACAGTTTCGTCAGAGGAAACTGGAGACGGAGCGATGAGACAGCTCCATCTATCTTAACTAAATGTTGCCACGACATGGATATAATGGTGTGGCTTATTGGCTCTTTCGTTGACACCCTTACCGCCCATGGGAACCTTCTATTTTTCACAGGTACCAACAAGCCAAAAGAAGCTTCCGATAGATGTATCGATTGTCCATTTGAGAATACATGCGTCTTTTCCGCCACCAGGATCTACCTTGGGGATAACACCGGATGGCCCGTGAACGCGATATCCGTTGATCTATCTTATGAGGGAAGATACAGGGCTGTGAAGGAAGGCCCCTATGGAAGATGTGTTTTCGCCTGTGACAACGATGTGTGCGATTACTACGCTGTGAGCATGAGTTTCAAAAGTGGTGTCCTTGGAACCTTTACCATGACAGGACTTTCCGCAGAGATAACTAGAAAGATCAGGTTGTTTGGAACACTCGGGGAAATCGAGGGGGATTTCGCATCCGGGAGAATCAGCGTGAAGTTGTATGGTAAAACCCGTGAGGAGTACATCGAAAAAGGGGAAGAGGGACACAGTGGAGGAGACGAAGGACTTTTGAACCACTTTTACAAAGTGCTCAAAGGCTGTGAGGAACCACAAACAACATTGTCCGATTCCTTGGAAAGCCATTACATGGCTTTTGCAATCGAGGAGAGCAGGCTGTGTGGTGGAAAACCGGTGAATGTGACAGAATTCAGAAAACGTTATGAAGGAAGCGAATTCTGATGAAGAAATGAAGTGCTCATGGAAAAGGAGTGAGTATAAGAGTATTTCCGGGTGAAAAACTGGCCTTGTTCGGAGAGAAAGGAGCCGGTAAAACGACCCTGCTGAAGATAATAGCGACGTTTCTCTTACCGGATGAAGGAAAAGTAATGCTGGATGGCATAGATGTGATAAGAAACGCGAAGTATGCGAGAAAGAACATTAGTATAGCCACCGGTGTTGAAAGAAGCTTTTACTACAGACTGAGCGTAAAGGAAAATCTCAGATTTTTTGGCATGTTGAACGGTCTTGTTGGAAGAACCCTGAAATTCCGTGTGGAAGAGGTAATAAAGAGGCTGGGATTGGGGGACTACAAAAAGATCAAATACATGGAGTTATCGAAGGGATTGAAAAGAAGGCTGGATATAGCAAGAGCACTGCTAAAAGATGTCAAAGTGTACATCTTCGATGAACCGAACGCAGGAGTGGATATGACGACACGATTGAAGATATATGAAATCATGGATGAACTTTCCAGGGAAGGAAAGATGGTATTGATAGCAACACATGATCCCGAGGATTTGAGGCAGATGGACAGAATAGCCATGTTGAAAAACGGAAAGAAGGTGGAGGAAGTCGCCGCAAAAGATGCAGTTGATAGCCGCACTGTTTGCAAGCTCGTTTACCTCATCCATCAAAAATACGATCGATCTGATACCCGCAGTTTCATCCCTGGCGGTGGTTTTCATAACATTTGACATTGTACCTGGTTGATGTTATGATATTAATAAGTTAAGAGACTTTATTAATAAGGGGAGAGTGTTCGTGGATCCTTCGGCTCTACGGAAGAGAAACGTGATCAGGGTTTTGAACGTGATCATGAACAGAGATAGAATCTCCAGGACGGAAATCGCCACAGAGACCGGTTTGACCAAAACCACAATTTCAGATATTGTGAAATGGTTTTTGAATCTGGGCTTTCTTGATGAACAGAAATCCAAACCCAAGGGAGTAGGCCGTCCTTCACTCACCCTTCAGGTGAACTCGAAGTTTGCCCACGTTGCAGGATTGAGCATAATGAGAGATGGAGTTGATGTGAGCGTTATAGATGCCACCAGGGCATTCCTGTGGGAAACTTCCCGTTCCTTTGAAAATCGCTTCAATTTCGATGATGTCATAGAGGTCATCTACCGCACACTTGATGAAACCTTCGACATGGCAAAAAAGGAGAACATGCCTATTAAAGCCATAGGTATAGGAGTACCTGGATTGGTGGATCCAAAGAATGGTCTGGTCAAACTATCGCCCAAATTCCCGGGATTCAAGAATATCCCGCTGGTAAAGATGATTTCACAGCGTTATCGCGTAGACGCATGGGTGGAAAACGATTCCGATATGGCGGCGATGGGGGAAAGATGGTTTGGAAAAGGGAAGGAATGCGATTCCTTCATATACGTTTACGTGGTTGAAGGGATTGGAGCAGGTATTGTCCTGAACGGTGAACTTCTGCATGGTGAAACAGGATACACCGGTGAAATTGGTCACCTTCTCATAAAACGGGAGGAAAACACGGTATACCTCGAAGAGGAATTTGGAATGGATGTGCTGATACGCAGGGCCAGAAACATCGGTGCGGATGTCACCGATCTCAAGCAGATCGGACATCTGTGGAGAAAGGACAACTCCATTCGAAAGCTGGTGGAGGATTTCGCCGAAAAGATAGGGTTGGGTATACACTCCGCAGTTAACATCCTGGGCATAGCTACCGTATTTGTGGGTGGCAAGGCACCGGAGCTCGGTGACGTTTTCCTGACCAGGTTGAAAGACGTTGTGGTAAACAATCTCTTTTACAAACACGATATGAGAATAGAATTTTCCGAATTAGGAACGTCCGCCGTGTCATTGGGTGCAGCAGTTTACGGACTCGAAATGTATTTACAAAAGGTGCTCACAAGAAGCGGAGGAGATGAGGTAAAAAACACGAGATGGGGGTAGTGAAGATGCGGATATTCGATCTTCGCATTCAGGAAGGAAATGTACTCACAACCACTGGAAATTGTAAGATAAGTGTGAAGATAGATCGCACGTTCTACGGTTTCAGCATTTCGGGTACTCTGGAAGGCAGACCGGGCAGATTGGAGGTATGTCGACTACCTGTAGAAGATAAAACGCTTCTTATCAACAACTGGCAGTCATGGGGACCCATCCGCATGGTCAATCTGGCAAGGACCAGATATTCTTTCAACAACACGAGATGTGAATATTCCCGTCATCCACTACCCTGGTTGCTGCGTCAAACACCCTTTCTCAGCGATTATTTCATATATGTCAACAACACGCTGCTGGGTTTTCTCAGTTCCACGATAGGACACCCTTTTTTCGTGGTGAAAGAAAATCATGTGATCGGATACGTGGAGTATTTTCAACGAGAATTTGAAAGCCCTGCACCCTTAGAAAAGATGGTGATAATAGAGGGGCTGCCTTTGGAAAAAGCTTTGGAACTTTATGCGAGTCTGGTGCGAGAGGAAAACAGAACGAGCTTCTCTACCTGGAATCCCGTGGGATGGTGCTCGTGGTACCAATATTACGGTAAACTCACCTGGAC
>JAGGZV010000068.1 GCA_021161835.1 Thermotogae bacterium | reverse complement strand
TTCGAATTTATCTTTCCTCGAGAGATAAAACTTCTCTCTTCCAACTTGCGCTATGTATGTGGATACGAAAAGCCGGTTTCTTTCAAGAAGTGAAAACCATTTTAACTTTTCCAGCACCTCTTCAAACTGCTTTTCTATCTTCGTCTTTATCCATTCGTTGTACACATAATATGGAATCTCTGAATTCTCCACCTTTTTCCCTTCCAATATTTTCCTCAACGTATTACCTCTGATACTTTTCGTCTTCCCGGTTATTATCTCCGATATCCTTGCAGCTGATACTTTCTCTTCCCTGTACGATCCTATAATCTTTCTTACAAACTTTCTCAGATTTCCTGTGTTCGCGTAGATCGACACATCAAATTTTGGGATGTATCTCTCCGCTTTTCTCAAAAGTTTTTCGTATTTCTCTGGAACTTCCAATGAACGTATGATTTTTGATGTTCTGTAAACAGAAAAAGCACCGAGCATCTTTTCAATCACGAACAAGGTATCGATAGTACCAAACAGATTACCAGGCGCCTCACGGTAGTATCCAAGCCAGTACACAGCTTTTTGGGAAATGAAATAAGCCCAGAGTGGATGGATATCTCTTATATCCCATGCAAGATCGTTGAGAGAACCAACAATACCAGATGGATGAGGAATAATTTTGGATAATTTGTACGCTTGTATGTAGTGGTGTACCGCATGAGATATATCGTTTTCGAATGTACAATTCCGTGCCTGTCCAAGATGGTAAAATACAAAAGCTGAAAAGGTTTTACCACTTCCCCAAATTCTCGGCTTTGATACCGGATCTCCCCAAAACCTGGCACCAATATTTATGAGTAACATTTCTATCTCTTCCCGTACTTTTCCGCTTATCCTATTCAAGTTGGACTTCAGATAGTTGTAAAGTTTTCTGTCGAACTTTCCAAGCTTGACTTTGCACGATAACTTTCTTGCAAGAAGGAAAAGTCGCATGCTTCTACTCTTACAAAATCCAATGGCCTTGTTTATATATTGAATCGCCTGGTTGTATTCTCCCTTCCATGTATACAATAGCGACACGGCGGAGTATTTAACAACCTTGGGTGAATCTGTGTTGACTATTTGAACTATGAATGGTTTTGCAAAAGCTCCATATTTGAAAACAAGCATGAACACTTCAGGTAATTTTTTCATAATTTCAACACCCCCTTGTTTCCGTTATACATCGAAAATCATCATTACAGAAAATTCAACCAAAGTTACTTCCTAAAATCCGCACGAAAAAAGAACTTTAAAAGTGAAAAATTTGAAAAATCACATGAAATATGATAACTTCCCAACGAGGTGGGAATATGAGAAAAATTACAGGATTCGTGCTGATACTTGTAATTATTTCTTTATCGGTAATAGCATTTGGTGATAGGACAGATGCGGATAGCCAAACTGAAAATGCACAACCTGTTTTATTTCAAAGTCTCGATATCAATTTTATTTTACCAGTATCCACGATGCAAGGTGTACATTGAGTATCCAACAGATGATCCAGATCAAATTTGTGGAACGATACCATCGATACTTATTGAGCGAAGAGAATAAAACTTTTAAGTATTGCTTTAAAACGTCTAGAAACCAAACAAATCTTCGCCTTTAGGAGGTGAAGGTGTGGCCAAAACTACATTTATAGTGCACCGAGCAGATATACCATGGAGACGGATCGGCGATAACGTTCTCGCTGTTGCTCCAAATGGTAAAAGCGTGCTTTTAAAAGGAATAGCTGCAAATCTGTGGGAGAAACTTGATGGTGCTTCTCTTCTAACTTTATCTGAGGAAGTAGTTCAGCAATATCACATTTCAGCAAGACAAGCTATGCGAGATCTGGAACGATTTTTACAACAGTTGCAGAAGAATGGTTTGATCCATATTGATGATGAAGACGAAGGAGGTCAATCTGAGGTTGTTACAGAAAGCGCTTCCCAAGACGCTTTACTCGAAATAGCCCGTCAATTAGAAATTCCGCTGAAAGTTTATCTTAACGTGACTTTTCGATGCAACCTGCGTTGTGTTCATTGTTACGCTGCTGACGGGATGCAATCAGCAAAAGCAGAGAAGGAACTTACTACTGAGGAAATCTATAAAATTTTGGAAGAACTTGCCCAAGCAGGTTGCTTTTATATCACTTTTACAGGAGGAGAACCTTTATGCCGTTCCGACTTGAACAACATTTTAATCTATGCAAGAAAGCTAGGGTTTTCAGTGCGCTTGAACACTAATGCTACTTTATTAACTAAAACGATGGTTCAAAGTATTCGAGAAATCCGAACAACCAAAGTTCTTGTAAGTCTTTACGGTGCTTGTGCAAATACTCATGATCGAGTAACTCGGAACCCTGGTTCCTACAGACGCACCTTAGAGGGCATCAAAATGCTTAGAAAAGAAGACATTCCTGTCACCATTGCGTTTTTAGTTATGAGACAGAACTATAAAGAAGCACCTAAAGTGCTTTCAATAGCTCAGGAAATGGGGTGCAATATTTCATTCAATCCTCTTGTAATGCCCGATTTTTTCTCTGGAAAAGTTCCTCCTGTGAGACTTAATGAAGAGGAACTTAAAGAATTCCTGTCGATGGGATTATATCGCCCTAAAAAAATGAAATGTAATATTGGTTATACTTGTGTCATTGGTTACAATGG
>JAGGZV010000012.1 GCA_021161835.1 Thermotogae bacterium | reverse complement strand
GCGGTCTGAAGGTGGAAGGAGCGAGCTCCTGTATGGTTTTTCCCGTCTTTCGTGCCAGGATGGCCAGGGTGTTCAGGGTGCAGGTTCTTCCACCGCATGGTCCCATGCCCACCCTCAGGTATCTTCTAAGTTCTTCGAAGTCTGTGAAACCTTCATCGATGGCCTTTTCGATGTCTTCAACGGTGACGTCTTCACATCTGCAGACTATTCCTTTTTTCTCAGTGACGGGAACATGAATGTGTCTGATGGTGTTCAAGAGATGATTCGGTGCCTCCACGAACACCACATGGGTTTTGGAGGGGGAACGTATCACCCTGTGCACACGGGCTTCACAAACGGGGTTGCCTTCTCTGTCCAGCGCGATCACCATCTGTCCTTTTTCGGGAAGGGGGAGGAATTCGTACGGTATTCCCACAATCCCGATACCATCTGAGATGTCTTCCTGCACGAGGAATATTGCAAGGCCGGGGCATTTGGTGACGCATATCCCGCATCCGGTGCATTTATCGTAATCGATGATGGGAATGGAGTTTATGTTGTCTCCCACCTTAATGGCTTTCATCGGGCAGGAAGTTTCGCATGGGTTGCAGGGGATCGCCTGCGGGCATTCTATGATGGCACGCAGTTTTCCGCGTTTTCCCGGTTTCTGTTGAGGAGAGGAAAAGGCGGTTGGCGAAAAGACGAGCCCCATTTTCTCCAGCCCTTTCCTCACTTTCTCGGATGTTGGACCGCTTCTGAACATCCTCAGCTCTCGAATCAGTGCTTCTTTTTCTGATGTGAGGGAAACGTTTTTGATCTCTTCAACGATGGATAGGGCGGCTATTTTGCCTTCTATCATGGCCGTTGTCGCTTCCTCTATACCGCTGATATCTCCGGCAACGAAGAGATTCGGTACGCTCGTGCGCATGTTGATATCACGTTTTGGCACGTATCCCCCCAATTCTGGAACATAGATCAATTCCGCGCCTGCCTGTCCCGCGAGTTCAACGCTCGGCTGTAAACCCACCGCCAGGCATATCACGTCAACCACGTATTCTCGTTCCGTTCCCGGTATGGGTTTGCCATTCTCATCCACCTTCGCTATAACCGCACCTCGAACTTCGTCTTTTCCTACTGCTTTCAATATGGTGTGTCTGAGCAGAATTGGTATACCCAGTTTTTTGACCTTGTTCGCGTGGACGGTGTATCCACCAATCCTGTCGGTTATCTCGACTATCGCTTTGACTTCACATCCTGCCTGTGCGAGCTGATACGCCAGAATCAGACCGATGTTTCCCGACCCCACGATTAGAAAGTTTCTACCCGGGAGGACTCCATACTGGTTCACCAGTGTTTGTACAGCACCCGCTCCGTAGACTCCTGGCAGATCGTTGCCCGGAAACACGAGGTACCGTTCCGAAGCGCCGGTGGCGAGCAATATGTATGCTGGCTGCACTTCGAAGGTCACATTGTTCCTCCGGTCGTATACCACCACCGCATCTTCGTATATTCCCACAACGGTGGTTTCAAGCATCACTTCAACGTTTTCGAGTTTTTTCACTTCTTCCACGAGTTTCTCACCTATTTCAAAACCCCGTGTCGATGCGAAGAAACCTTCGTGGCCAAAGAATTTGTGGGTCTGTTTGAAGAGCTGTCCTCCCAGTTTTATGTTCTCATCCGCCAGCAGAACTTTCAAACCATGTTTTCCTGCTTCTATGGCTCCGCACAATCCAGCGGGTCCTCCACCGACTATCAGCAGATCGGGTTTCTTCATGTGACTCTACCCCTTCCCTTTTGTCTGAACACCTTCATACCTTCACGCACGGGTGTGATGCAAGCCCTCACGTTGGGCTTGCCGTCCACTTCCACAAGGCAGGAGGAGCATTTTCCTATGGCGCAGAACAACCCGCGGGGTCTGTGAAGTTTCAGGGATTCGCGGAAGGTGTGTATGCCGCTGGCGATGAGAGCGACAGCTATCGGTTCGTTTTCGTAGGCTTCAATGGGTTTACCCTCGAAGTAGAATGTGATCTTTCTCCCTCTCCTGAACTCCAGGATGGGATGTGAGTGGATTCGCAACTTTCCCCCTCCCTTCCCTATCGTCCCCTTCCACTTTCCAATTATGACACAGAAGGCGTCACTTTACAAACGTCGGCAACTCAAATGTGTCGAAATGGGTGTGCAGATATCTAGCGGTATTGGGTTGGCAGATGGGAAAGTGGTTGTCATTCCTGATTTTCGAGAAGCTGTTCTGGTGGCACGTCCTTCAAAACCTTTGCCGGGATTCCGATGACGACTTTGCGTGGTGGAACATCTTTTGTGACCACCGCACCTGCACCGATCAGGGCGTCTTCACCTACAACCACCCTGGGCAGCAGTATGGCGTTCGCTCCAACACGGGCACCTTTTTTTAACACCGGGCCTCCAAAATACTTGAATCGTTCCTTCGTTCGGCCAAGGTAATTGTCGTTGGTGAAGGTAACCATCGGTGCCACAAAGCAATGATCTTCGATCACACTCATCGCTGTGATATATGCGTTGGTTTCAATCTTGCACCATTTGCCTATCTTCGTCTTGTTTTCCACAGCCACTCCTCTTCCTATTATCGTTCCCTCTCCTATAATCACGTTTTCTCTTATGGTGGCGAGGTCTCCGACGAAAACTCCTTCTTCCAGCCTGGCGCCTCGATATATTACGCATCCGGCCCCTATCATCACGTTGTCTTCTATTTCCAGTGGGGGCAGATCTCCTATCTCGGTTACAGCACTCCGCCTGGCTTTCATGGGAGATTTTCCCAACACGGTGTTGTCGGCTATGACACAGTTTGCACCTATTCTGGTTCCTTCTTTTATGACAACGTTGTGACCTATGATGGTGTTTGGTCCTATACTGACGTTTTCCTCCACCACAACGTTCTTTCCCATTTTCACACCTTCGTGTATCATGTACTCACCCCCTGACTTCATGGAAAGGTACCGGGAGGATCCACGAAAACCTTGATGTCTATTTGCCCACTTCTGGTATTCAACTTTTCTTTCAGGGTTTCCGTGATTTTTGTCATTTCTTTTTTCACCTTTACCAGCAATTGTATACGATGTTTGTTCTTTATCTTCGGAATGGGAGCTTCCACAGGGCCAAGGCTTTCGATTCCCAGGTCTTTCTTCAAATCTTCCAGAAAGGAAAAGGCCAGTTCGCGGTTTTCGGAAAGTGCCATCACCCGAATGAGTCGGGCGAATGGCGGATAATCGAAGAGTTTTCTCCTCGCGAGTTCATCTTCGAAGAACTTCTCGTACTTTCCCTCAACCACGGCTTCTATGATGGTATTCTCAGGTTCGAACGTCTGGATGAAGGCTCTACCGGCTCCTCCTCGTCCCGATCTTCCCGTTACCTGGACGAGCAGCTGGAAAAGATTTTCGTTCGCACTGTAGGAGGTTATGGAAAGGTTTCTGTCTGCGTCCAGGACGGCGACCATTTCCACATCTGGAGCATCTATACCTTTGCTTATTATTCTCGTACCGACAACTACGTCGCATCTTTTCTCGACAATGTTCTTCACCATCTCTTCTATTTCAGCATACGACCCCACCGTTTCTTTGTCAAATCTCATGACACGGGCTGCAGGAAATCGTCTCAAAATCTCGAGTTCTACCTTTTCAGTGCCGAATCCGCGGGCGAGCAGGTTGAAAGAACCGCAGTTCGGGCATCGGAAAGGAAGGTTCTGAACATATCCACAGTGGTGGCATTTGAGCAGTTTCGTGTTCCTGTGGTATGTGAGGGAGACGTCACATCTTTCGCATTTGAACACATGGCCACAGGAACCACATACCATGTAGTTGGCGAAACCTTTCCTCACCGTGAGTATCAATGCCTGCTTGTTTTTGCGAAGAACTTCTTCGATTTCCCGGGCTAATCTCGGGCTCAATATGCGTTGTTCTTTTTTCTGGGTGCGCAGATCCACAACCTCAACGTGTGGTTTTTCACCAACGGGACGTTCCGTAAGCACGTGAAGTTTCCATGAACCGGTGAGAGTTTTATGATAATGTGTAACTTTCGGGGTGGCACTGACGAGTACCAGTGGAACCCCCGTTATCTCGTGTCGCAGTTCCGAAACACGCACGGCATCGTACACGGGATCGGTTTCCTGGTAGTAACTTTCGTCGTGTTCTTCATCCATGACTATTATTTTGAGATTGGAGAATGGGAGCCACACGGCACTTCTGGTTCCCACCACGACCATCTTCTTTCCAGCCAGGCTCTGCCACCACACACGAGCCCTTTCGGTGGGTGGAACCGAGCTGTGATAGACTTTGACTTCCAGTCCCTTGAGTCTGCCCTTCACCCGTGCGACGGTCTGTGGGGTGAGGGCTATTTCGGGTACGGTAATGAGAGCGGTTCCTCCCTTCTCCAGAAGGCGTCGGATTATCTCCAGATACACCTCCGTCTTTCCACTACCCGTTACTCCCATGATGAGATGCGGTGTGCCCGGATCTTCCAGGATGTTTTCCACGATTCTTCGCTGGGTGTTCGTGAGTTCCACATCTTTTTTGAGTACCCATTCATCCTTTGTTTCTTCTTCCCATATGGTGAGAATGCCTTTCTTCACCAGCGTGTAGATCGTTTGGCGTGAAACCATGGTACGTTGAATCAGCATGTCCAGTTCTTCCGCACCTTTCAAGAGCATGTAATTTATCACGTTCTTCTGATTTTTGCTTAGACGCTGTCTGGACAGTTCTTCTATCGAGGCGGAGAGTTTCACTATTTTTTTCTTTGTTTTGGCCTGCCGTGTGGCCGGCTCCAGTGATACCACACCGTCTCGCAGATCGCGGAGAACGTGTGTTATGGGAAATCTCTTGAGGTGTTCGGTGAACCTGAGTTTTTCATCATGTGCGGTTAAAATCAAGCGGCCTGTGTGAGCTGCACCGGAGAAAAACAGATCCATTATCCTGCCTATGGGACTCAGAAATTCTTCCGATACTCTCACGGCGAGCTCCACATCTTCTGTTTTCAGGAGTGGAATCTCGTCTATAGGTTCTATTATCCTTTTTATGTTCAACCCTTCACGTGGTTTTCCCTGGCCCATCACGTATCCTGTGGTCTTCCTTCCCGCGAAATCCACCAGCACCCTTGTACCGGGTGGAAGGGCTTGTGAACTCTCGTAAAGGAAGGTTTTCCTCAGAGGAATACCGGATATTGCGATCTCAAGGTACAATCTTGTGCCCTCCCGGATGAATGAGTTCGAACATTGAATATGCTAACATTGAAAGGTAAAAAAGAGGTGGTATGGATGCGAGCGATAGTTATAGTGCTGGACAGTGTGGGAATCGGGGCGCTGGAAGATGCTCATCTTTATGGTGATGAGGGAAGCAACACTCTTGTGAACACCGCTAAAGCCGTTGGGGGACTTCATCTTCCCAACCTGGCGAAACTGGGGCTGGGCAAATTGGATAGTATACCGGGTGTTCCCGATGTTGATGATCCCAGAGGGGCCTACGGAATAATGAAGGAGAAGAGTCCCGGCAAGGATACCACCACAGGACACTGGGAAATGATGGGTATAATCCTCGAGAAACCCTTCGATCTGTTTCCTACAGGTTTTCCGAAGGAGCTCATAGACGAGTTCGAGAAACGAACCGGTAGAAAGGTGATAGGAAACAAGCCGGCGTCCGGTACGGAGATAATAAAGGAGCTCGGCAGGGAACACGAGAAAATGGGGGCCTTGATCGTGTACACATCTGCGGACAGCGTGTTTCAGATAGCGGCCAAGGAAGAGGTGGTACCTCCTGAAGAGCTTTACGAATATTGTAAGATAGCCAGGCATCTACTCGATGAAATGGGATACAAGGTTGCCAGAGTTATAGCGAGGCCTTTCACTGGTGAATGGCCGAACTACGTGCGGACGGAGAGGCGCAAGGATTTTTCACTGGATCCTGAAGGCGTGACGGCTATGGACGTGCTGGTTTCCCATGGAATACCCGTGTACGGAGTCGGAAAAATAGGTGATATTTTCAACTACAAGAGTATAACCGAGAGCTTCAAAACGAAGGACAACATGGATGGTGTTGACAAGACCATAAAGGTCATGAAGGAAAAGAGGGAAGATTGTTTCATCTTTACCAATCTGGTGGATTTCGATATGAAGTACGGTCACAGGAACAACCCTGAAGGATACGCCAGGGCACTCGAAGAGTTCGATGCACGTCTGCCGGAGATACTGGAAAACGTGCGATCCGACGATATGCTCGTGATAACGGCCGATCACGGTTGTGATCCCACCACGCCTTCCACGGATCACTCGCGTGAAAGAGTTCCCCTGCTGGTGTATGGTGAGAAAGTGAAACCGATTCATATACCGACGCGAGAGAGTTTCGCCGATCTGGGTCAAACGATAGTGGAATTCTTCGGGGTGGATAATCTGCCTAACGGAAAGTCATTCCTGGGGATCATATGGGAGGGGTGAATCATGGATCATCTCAAGCGCGGTCGCAAGCTCATGGAAGCGTTGAACGGTTCGGTGGATGGGGTGCTCATTCTCAATTTCGAGGGTTCCGATTGGGCCAATTCCGTGTATTTCACAGGTTTCACTGGTTCCCATTCCGAGATTCTCATCACCCATGATGATGTTTGTATCATCACCGATGGAAGATACTACGACCAGGTGGTACAGGAATCGGAGGCTCTGCTCATCAAGCCTGATCCGCATGATAAAGGCTTTGATACGTTGAAAAGGGTGCTGGATGACAGAAACGTGAAAAAATGTGGAGTGGTTGTGGGACGTGTTACCGCCAGACATTACAACATGTTGAAGGATATGGGGCTGGAGCTTGAAAGTGTGGACGATGCTATCGAGAAATTGAGAATGCAGAAAGATGGGGAAGAGCTCGCGTTGATAAAGGAGGCGGTGAGAGTAGCCGAAAGTGTGTTCGAGGAAGTTCTCGATTTCATGCGGCCTGGAATGACCGAACGTGAGGTTGCAGCCTACATGGAGTACAGGTTAAAGCTGCGTGGCGACGGTCCCAGCTTTCCGGTCATAGTGGCCTCCGGTCCCAATTCGGCTCTTCCACATGCTAAACCCACCGACAGAGTCATGGAAAAAGGCGACATCGTGGTGCTGGACTTCGGAGCCAGATACAGGAACTACTGTTCCGATATAACGCGGACGCTGTCGGTTGGGGTTCCAAACCCGGAAGCCGAGGAGATAGCCCACATCATAATGGAGGCACAGGATGTGGTGTTGCGCGATTTCAAACTTTCCATGACGGGTGCGCAGGTGGACGCACTGGCACGAGATGTCATAGCGTCCAAAGGTTATGGAGATGCCTTCAAGCACAGTCTCGGACACGGAATAGGGCTCGAGGTTCATGAAGCACCGCGGATTTCGTGGGCGAACGAAAATCCGATTCCATCGGGGAGTGTAATAACCGTGGAGCCTGGAGTGTACATATCTGGACGTTTCGGTGTTAGAATTGAAGAAGATGTCAGCGTATCACAGGAAGGATTAACACGCTTGACGAATCTGGAGCGCACGATATTCGTTGTCTGAACGGGAGGTGTGAGATTTGGTAGAGGTTGGTGCGCTCAGGAAGGGTATGCACATTGTATTCGATGGTGAAATATATCGTGTGCTCGAAGTCAGCAAGCATACCATGGCGCGCGGCAGGGGAATAGTGAGAACGAAGCTCAAGAACGTAAAAACTGGATTGGTACGTGATGAAAACTTCAACAGTGGTTCGCTGGTTGAAGAGGCGGTACTGGAAACCAGAAATGCGCAGTATCTTTACAACGATGGAAGCACGTATTATTTCATGGATCTGGAAACCTATGAACAGTACGGGTTGAGCGAGGAAGAGCTGGGAGATGTGCCGTTGTATCTTGTGGAGAATATGGAAGTTATGCTACAGTTTTACGAAGGTCAACCCATAGGTGTTGTGTTGCCCAACACGGTGGTTCTGGAGGTTGTGGAGACCGAGCCTGCTTTCAAGGGTGACACGGTTTCCGGAGGAGGGAAACCTGCCGTTCTGGAAACCGGATTGAAGATAACGGTACCCTTTTTTGTGGAAAAAGGTGACAAGGTCAAGGTGGACACCAGAACAGGTGAATACGTTGAAAGAGCGTGAGGAGGTGTATTTATGGAGTACGGTAATCTTGAAATAACCGATAACGTTCTCAAGGACATCGCCATGAAATCGTTAGCTGATTTTCAGGATGAGGATGTGTCCGATCCCAAGGTGGTCAAGAAGTTGAGAAAAATGGTGGATATCGAAAGGCTGGATGATCAAACGCTGAACGTTAACGTCAAGGTATCGGTGAAATTTGGTGAAGTCATACCCGACTATGTCAAGAAGCTCCAGGATAAAATATCCAGCGATCTCGAATCCCTTACAGGATTGAAGGTTGCTTCCGTGAATGTGACAGTCGAAGAGGTCATTCTCAAAACCCCTACGATGGAAGAGAAAGAGGAGGAAGAGAGCCCGGAGTGACAGGTAAGGAAGGGATATGGTATCCGAAGAGGCGCAGGATACGTGAGTGTATTCTCCGTGTACTGTACGAGATAGAGCTGAACAGTGATTCCGATCCTGTATCCAGATTACTTGAAGAGATGAAGAGGGAGGAACTCGCTCAGAGTTGGGCGAATTTCGGTGTGAGGTACCTTGAGAATCTTATTCCACTTCGCCCTGAACTCGACGAGATAATTTCTGAATTTTTGATAGACTGGAATTTCGACAGGTTGAGTCTGGTGGATAGGAACATCCTGCGCATGGGTGCGTATGAGTTGATACACGAGGAAACGATACCCATAGAGGTGACTATCAACGAGATGGTGGAACTATCGAAAGTTTATGGGACGGAAGATAGCCCGCGTTTCGTGAACGCGGTACTCGATAGAATAGCCAAGAAGTTTGCTCCTCCTCAAAAGTACACTCTGTGAAGGAGAGCAGGAGGCATTCATATGGATGACGCTCTGGTAGTTAAAAACACTTCTCTGAAACCCATAGTGGAAGTGGCAAAGGATCTCGGACTCTCTTCTGAAGATCTCCATCTTTACGGACCCTACATCGCCAAGATACCTCATAAATTTGCGAGATCTCTTTCCAATTCGGATGCTCGCCTTGTGCTGGTAACGGCCATGACCCCTACACCAGCCGGTGAGGGTAAGACAACCGTCAGCATAGGGCTTTCCATGGCCCTGAACAGACTGGGTGTGAAATCCGTGGTAGTGCTCAGGGAACCCTCGCTCGGCCCCGTGATGGGCATAAAGGGAGGGGCCACCGGTGGAGGGCATTCGCAGGTTTTACCGGCTGAAGAGATAAACCTGCATTTCACAGGTGATATACACGCCGTCACCAGTGCGCACAATCTACTTTCCGCTGCGATAGATCTGGCTTTGAAGTTCGGTACCGTTGAACTGGATCCCTTGAGGATCGTCTGGCCACGTGCCATGGATATGAACGATAGGGCGTTGAGAAAGATAGTGATCGGTTTGGGCGGAAGGGTCAACGGTTACCCGAGGGAAGAGAGTTTTATAATAACCGCCGCTTCCGAAGTGATGGCGATTCTGTGTCTGGCAAAAGATCTCGACGATCTAAAAGGAAGACTCGGGCGTATAGTGGTTGGATACAGCAGGGATGGTACACCTGTAACCGCCGAACATATGGGTGTGCACGAGGCGATGGCTGTACTTTTGAAGAGAGCGCTGGATCCGAATCTTGTTCAAACCATCGAGCACACACCCGCCCTGGTTCATGGAGGGCCGTTCGCGAATGTCGCCCACGGTACCAGTAGTCTGGTCGCGATAAAATCGGGTTTGAATCTAAGCGAAGTGACCGTTGTAGAAGCGGGGTTTGGTGCAGATCTTGGAGCGGAGAAATTTATCAACTTCGTGAGCAGGGTGGGCGGCTTCAATGTGAATGCCGTTGTGCTCGTGGCTTCCATAAGAGCGCTGAAATATCATGGAGGTAAAAGAAAGGAGTCATTGAGAGAGGAGGACGTTGAAGCCCTTCAAAAAGGCTTCCAGAATCTGCTGGTACATCATGAGAATCTGAAGAAATTCAATCTTCCGGTTGTTGTGGCTCTGAACAGATTCGAGAATGATACCGAAAAGGAGATAAACAGATTCTTCGAGTTGTGTCGCGCTCACAACATGAGAGCTTCTCTCGTGGAAGCATGGGGTAAAGGAAGTGAAGGTGCGGAAGAACTCGCACGTACGGTGATGGATGTCATGGTGACTGATCCCGATATTGTTCGAACGTACGAAATGGATGAGCACGTGACCGATAAACTCTCGAAAATAGCCATAGAGTTGTACAGGGCGTCCGGTGTCGATTATTCTGACAAAGCTTTGAGAACGTTGAAAATGCTGGAAAAGTGTGGTTATGCACACCTACCCGTGATAGTTGCCAAAACACAGTACTCTCTCAGTGACGATCCCAAGAAGCTCAACGTGCCCGGCGTTCACAGGATAACCGTGCAGGATTTTAAAGTGGCAGCGGGAGCAGGTTTTGTAGTGGCTGAAGTGGGGAACATCCTGCTCATGCCGGGCATGCCGAAGGACAGCAATGCCATGAAAATAAGGATGGATTCGGAGGGCAACATCCACGGTTTGATATGAGGTGATGATGATGCTTCTTTTGAAAGGTGCCCCCGTTTCGAAGACCATACGTGAGTCTCTGAAGAAAGACGTGGAAGAATTGAAGAGCAGAGGTGTGGTGCCGAAACTCGTTGCTTTCGCCATTCAACCCGATGAATCATCTCTGGAGTACATGAGAGGACAGGAAAAGAGCGCGGAAAAGCTCGGAATAGCGTACGAAAGATTGATTCTGAAGGATGCCGATCTTAAAGAGGCGAAGAGAATCATACTGGAGTTGAACGAATCCCGTGATGTACATGGAATCATAGTCATGCGTCCACTTCCGGAGAACGTGCCCGAACAGGAACTCCTGGCTCTGCTCTCACCACGTAAGGATGTGGAGGGAGTGACTCTCCAGAACCTCGGTTATCTCTTTCACGAAGCGGGAGGATTTTCTCCCTGTACAGCCGAAGCTATCCTGAGAATAGCCGATCACTACGGTGTGAGTTTCGAGGGCAAGAACGTGGTGATCGTGGGCAGGAGTATAACCGTGGGCAAACCCATCGCCATGATGCTGTTGAGGAAGAGCAGGAATGCCACCGTAACCGTTTGCCATACCAGAACGAGAGATTTGAAAGCCCACACGAAAATGGCCGATGTGCTGATAGTAGCCGTCGGCAGGGCGAACATGGTGGGAAGAGAGCATGTAAAACCTGGAAGTGTGATATTCGATGTTGGAATCAACCTCACAGATTCGGGTATAACGGGTGATGTGAATTTCGATGAGGTGTGTGAGCTGGTCGATGCGATAACACCGGTTCCCGGCGGTATCTCGCCTGTTACGACTGCGGTGTTGATGAGCAGGGTGGTGGAGATAGCGAAAAATGCAGGTTGAAACAAGGGTTTTCACCGTAAGCGAGCTCACCATGTATATAAGTGATATCCTGGAATCGATCCCAGATCTGCAGTGGGTCACAGTTGAGGGTGAGATAAGCAACTGGAGTCCGTGGAGAAACAGGTACGTCTTCTTCACGCTGAAGGATGAGAGGGCCATACTGAACTGCGTGATCTTCAATATTAACGATTTGAACATGAAGGATCTTGGTGATGGGGTGCTGGTAAGGGCTACAGGAAGAATCAGAGTTTATCCTCAGAAGGGTCAGTACCAGCTTCAATGTGAGAAAATAGAGGTGGTTTCAAAGCTCGGGCGGCTCTACAAGCTGTATCACGAGTTGAAGGAAAAGTTGCGACGTGAAGGCCTGTTCGAGAAGGTGAAAAAACCCATTCCTCCCTTTCCCAGAAAGATAGCGGTTGTCACATCGAGAGATGGTGCGGCTATAAGGGACGTCATCAACACCATCAGCAGGCGCTATCCACTGGTTGAACTGCGTTTGTATCACACTGCGGTTCAGGGAGAGGGAGCCAAGTACGAGATAGTACGTGCACTGACCCTGGCCGATTCCGACGATGTGGACATCATCATCCTGGCCAGGGGAGGAGGATCTTTCGAGGATCTCTGGCCGTTCAACGAGGAGATGGTGGTGAGGAAGGTGTATTCGTTGAGGCATCCCGTGATAACCGGTGTGGGACATGAAGTGGATTTCACCCTGGTGGATTTCGTGGCCGATCTCAGGGCTCCCACTCCCACCGGTGCAGCTGAACGAAGCGTACCGGATATGAGGGAACTTCTCAAGCATCTCGACACCATGTTCGAGAAGGCTGGAAACAATCTGATGAGAAAACTTCAGGATATGGATAGAAGGTTCGAGAACATGCGTAAGATGTTGCGTGTACAGCATCCATCGAAAAAACTGGAAAGAAGACTCGAAGATTGTGACAGGTTCTTGAAGATGCTGGAATCGTCGGTGAACAGAAAACTCGACAAGACCTTGTGGGATCTTGAAACGCTGTGGATGGAAACGCTGAAGGGTGATCCTTCCGACAGGATCGAGAAAATGGAAGAGAGTCTGGGCACACTGAGTGGTGTGCTCAGGGAAAAGATCGGTGGAAGAATACGGGATATGGAGCATGGCATGACCCTTATAAAGGAAAAATTGAAGAACGTGGATCCCCGTGGACCGTTGAGAAAGGGGTATGTTCTGGTGCGCAGGGCAGGAAAAATTGTGAGGCGTGTGCATGTTCTTGAACAGGATGATAATATAGAATTGAATTTTCACGATGGAGTCGCGGAGGCGGTGGTGAGAAAAGTTGGAGATCGAAGAACTGAAGTTTGAAGAGGCTTTTAAAAAACTCGAGGAGATTTCAAAACGTCTGGAAGATCCAGAATTGAGTCTGGAAGAGTCCATAGAACTCTTCAAAGAGGGAGTGGCACTGTACAAATACTGCAAGAAGAAATTGAACGAGGCCCGTTTGAAGGTGAAGGATGTGCTGAAAGACCTGGAGGAGGTGGAATGATGAGAATAGATCTACCGAAAGGTACCCTGACCATACCTGCCAACGCACTGTATTCCATTGTTTACAATGCGTTGATGGAGAGTTACGGATTGGTGGGAACACAGGCCACAGGTTTCATGAGTCAGATATTCGGGCGCGAGGAAGAAAGGGGGATAAAGATAACGGAAGAGGATGACAACACCATTGTGGTGGATCTTTACATAGTCCTGGAATACGGGGTGAGAATACCCGTCACGGTCAAGAACATCCAGGAAAATGTGTATCATCATCTGAAAAAGGAAGCCGGTTGCAGAGATGTGAAAGTTCATGTTCATGTGGTGGGGATAAAGTTCTGATCGAAGGTGGGATAAGAGATGAAGGAAATAGATGGCCCACAATTCGTTGCGGCTTTCAAAAAGGCTCTTGAAGAAGTGGCTTTGCATGAGGAAGAGCTCAATGCATTGAATGTCTTTCCTGTTCCCGATGGAGATACAGGTTCCAACATGCTTGCAGCCATGCGAGAAGCTCTGAAAAATCTCGCGGAGCTGGAAGATACCCCTTCTCTGCCCCGGGTGTTGAGAGCCATCAAAGAGGGTACCCTGATGGGAGCACGGGGTAATTCTGGTGTGATACTTTCACAGATATTCAGAGGATTTGCGGATCATGTCGGGGAGCGTACCGGGCTGGATGTGAGGGAATTCGCCGAGGCACTCGATAATGCCAGAAAAGTTGCGTACAGGGCCGTCATGAAACCCGTTGAAGGAACCATGTTGACGGTCATAAGGATGGTGGCGGAGGAAGGTCTGAAAATCGCTCAGGAGCTGGAGGAATTCGAGGATTTCTTCGGTCGTATAAGTGCGATAGCAGAAGATGCGGTGGTCATGACGCCACGTCTGCTACCGATGCTGAAGGAAGCGGGTGTGGTGGATGCCGGTGCCAAAGGCCTTTATTACATATTCGAAGGGTTCAGAAAGTTCGTGGCGGGTGAGGAGATAAAAGAGGTGAAAATAGCCGCACAAGTTGAAATTCCCGCTGCCAGGGTTTCGGAGGAGGAAATAACCTACACCTACTGTACAGAGGTTATATGTAAGCTGAAAGATCCGGATCTCGAAAAGGAAGTTGAGAAGAGAATACGGGAGTATCTGGAAGGTGTGGGTGACTCGGTTGTAGCTTTCGCTCAAGATGGGATACTCAAGTTGCATGTTCACACCGATCATCCAGGTGAAGTGCTGGAAAAGCTGATACTGCACGGAGAGCTCCAGAAGATCAAAATAGAGAACATGCGTATTCAGCATCAACATATCGTGGAAATGGTGGATAGGGTTGAACAAACCAGAAAAAAATATGGGAAGGTGGCGGTAGCACCATCGGAAAGTATTGCGAAGATATTCAGGAGTTTCGGTGTGGACGAGGTGGTGCTGGGCGGTCAGACCATGAACCCCAGTCTTGCCGACCTCAAGAAGGCTGTGGAAAAAGTTAAGGCGGAAACCGTTATAATCCTTCCCAACAATTCGAACATAGTGTTGACAGCGCAGCAACTGGTGGAACACGTGGATGACAAGCAGGTGAAGGTCATTCCCACCGAGTCCATCCAGGAAGGTGTCGGTGCTCTGATGCGCTTCGATGAATCTCTGGAACCTGAAGATCTGGTGGAAGAGATGATCGATGGAGCCAAGGGGGTCACAAGCCTATCGGTGACTTACGCGGTGAGAGATACGAAGTTGAACGGCGAGAAGATAAGAGAGGGAGAGTACATAGCTTTGAAAGGCAAGGAAATTGTGGAGCATGGAGAGGACAGAATAAACGTGGTGGTGAAAGCGATAGATAGGTCCATAAACTCCGATCATGAGATGGTGACCCTGATATATGGAGAAGGTGTGGATGAAGACGAAGTGGAGGAGATAAAGTCCAGACTTCTGGAGATGTATCCCGATATAGACGTGGATGTGGTGTTCGGCGGCCAGCCACATTACTACTATCTCATATCTCTGGAGTGATGGTTTTGAGAGTTGCCATATTGGTGACGGGCAACGAGATACTGGATGGAGTGGTACAGGAAGCGAACGTTGGATTCCTGGCGGAGGAGCTTACGCGACGTGGGTTCACCCTCGATGAGGCGAGGATAGTGCGAGATGAAGAAGATGAAATAGTCACTGCTTTAAATGAACTTCTCGCTTCCCACGATCTTGTGATAGTTACCGGCGGGCTGGGAGCAACGGAGGACGACATCACCCGTGAAGTCGTGGCTCGTGCGCTGAATGTACGTGTGGGAAGAGACGAGAAGCTTTTGAAGGAGCTGAAGGATAGATATCTCGCACGTTACGGTGAATCTCCACCCGATGTCTTCGAAAAATTCGTTCACGTCCTGGAAGGAGCCAGGCTCTTTAGAGTCGAAGAAGCCTTTGTACCGGCGCAGTTGCTGGAAAAGGATGGTAAATTCGTGGTTCTCCTGCCCGGGCCACCCTCAGAATTGAAGATGCTTTTTGAGAAAGTGTTTTCCGAATTTCCCGCGTTTGCGCACAGGAAGGCGAGAGTTTTTCACAGAGTGTACAGGTTCGCGGAAGTACCTGAAGTAGTGGTTGAAGGTAAGCTGCGCGATCTCCTTGAGAATGTGGAATACAGCACGACACTCGATTATTTCGTTGGTCCCACCATCAGGGTGAAGAGTGAGAGTAAGGAGATTCTTGAGAGTCTGGAAGCCGAGATCCGGAAAAGATTTCCTCTTGAGTTTTTCGGGACAGATGATGTAACCCTTCAATCGGTGGTTCTGCAACTTCTGAAGGAACAGGGGACAACCCTTTCGATCGCCGAATCCTGCACAGGAGGCAGGGTTTCAGCGAAACTCGTATCGGTACCGGGTGCTTCTGAAGTTCTTATTGGTGGAATCGTCGCGTATAATATAATTACAAAGGTGAAAATTCTCGGGGTTTCTGAAGATACAATAAAAAGATACGATGTTGTGAGCGAAGAAACTGCACTGGAAATGGCCAGGAAAGTCAGAGAGATCTTCGGTACCGACCTTGGAGCAGGTGTAACGGGCGTAGCAGGTCCCGAAAGGGGAGAATCCGGGAAGGATGTTGGAACCGTTTGCTGGGCGGTGACGGGAATGAGGGGTGAAGAAACTCGTTGTGTGAAGATACGGGGCAGTAGAGACGTGGTAATAGAAAGAGCAAGCAACATCATGTTGAATGCCATAAGACGTTTCCTTGTTGTGCGAAGATGAGGAGGTGATCACCTTGTCCGAAATGGACGCATACCTGGGAGTTTTCGTGGATGAAGCCCGTGAGCATCTTCAGAATCTCAACGATTCCCTGCTGGCCATAGAGGAAAATCCCGACGACAAAGAAGCGTTGAATGAAATGTTCAGGTCCCTCCATACGTTGAAAGGTATGGCGGGTACCATGGATTTCGAACGTCTCACAAAACTTTGCCACAAGATGGAGAACTTTCTCGATATCCTCAGAAAAGGTGAGATCCTGGTCACATCGGAGATAGTGGACAAGCTATTTCTGAGTGTGGACATGATAGGCAAGTTGATTGACAACATCTCCGAGACAGCCGATGAAGGCGATGTGAACGTGGATGAAATGGTGAGCACCATCGAACAGATGATGGAAGAAAGGGAAGTTGTCGAGGAAGCGGAGGAAGTAAAAGAGGAAAAAGAGGAGATCGAGGAAACGGAAGAAGTGCTTACAACACTCGAGGAAGAAATAGTGCATGTGATAAAGGAAGCCGGGAAGCAGGGTTACAAGCCGTACCATCTGGTGGTAAGGTTGCAGCCGGAGACCATGCTCAAATCCGCACGGATGTACATGGTCTTCAAGAAACTGGAGGATATTGGAGCGGAGATTCTGAAGACCATACCGGATGTCCAGAGTATAGAGGAGGAGAAGTTCGATCTTGAGGTGGAGTTCTTTCTGATAGCGAAGAGGGATAAAAGTGATATCAGAAAGATCATAAACACTATCTCGGAAATCGATAAGATCATCATAGAGGATATAAAGCTGGGAGAAGGTGAGGCCAAGGTCAAGGAAGAAAAACGCGAAAAGGTTGAAACTGGTTCCAAGCGGAGGACGAGGCTCACGAGAACGGTCAGGGTGGACATAGAGAAGCTCGATACATTGATGAACCTGATGGGAGAACTCGTAATAGCACGCAGCAGAATAGTGGAAACGTTGAAGAAATACCAGATAAAGGATGTGGATGAGAGCCTGGCACAGCTCAGCAGGGCCACGCTGGATCTTCAGAACGTCGTTATGAAGATAAGGATGATTCCTGTTTCCTTCGTCTTCAATAGATTCCCGCGGATGGTGAGGGACCTTTCCCGCGAATTGGGTAAGAAGGTGAATCTCATCATCAGAGGACAGGAAACGGAGCTCGACAGAACGGTGGTGGATGAGATAGGTGATCCCTTGGTTCACCTCATAAGAAATGCCATAGATCATGGGATCGAGACGCCGAACGAGAGAATAATGAAGGGCAAACCACCCGAAGGTACCGTAGAGCTCACCGCACGCCAGGAAGGTAACAGCGTCATAATAGAGGTTGTGGACGATGGCCGTGGACTGGACAGGATGGCCATCCAGCGTGCCGCAATAGAGAAAGGGTTGCTGGACGAGAGCGCCGCTGCAACCATGAGCGATGAGGAGATATACCAGTACATATTCGTTTCTGGTTTTTCCACGAAGAAGAATGCCAGCGAGGTTTCCGGTAGAGGAGTTGGAATGGATGTGGTGAAGAATGTTATAGAATCCCTCAACGGTCGCGTGTACATACAGAGTCAGCCTGACAAGGGAACGAGAGTGAGCATCGTTCTGCCTCTGACGCTCGCCATCATTCAGGTGCTGCTGGTGAGGGTGGCAGGTAACGTTTACGCCTTCCCGATAGTGAACATCGACAGTGCCATACGTGCCAGCGCTACCGAGATCAAGAAGGTTCAGGATAGGGATGTGATCGTGGTGCGTGGTGAAATAGTCCCGATCACCTTCCTGCGCAGAGTGTTTGGTTTCAACGGTGTGGAGGAAACCAGCGATTCGTTGAACGTGGTGATAGTCAGAACCAGGGATCAGAAGCGGGGATTCGTGGTGGACGAATTGCTTGGCCAGGAAGACATAGTCATAAAATCGCTCGGTAAGCTCCTCAGCAATATTCCGTACTTTGGAGGCGGGGCAATACTCGGTGATGGTAGTATAGCTCTCATTATGGACATAGCGGGAATACCAGGTTAAGATCATGGAAGGGGTGGAAATATGCCGGAGATTCTTGAATTCAAGATAGGAAAGCAGAAACTTGCATTCGATGTGGATTCTGTTGAAATGGTGATAGAATATCCGAAAGTTACACCTGTTCCCGGCGCTCCCAATTTCGTTAAAGGAGTCATAAACCTCAGGGGTCGTATTGTCACTTTGGTGAAACTCGATGAGATGCTCGATCTGGACAAGGGTGAAGAGGAATTTGGGCAGGTGCTGGTGTTGAACATCGGTGGAGAGGAAGTGGGTATACCTGTTCACAGTGTGGATGAGGTTCTCATGGTGGATGAGAATGAGATAGAAACTCCTGTTTCACAGCACGAGAAGTACGCTAACAAGGTGAAGGGTATAGTGAAAAAGGAGGATAGACTCATAATGTACCTCGACGTGAGAAAAATCCTGAACCTGGAAAACAAGGAACAGGAGGGATAGTATGGCTAAAAGGGTCCTCATAGTGGATGATGCTGCTTTCATGAGAATGCTCCTGAGGGATATCATCACGAAGGCAGGATACGAAGTTGCCGGCGAAGCAGCCAATGGGGTGGAAGCGGTTGAGAAGTACAGAGAGCTCAAACCCGATGTGGTTACGATGGACATAACCATGCCCGAAATGGATGGTATACAGGCGATCAAAAAGATACGGGAAATAGACCCGGAAGCTAAAATAATCGTTTGTAGCGCTATGGGGCAGCAATCCATGGTGATAGAAGCCATACAGGCCGGGGCGAAAGATTTCATAGTTAAACCCTTCCAGCATTCAAGGGTTGTGGAAGCTCTGGCAAAGGTAACCAGGGAGTGATCGGGAACGGCCACCCTTCCCGCTACTGATAATGCCGCTGGTTTAGGAGGTTTTGGTTCGATACTAATATGGTTTTCCCTCGCCATTATATTCGTATTCGTGGTCTTCTTCATAGCATGGTTTGTACGGAATTTTTTCTTGCAGAAAGTTTCCAGCAGTGCAAGGGGTACGGTGGCCGTTATGGCGCGATTTCTGCTGGACAGAAATTTGAAATTGATTGTTCTGCGGTTTGTGGATGACTTCTATGCACTGATCGTCACGCAATCGTCTGTGCTGGTGTTGAAGAAGCTCGAGGAAGATGAGAAAAGCATTTTCGAGTCACATCCTTCCACTTTTGCTTCCGTGCTGTTTTCAAAGCTTGGTAAGAAGTTTCTCAAGGAAGAAATGGATAAGCTGGAGAAGATGAAATAATGCGGAGAAATATATATTTAATAGCGCTCATTTTTTTGATTACGACTTTTGGCTTTGCACAGGAAGGGTTTCCCAGGATAAGCATAGGGATATCACCCGCTGAGAAACCCTCCGATCTGGTTCTGACGCTGGAGATCCTTCTGCTGCTGACAGTTCTCACCGTTGCACCTTCGATACTTTTGCTTTTCACCTCTTTCACTCGAATAATAGTTGTCTTTTCTTTTTTGAGAAACGGATTGGGTACGAGACAGTCGCCGCCAAACCAGGTTCTTATAGGATTGGCTCTGTTTCTGACCTTTCTCATCATGCAACCCGTCTGGAGTCAGGTATACAACGATGGTATAAAACCCTATCTGGATGGAGAGATATCGTACAAGGAGATGTTCGTCCGCGTTTACGAGCCCGTACGTCAATTCATGATAAGACAGCTGAAAGTACACAGAAACGAGGATAACGTTTTCATGCTGGCTGAAACGCTGAATATGAAAATCGAGGAACTGTCTGACGCTCCTCCTTCCATCCTCATACCCGCGTTCGTCCTGGGTGAACTGGAGATAGCGTTCAAGATGGGTATAATACTCTATCTGCCCTTCATATTGATAGACATGCTGGTGGCGAGTATACTGCTTGCCATGGGTATGATAATGGTTCCACCCATACTCATATCTTTGCCTTTCAAGGTGTTGCTGTTCGTGGCTGTGAACGGCTGGGATCTCCTGACCAGAGGACTCGTTCAGAGTTTCTGAATTGGTATAATCTTGCGGGGAGGTAATAGCTTTGAAATACATGTCGTCCGAGGAGATAAGGAGCTCTTTTCTCGAATTTTTCCGGAAGAAGGATCACAAGATTCTTCCCAGTGCTTCGCTGGTTCCCAACGATCCGCAGCTGCTCTTCACCGTCGCGGGGATGGTGCCGTTCAAGCCCGTTTTCTGGGGTAAGGTGGAGCCGGTGTATCCCAGGGTTGCCACATGCCAGAAGTGTTTGAGAACGGTAGATATAGAAAATGTTGGCAAAACCCCACGTCATCACACGTTTTTCGAGATGCTGGGAAATTTCTCATTCGGTGATTATTTCAAAAAAGAGGCCATACAGTGGGCATGGGAATACGTCACCCAGATCCTCGGAATTCCTGAAGATAGATTGTGGGTTTCAGTGTACGAAGAAGATGAGGAGTCTTACAGTATTTGGAAGGATGTGGTGGGGGTTCCCGAGTACAAGATCGTGCGTATGGGAAAGGAAGACAATTTCTGGGGACCAGCTGGTCCCACCGGGCCATGTGGTCCGGATTCCGAAATATTCTACGATACAGGAGTAACCGATGAATGTCCTGACCCTTCCAGTTGTTCACCCGCGTGCGATTGTGGCCGTTTCCTCGAAATATGGAATCTGGTGTTCACGGAGCTGTACAAGGACGATAAGGGTGAGTATCACCCGCTCCCGAGGAAGAACATAGACACGGGAGCTGGACTCGAGCGTATAGCTGCGGTGATGCAAGGTAAAACCGATAACTTCGCCACCGATCTTTTTGCTCCCATCATGGAGAAGATTTCCTCAATCACGGGTGTTGTGTACGGAGGAGAAAACGATGTTGCCATGCGTGTTATTGCCGATCATTCACGTGCAATCGCCTTCGTGATAGGTGAAGGTGTTTTTCCTTCCAACGAGGGCAGGGGTTACGTGTTGAGAAGGTTGATAAGACGCGCTCAAAGATACGGGTATTTGCTTGGCATGAGAAAACCATTCGTTCATGAGATAGTGGCTTCCGTGGTGGAAAAAATGGGAGGAATTTATCCGGAACTCGTGGAGAGGAAGAAACTGATACTGGATGTAACGAAGGCGGAAGAAGAGCGGTTCCTGAGAACTCTGGAACGGGGTAGCGAGTATTTTGAGAAGATCGCGAGTGAAGGATTCATAAAAGGTGATGAGGTTTTCAAGTTGTACGATACTTTCGGCTTTCCCGTCGATCTCACTCTTGAGATGGCAAAAGAGCGTGGTATCGAGGTCGACATGGAAGGATTTGAGAAGCTGATGAAGATGCAGCGTGAACGTGCGAGAAAGGCGAGGGGAGAAAGGGAATTCGCCGAATCCAGGGAAATTTATGTGAGCCTCTCGGACACGATGAGAACCCAGTTCACCGGATACGAAAAACTGGAGGATGAAGGGAAGGTGGAGTACCTGCTCCATGAGGATCTTCTCGTGGACGAGCTCGTCGAAGGCGAACGAGGGGAACTGTTCTTCAGATCCACCCCCTTTTACCCGGAGAAAGGTGGACAGGTAGCGGACACGGGCAGGATCATGACGGATACTGGTGAAGCCCTCGTCCACGATGTTCGTAGCGTGGGTGAGAATCTCATAACCCATGTTGTGGAGATTACGCGGGGAAAGATATCCAAAGGACAAACGGCCAGGTTGCGTGTGGATGAGTGCAGGCGCAGAGCTATAATGAGAAATCACACTGCCACACATCTGTTGCATGCTGCACTCAGAAAGGTGCTGGGAGAGCATGTGAAACAAGCCGGATCACTCGTGGCGCCGGACCGTCTGCGATTCGATTTCACCCATCACAAACCGCTGAACAGGGAAGAACTCGTTGAGGTCGAAAATATGGTGAATCTCAAAATTCTGGAGGATATTCCAGTGGTTATGGAAGAAAAGGGTGTGGAGGAAGCTCTTCAGGATGACGTTATAGCGTTGTTCGAGGAAAAATACGGTGATGTGGTACGTGTGGTCAAGATAGGAAATTTCAGCGCCGAGTTGTGTGGTGGAACACACGTTGAACGCACGGGACAGATAGGGCTCTTCAAGATAGTTTCCGAAAGCTCGATTTCGAGTGGAGTGAGAAGAATAGAGGCTTTGACCGGTCTGAGTGTATTGAACCTTCTCAGAGATGATGAGGAGCTGTTGAGGAGTCTATCGGAGATTCTGGAGGTGCGAAGAGAGGAAGTTATCGGCAGGGTGGAAAAGATCATCTCCGAGAACAGAGAGTTGCTCAGGAAGTTGAAACAGCTGGAAGGGAAAACGATGAACCTGGAGATAGATGAAGCCGTTTCGAAGGCGCAGGAATTCGATGGCGTGAAGATGGCATGGGTGGTGTTCGAGGGCAAAGATGCGCAGCTACTCCGCAATGCCTCCGACACACTGTTGAGCAAGCTGGGAAAGGGCGTGGGTGTGGTCTTCAACAGGAACGAAGGCTCCGTGAGTTTCGTGGTTCGTGTGAGTAAAGAACTTGTCGATATGCTCCATGCCGGTAAAATAGCAGCCGAACTCGCGAAGATCCTGGGAGGCGGTGGAGGTGGCAGACCCGATTTTGCACAGGCTGGCGGTAAAAAGCCGGAGAAAATTCCTGAAGCGGTGAATCATCTGGAGAGGATGATAAGGAGCCTGAAGAAGGGGTGAGAAACGGTGAAAAGATGGGTTTTTCACTTTTTGTTCTCTTCGATGATACTGCTGTTGATAGGGTGTGGAGGAGGTGTTGGAAGTCAGGAAATTCCAGTAGCGAAAAGCATCGAAACCCATGAACCCGCTGTGAATGTTCCCACCGGGATAAGAGTGGAAACGATGGGATACGGTTTGAACGTGGAAGAAGCAGAAAAGGACGCAATTTTGCGAGCCATCCAGCAGGCGGTGGGTTTTGCCATAACGGGCAGAACCATTGTGGCGAACTACACCCTTCTGGACAAGAGCACCTTCACCAAGACCAGAGGTTACGTGAAGAGCTACAGCATTCTGGAGCAGGGAGTGGATCCCAGCGGTCTGGTCTGGGTGAAGATAGAGGCCTATGTGGAAGAAAGTGTGGGAGATGACGTGGAAGCGCTCATACGCATGATGAACAAACCCCGTGTGGGAGTCGTGATAGTCGAAAGAGGTGGAGGTATATCCACCACGGCCGTCACAGCGATATCGGGAGAGTTAAACAGGAAGGGGTTTTACATCGTATCTCCAACGCTCAACGAGATAAAGGGATACCTGAAAGAACTCATGATGCTGTCACCACGGGCGCTGAAAAGGGCGGGTGAAGCGTTGAAAGTTGATCTCCTCGTACTGGGAAGCGTGGAAACCGAAGATCTGGGAGATATACTGGGATACGGTTTGAATTCTTCGCGTGCGCGCATGGAGCTCAAAGCGATCTGGACAGGTTCCGCGAACGTGGTGTATGCCGAAAATCTGGAAGATTCCGCCGCCGATCTTTCGCAGGATGTTGCACGTTCGAAGGCGGTGAAAGAAGTGGCGAAATTCGGTGCCAGAAGGTTGGCGGACAAGATACTCGAAGACTGGCTGGAGATGGCCGCGGGTGGCATACCCTTCACACTCAAATTGCAGGGAATAGATTACGAACTGTACAAAGCCATATCGGAAGGTCTCAAGCATCTTTCCTTCGTTAAGGGTGTGTTCCCACGCTCTTTCAACGATGAAAGCAGGACGGGTGAGCTGGATATGGAGATAGTTGCACCCATAGACTGGATAATGGAGAGACTCGCTGAGCAGCTGGGTTTCACTTACAGGGTGAAGGAACTCATGCTCACAAGTGGTACCATTGAAGTGAAACTCGAGGGGGTGAGCTCATGAAAAAGGTGATTTTTTCGTTGATGTTACTGGCAGGACTCGTATGGTTCTTCGGATGCTCGGCTTCTCAGCCAAGCATGCCCGGTGGAGTCGTTACAACGGTTGAGACCAGAGCTTACTGGGATTTTTATGGGTATGCTCCCATTATGTACAAGCAGGGTGAAAGTTACCAGCTGGCGCTTCTCAAGGCCAAGGATGTGGCCATAAATGAGGCCTATACGCTGGCCGTCAAAACACTCGTGGGTTTCACCATAGAAGGTGGATCCACCGTTGAGGATTACATGCTCACCAAGAAGATTTCAAGGGAGAGTTTCAACGCCTTCGTTCGTGGTATGAGAGTTCTGGAATGGTACGAGGACAGGGAAAAATTGATGGTGATAGCGGTTGTGCGGGTTTATAAGAGAGACCTGGAGAACTTCCTGGGTGTTCCCGTTGTGACACCTCCGGGTAGTTTCAAACCCTGAATCCTGTATGCGGGGGATGTGGGAAAGTGAAACATGTGTTCATGAAAGGAAACATTTATCTGCTGTGTGTTGTTTTGTTGATCGTTGGATGTGTTTCGATAACCAGGGTGTCGTTGAAAGTTTCGCAGGGTGCGGGTGTCGAGGATACCACACCGGTGTTGTCCTGGGAACTTTCCAGGGCAATGCTCAACGGCAGTGTATATGTCTATGTGAACGAAAACAAGAACGCTGTGATCAACGAGAGTGCGACGCCCATTTCCCTGGGTGTTGATAGAAACTCCGTCAGATTCGGCGTGGATACATCGCCTTTGAAGTGGAACAGAACGTATTACTGGAAGGTGAAGATCGTTGAAAAGGACAGTCTTGGTACGGAGATAGGATGGTACGAGAGCGATGTTTCCTCTTTCACCACTCCTTCCACCCCGGTCTTTTGGATAACTTCGCCTGCCAGTGGTGATGTGGTGGACGATGGGGTACGCCTGAGCTGGAATGTTAACGGCCGTTTCAACGAGGTGGCCATTTTCCAGGTGATGGCGGGTGACACATTGCTGGCAACCGGTGCATACTCTCCCGATGTGAATGAATATTCCGTGGATCTGGATCTTTCCGGTTATCACAACGATGCGGTGTTGATAAGGCTGCGCTGCGTGGAAGAGCATCCCCATGGTGAGACCGTCACATACGAATCGACACCGTTGAAGTTGCTGGTTTTCGGCGATGTGAGGGTGGAGAGCCTTGAACCTTCGAAAGGGATGATCGAGGACATAGTTCCAGCGTTGAGCTGGTCCGTTGTGAACAAACCGCCTTCCGATTACTACATCTATGAAGTGGTGATCGCAACTTCGTGTGATGCTTCCGGAGATCCGGCTACTCCCGTGATAACCGGGCGTGTCAACACCGAATCGATGAAGGTGGGGGAAGATTCCGCACCTCTGGAATGGGGAAATAAATACTACTGGCAGGTCAGG